>CANRZX010000185.1 GCA_947644575.1 uncultured Clostridia bacterium | reverse complement strand
CCATGGGGCCGTCGGTGGCGGCGATGACCAAGATAGCGCCGTCCATCTGAGCAGCGCCGGTGATCATGTTCTTGATATAGTCGGCGTGGCCCGGGCAGTCAACGTGGGCATAGTGACGGTTGTCGGTCTCGTACTCCACGTGGGCGGTGTTGATGGTGATGCCGCGCTCGCGCTCCTCGGGAGCCTTGTCGATGCTGGAGTAGTCCTCATATTGGGCCTTGCCCTGAAGGGACAGATACTTGGTGATGGCGGCGGTCAGGGTGGTCTTGCCGTGGTCGACGTGACCGATGGTGCCGATGTTTACATGGGGCTTGGTACGTTCAAATTTTGCCTTAGCCATTGGATTTTTCCTCCTTAATATTACAGTAATGCTTTTTTGAGTCGGATAGGGCTGTGGACGTATTGTGGATATTTTATCCTATTTCGTCCATAATTGCAACCCTATTTTTTCACGGGCACAGAATTCCCTTCGCAGGACGAGACGGCTTTGCCCGCCTTATTTTCCTCCTGAGAGGCGCGCCCTACAGGCATCAGTCCTGATTACGGCCCCTCTCGGCCACGATCTTTTCCGCGATATTCTTGGGAATCTGCACGTAGCTGTGGGGCTCCATGGAGTACTGGCCGCGGCCCTGAGTGGAGGACCGCAGGTCGGTGGCGTAGCCGAACATGTTGGCCAGCGGCACCAGGCTGTCCACCTGGGTGGCGCCGGTGCGGTTCTCCTGGCCCTGGATCTGTCCGCGGCGGCTGTTCAGGTCGCCGATGACGTTGCCCAGATACTCGTCAGGCACAATGACGCTGACCTTCATAATGGGCTCCATCAGGGTGGCGTCCGCCTTCTGGCAGGCCTCCTTGAAGGCCATGGAACCGGCGATCTTGAAGGCCATTTCCGAGGAGTCCACCTCGTGATAGCTTCCGTCGTACAGGGTGACCTTCACGTCCACCACCGGATAACCGGCCAGCACGCCGGAGAGCATGGCTCCCTGGATGCCGGCGTCCACGGCGGGGATATACTCCTTGGGCACCGCGCCGCCCACCACTTCGTTGACGAACTCGTAGCCCTTGCCGGACTCGTTGGGCTCCACGCGAATCTTGACGTGGCCGTACTGGCCCTTGCCGCCGGACTGGCGGGCGTACTTGGTATCCTGCTGGACGCTCTTCTTGATGGTCTCCTTGTAGGCCACCTGGGGCGCGCCCACGTTGGCCTCCACCTTGTACTCCCGGAGCAGGCGGTCCACGATGATCTCCAGATGGAGTTCGCCCATACCGGCGATGATGGTCTGACCCGTCTCCTCGTCGGTGTAGGTGCGGAACGTCGGATCCTCCTCGGCCAGCTTCGACAGGGCGATGCCCATCTTCTCCTGACCGGCCTTTGTCTTGGGCTCGATGGCCACGCGGATGACCGGCTCGGGGAATTCCATGCTCTCGAGGATGATCGGGTGCTTTTCATCGCACAGCGTATCGCCGGTGGTCGTGTTCTTCAGGCCCACGGCCGCCGCGATGTCGCCCGCGTAGCAGACCTCGATGTCCTGCCGGTGATTGGCGTGCATCTGAAGTATGCGGCCCATGCGCTCGCGGTTGTCCTTCACGGAGTTGTACACCGTGCTGCCCGCCTCGACAACGCCGGAATAGACGCGGAAGAAGCAGAGCTTGCCCACAAACGGGTCGGTCGCGATCTTGAACGCCAGCGCCGAGAACGGGGCCTTGTCGTCCGACGGACGGGACTCCTCCTCCTCGGTATCGGGGTTTGTGCCCTTGATGTCCTCGATGTCGGTCGGGGCGGGCATATAGTCGACAATGGCGTCGAGCAGCTTCTGCACACCCTTATTCTTATACGAGGTGCCGCATACAACGGGGACGATCGTGTTCGCGATGGTCTCCTTGCGGATGGCAGCCTTCATCTCGGGGATGGACAACTCCTCGCCGTCCAGATACTTCATCATCAGCTCCTCGTCGTTTTCGGCGATGGCCTCGATCATTTCGCCGCGGTACTGCTCCGCCAGCTCCTGCATATCCTCGGGAATCGGCTCCTTGCGGATATCCTTGCCGAGATCGTCATAGTAGACGTAAGCCTGCATTTCCAGCAGGTCGATGATGCCGCGGAACGTCTCCTCCTTGCCGATGGGCAGCTGAATGGGGATGGCGTTCGCCTTCAGGCGGTCCTTAATCATGTCCAGCACGTGATAGAAATCCGCGCCCATGATGTCCATCTTGTTGACATAGATCATGCGAGGGACATGATATTTATTCGCCTGATGCCACACCGTCTCGGACTGCGGCTCGACGCCGCCCTTCGCGCACATAACGGTTACGCTGCCGTCCAGCACGCGCAGGCTGCGCTCCACCTCGACGGTGAAGTCCACGTGGCCCGGGGTGTCAATGATATTGATCCGGTGCCGGTTCTTCTTCGCGAGCGCCGGGTCGTTTTGAAGCTCGGTATGGCTCCAATAACAAGTGGTGGCGGCAGACGTGATCGTAATGCCGCGCTCCTGCTCCTGCGCCATCCAGTCCATTGTCGCGGCGCCGTCGTGCGTCTCACCGATTTTATGGTTGATGCCTGTATAGAACAGGATGCGCTCGGTCGTCGTCGTCTTGCCGGCGTCGATGTGAGCCATAATGCCGATGTTTCTGGTCATTTCCAGAGAAACGTCTCTTGGCATAATTTCCTCCTAAAATTAAGGCGCTGGGATCAATACCGGTAATGCGCAAACGCCTTGTTGGCCTCTGCCATCTTGTGGGTGTCCTCGCGCTTTTTGCACGCGTTGCCGTTGCCGTTGACGGCGTCCATGATCTCGCCGGCCAGACGCTCGCGCATCGTGCGCTCGCTGCGGGCGCGGGCATAGGTCGTCAGCCAGCGCAGGCCCAGCGTCTCGCGGCGCTCGGGGCGCACCTCCATCGGCACCTGATAGGTGGAGCCGCCGACGCGGCGCGCCTTGACCTCAAGCACCGGCATGATGTTCTCCAGCGCTTTTTCAAAGCTCTCGAGCGGGTCGTTGCCGGTTTTTTCCTTCACGATATCGAACGCATCGTAAACGATTTTCTGCGCGACGCCTTTTTTGCCGTCGTACATGATATTGTTGATCAGACGTGTCACCATTTTGGAATTATACAAAGGATCCGCCAAAACGTCACGCTTTGCAATATTACCTCTTCTGGACATCTTTCTTCCCTCCTTCATACAATGATATCATCGGTACTCGAAAGTAATCAAACTCCCGTACTGTCCCTCGAAAAGGCTTTATCTATCTAAAAAACCCTTATCGGGGCTGTACTAATCCTGGTGGTTTTGTTTACTTCTTGCCGGCCTTGGGACGCTTCGCGCCGTATTTGGAGCGAGCCTGGCCGCGGTTCGCGACGCCCTGAGTATCGAGCGTGCCGCGGATGATGTGGTAGCGCACGCCCGGAAGATCCTTGACACGGCCGCCGCGGATCAGAACGACGCTGTGCTCCTGCAGATTGTGGCCGATGCCGGGGATATACGAGGTGACCTCGATCCCGTTGGAAAGACGCACACGGGCGACCTTGCGAAGCGCGGAGTTCGGCTTCTTCGGCGTCATGGTACGAACGGCGGTGCAGACCCCGCGCTTTTGCGGCGAATTTTGATCCGTATACGCCTTCTTCTGAGAGTTGTAGCCCTTCAGAAGAGCAGGCGCCGTCGATTTCTTTTCCAGCACCTCACGGCCCTTGCGCACGAGCTGGTTAAAAGTAGGCATAATGTTCCTCCTTTCGAAAAAATTTATCGGAAAGCGGAGATTCCGCTTTCCCCGAATGAAGCGGACGCAGGCACGACAAAACACGCCCACGGCGCAACAATGATATTTTACATGGTTTTTGTCCGAATGTCAAGCTTGAATTGTAACTGCCGCCACGATTGGTTATTACATATTATTGGCAAACCTGCACCTTGTTTTCCCCCGCGCAATTTGTTAAGATAGGATATAAGCCATTTCACTTCGATCAAACGGGGAAAGGGATGACGGGATGAAAACAGATATTCAGATCGCGCAGGAAGCGCAGCTTCTGCCTATCGCCGAGATAGCCGCGTCGCTTGGGGTGGGGCCTGGGGCACAGATTCCTTACGGAAGGTATAAGGCGAAGGTGGATCATCGCCTTGTGAAACAAAAAGACGCTCAGCCGGACGCGAAGGTGATTCTTGTCACGGCCATCAGCCCTACGCCCGCGGGCGAAGGCAAAACGACGACGAGCGTAGGCCTCGCGGACGCGATGCACCGGATGGGCAAAAAGGTCATTCTCGCGCTGCGTGAGCCGAGCCTTGGCCCGGTGTTTGGCATCAAGGGCGGCGCCGCGGGCGGCGGCTATGCGCAGGTGGTGCCGATGGAGGACATCAACCTGCATTTCACGGGTGATCTGCACGCCATCGGCACGGCCAATAACCTACTGGCCGCCATGATTGACAACCATATTTATCAGGGCAACGCGCTGGGCATCGACCCGCGAAGGATCACATGGAAGCGCTGTGTCGATATGAACGACCGCCAGCTTCGTTTTCTGACGGACGGCCTTGGCGGCAAGGCCAACGGAACCCCGCGCGAGGATGGCTTTGACATCACCGTAGCCAGCGAGGTTATGGCGATTTTCTGCCTTGCGTCCGACCTTGCGGATTTGAAGGCGCGCCTCGCGCGCATTGTCGTGGGGTATACGTATGGCGGCGCGCCCGTTACAGCGGGACAGCTCGGCGCGGCGGGCGCGATGGCGGCGCTGCTCAAGGACGCGTTCGATCCAAACCTTGTGCAGACACTCGAGCACACGCCCGCGCTGATACACGGCGGGCCGTTCGCCAACATCGCTCACGGCTGCAACAGCGTCATCGCCACGCGTCTGGGCCGCAAGTTAGCCGATTACGTTGTTACGGAGGCGGGCTTCGGCGCGGATCTCGGCGCGGAAAAATTCCTTGACATCAAGTGTCGCCTGTCCGGCATCGAGCCATCCGCGGCCGTCGTCGTGGCCACGGTGCGGGCGCTCAAGCACCACGGCGGATGCCCGAAGGACCGTCTTGGCGTGCCGGACTTGAATTATCTGAAAGCGGGCAGCGCGAACCTCGAGCGCCATGTTAAGAATCTGCGCGACCAATTCGGCCTGCCGGTATGCGTGGCGATTAACGCGTTCCCCACCGACAGCGACGAGGAGCACGACGAGCTGCGCCGTCTGTGCGCGGAGTGGGGCGTGCCGTGCGCGCTGAGCGAGGTGTTCGCCAAGGGCGGAGAGGGCGGACTCGCGCTGGCCGAGGCTGTACTGAATGTGCTGGAGCAGCGCCCGGTGCGGTTCACCTATCCGGACGACGCGCCCGTGGAGGACAAGCTGCGCGCGGTGTGCCAACGCATCTATGGCGCGGACGACGTCGCTTTTTCCGCCGTCGCGAAAAAACAACTGGCCGAATTGGAAACAAATGGCTTTGGCCGACTACCGGTATGCGTCGCCAAAACACAGTACAGCTTTTCGGACGACGCGTCGCTGCTGGCCGCACCCACAGGCTTTACCATGACGGTACGCGAGCTGCGGCTCTCGGCCGGCGCGGGCTTTGTTGTCGCCGTGATGGGCAGCATCATGACGATGCCCGGCCTGCCTAAAAAGCCCGCCGCGGAAAATATTGATGTTGACGAAAATGGCGTTATCAGCGGATTGTTCTGAACGCGGGACGGATCCCGAGCCGTCCCCG
>CANRZX010000184.1 GCA_947644575.1 uncultured Clostridia bacterium | reverse complement strand
TGCCAAAAAGATCACCGTCAGGATACAGACCACACGGAAATAAAGGCTTTGAAAAAATGCCTTAACCTGCGCCAGCGCGTACAGGAAATCGCTCCGCGCGACATCCTGCCCCGCGATCAGGTCGACCGTGCCGACCAGCTCCCCATTGAGCGTCAGCGTCACCGAGCCGATCCGGTCGCCCATCTGCAGGGGCGCGTCCACGCTCTCGGGCACGTCGAACGTTTTCTCCAGCAGGTCCTCGCCGCCGTTCGGCAGCACGGTGCGCAGATCGTCGGCGGGATAGAGCATCAGCGTGTCCATATCGGAGCAGTAGTTTACCTTGATCTCCGTCACGGGCGAGCCGGTGTCGATGGACGGCCGCACCGAGAAATTGGCGAACAGCCAGTCGTAGATCGCGGCGGTATCGTAAAAGGAAGACGCGTATTCATTGGGCGGCACGTCCCACGGGGTGCCGAGCACCACGCCGAGATACGTCTCGCCCCGGTCGTTGACGGCCGCGGAGGCAAAGCATCGGCCCGCCGCCTCGGTCGACCCGGTTTTCATACCCTTGATGTAGTCGCGATAAACGCTGGCCGAGCCGACCAGCATGCGGTTCGTGCTCTGGATGGTGTAGGGCGAGGCGTGCCGGGGATTGTCGGTCGCGGGCATCTGATGCGTCAGCGTCCCGACCACGGTGCGGAAAATCTCGTGCTTCCAGCAGGCTTCGGCGATCCGCGCGACGTCATGGGCCGAGGAGTAGTTGCCCTCGTCCATCTCCTGCAGGCCGTTCGTGCTCGCGAAATGGGTGTTCGTACAGCCCAATTCCGCGGCGCGCGCGTTCATCAGCGCGTAAAAATTGTTCAGGTTGCCGCTGCTGATGTGATAACCCACGGCCTCGGCGGCCTCGTTGCCGCTGGGCAGCATCATCGCGTAGAGCATGTCCAGCGCGCTGACGGATTCCCCCGGCAGAATGTCCGCGTTTGAGGAGCCCGGCGTCGTGATGGGCGGCACATACAGGCTGCGTTCGGCGACAATGCGCGTGCCGGCCAGATCGTCGACGTTTTCCAGCAGCAGCAGCGCAGTCATCAGCTTGGTCAGGCTGGCGATGCTGCGCGCCTCGTCCGCGTTTTGCTCAAATACGACGATCCCCGTGTCCAAATTGATGAAATAGGCGGCCTGCGCCGTGATGGTCGTGCCCTCCGGCAGGGGATAGCCCGCAGCCGCGGCGGATGGGGGGAACAGGACGGCGCAAAAAAATATGGCCAGAAACGCGGCAACGCATTTTTTCATGTGGAAATTCCTCGCAGAAAATGATATGATAGAAAAAAGGCACCCCGCGCCCATAGCGAAATACAGTTTTCCTAATTTATATTATAACAACTTTGTCCCAAAAATAAAAGCTTTTTCCATGTAAAAATCGCCTTATTCCCCTCTTTTCAAGCGCGCGGGGCGCGGGGAAGGCGGGGAAACGGCCATGAAAGGAAGACGAAAAAATGGACATCAAACGCAACGGCGCAAACGGACGGCGCTCTCTAAGCGTGGTACACGGCGGCCTCGTGTACACCAGCGGCATTACGACAACGGATTTGGAGGCCGACATCACCGGGCAGACGCGGGACGTGCTGCGCGTCATCGACAATATTTTGGCGCGCAACGGCACAGACAAATCCCGCGTGCTGACCGCCACGATCACGCTGGCCGACATGGCCGATTACGGCGCGTTCAACGCCGTGTGGGACGCGTGGATCGTCGACGACAGCGAGCCCGCACGCAGCGTCACCGGCGGCAGGCTGGCCGTACCGGAATACAAGATCAAAATTTCGGTGGTCGCGGCACTGTAAGCGCCCGTCCCTTCCCGCGCACCGCCCGGGCGGGCGTTTGGCCCGCCCGGAATGCCGGGACCTCCATACAGAAAGGAACCGTGCGATGAGCAAGTACATCATGGCGCTCGACCAGGGCACGACGTCCAGCCGCGCCATTATTTTTGACGAGCACCAGAACATTGTCAATATGGCTCAAAAGGAATTCACCCAGCATTATCCGAAGGCGGGCTGGGTCGAGCATGACCCGATGGAGATCTACGCCTCGCAGTACGGCGTTCTGACCGAGGTGCTCGCGCGCAGCGGGCTGGACGCGTCCGAGCTCGCGGCCATCGGCATCACAAACCAGCGCGAGACGACGATCGTGTGGGACAAGACCACCGGCCGCCCCGTGTACAACGCCATCGTGTGGCAGTGTCGCCGCACATCCGACGTGTGCACCCGTTTAGAGCAGCAGGGCCACGCCGAAATGATCCGGGAAAAAACCGGACTTTTGATCGACGCGTATTTCAGCGCGACGAAAATCAAGTGGATCCTCGACCATGTCGAGGGCGCGCGGGAGCGCGCGGAGCGCGGCGAGCTGCTGTTCGGCACGGTGGACACGTGGCTGATCTGGAAGCTGACGGGCGGCGCGGCGCACGTGACGGACGTGACGAACGCCTCGCGCACCATGCTGTTCAACATCCACACGCTCGAGTGGGACAGGGACATCTGCGCGCTGCTGGACATCCCGCTGTGCATGCTGCCGAAGGTATGCGATTCGAGCATGGTCTACGGGACGGCCCGCATCGGCGGGGCCGAGGTGCCCATCGCGGGCGCCGCGGGCGACCAGCAGGCCGCGCTGTTCGGCCAGACGTGCTTTGCGCGCGGCGACGTAAAAAACACCTACGGCACGGGCTGCTTTATGCTGATGAACACGGGCGACACGCCGGTGAACAGCAAAAACGGCCTGCTGACGACCATCGCCGTCGGCCTCGGCGGCAAAGTGACGTACGCGCTGGAGGGCAGCGTGTTCGTCGGCGGCGCGGTGATCCAATGGCTGCGCGACGAGCTGAAGCTCATCAGCGAGAGCGCCGACAGCGAGTATTTCGCAAGTAAAGTGCCGGACAGCGCGGGCGTGTATGTCGTGCCCGCGTTCACGGGGCTGGGCGCGCCGCACTGGGATATGTACGCGCGCGGGGCGATTTTAGGCCTGACGCGTGGCGCTGGGCGCAACCACATCATCCGCGCGGCGCTGGAGAGCATCGCCTATCAGACGATGGACGTGCTGACGGCCATGCAGGCCGACAGCGGCGTGTGTTTCCGCGAGCTGAAGGTGGACGGCGGCGCGTCGGCCAACAATCTGCTGATGCAGTTTCAGGCGGACATCGCGGGCGTGACGGTGCGCCGCCCGATGATCCGCGAGACGACGGCGCTGGGCGCGGCGTATTTGGCGGGCCTCGCCGTCGGCGTCTGGCGCGATTTGGACGACATCAAGGGCCAGTGGACGCTGGACCGCCTGTACGAGCCGCAGCTGGCCGGGGACGACGCCAGAGCGCTGGTGGACGGCTGGCACAAGGCCGTGGAGCGCGCCAAGGGCTGGGCCTGACGGCTTTACTGCGGCGCGGCAGGCCCCTCCCCCGCGGCGATTTGAAACAAGCGCGGGAGCCTGATCACGTATCATTTTATTAAAAAATTGTGCGTATGGAAGCTTCCCCTCATCCGTCATTTGCTTTGCAAATGCCACCTTGCGGCGCCGTCCAAATCTATGATTTGGGTAACGGCGCCCATGCAAGGGACGCCCGCGAGCGGGAGCACCAAAGCGCGAACCGCAAGCGGCTGCGGCCTACTGCCCCCCAAGGGGGAAGGCAAAGAGGTAAAATTTTTTGTCGAAAAATTCACCGTGTTGTCCGTCCTCGCGGCCCATGCGGCGGATTTTCAAGCAGCTTCATTTCACTGTAAGGAGGTTTTTCAAATGACACAAAAAATCTGTGGCGTCGTCCGCGATCTGCTGGGCCGCTGGTGCGCGGGCGACTGCTCCGACGCAACCAAGCAGTTTGTTTCGGAGCACCTTTCCGAGTGCGAGGAGTGCGCTGCGCTGGCGGCGCAAATCCAAACCACGCGGCAAAACACGAAAAATACAGCGCTCTCGGTTCAGCGATCGTTTCCGCTGCTGCTCGCGGGCGCGTCGATGCTGCTCGCTTTTGCCATCCATCTTTTCCCCCAAAACGCGATTCCTCTCCCGCAGATCCTCGCGTCCTTCGGCGTATGCCTCGGCGGCGTTCTCCTGTTCGCGCTGCTGCGCGGCCCGGTCCACGCGCGGCCCAAGGCGGACGCGCCCCTCGTATGCGGCTCCGCCCTTCTGCTGGCGGCAAGCGCCGCGGCGGTTTTCGGGCTTTCGGCGTGCTGTCTGCGCGGCACGCTCCCGGCTTTTATCGCGACCGACCGGCTTGCTCCGCTGCTGAACGTCATCCTGACGCTCTGCGCGCTGGGGCAGGGGCTGCTGTTTGCCGCGCAGGCCGTCCGTTTGTTCCACGGCCACGGCGCGGGCTGGGCGCTTTGCCTGAGCGCGACCGGTTTTTATCTGCCACTTTCCTATCATCACGGCGTACTGTTGATCCTGTCCAATCCGGACACGCTTTTCCCCGCGCTGGGTCAGGTAACGCTCGTCACCGCCTGCATCGGGCTGGCCGGCGTCTGCCTCTCGCTCGTTTTGGCAAAATTTCATGTGCGCTCCGGCGCGGCTTCACTGGCCGGCTGAGCGTCCCTCTCGCCTGTCCTGCGGCCGGGAGTCTCTCCCGGCCGCGCGCTTTTCCCTCGGTTTTCCCTTGCGGAATACTGTGAAAAAACAACCGTCCCTAAGGGTAAGGATTTATAAAGAAGTTAAGGGCAAGACAGGCCACCACGGCTTGCCTTGCCCTTTTTATACGGTGTCACCCACTATGGCACTTTCGGAAAAATGTCTGTGGAGAAGTGCGATAAATGGAGAATTTATTGCACATACCGGTAATACCTGAACCCATCCGCTTCTCTTATATATTGAAAACCTACCTTTTCAAGGACATACTGGCTCCGGGTATTTTTTATAATGGTATCAGCATTTACTGCGATCATTCCCAAAACATCAAAAGCGTACTGTAAAGCTAACTGCTCTGCGCGGGTTCCATAGCCATGTCCTTTTACATTGTCATTTTGCATATGAATACTTAACGTACATTCTTTGGCCTCATAATCGATTTGCTTTAGTTGAAGTTCTCCTATCGGCTTGCCATCTTTCATAATTGCGAATAAAATGCGGGACCGGTTTTGCTTAGAGTCAAAATATCTGTTTACCGCTTTTTCATTATATCGGTAGGGTATAAATAAATCCATATCCATATATATGGCGGAATCGTTTTCCCACCCCCTATATAATTCGTGGCAAAGCTCTCTGGTCATGATACATAGAGATATATCGTTCATGAAATCCTCCGATGTCCCAATTCATTAAGCTATTATCGCACAACACCCGCTGAAAAGCAACTGCTTCTCAGCGGGTGTCAATTCTCTTATGGGAGCTGCCCCAATCAGGGCGGCTGTTTTTTCATTTTGCCATGCGGCCCGTCTGCGCCGCATATTGAAGAATTCTGTCACAGGCGTCCTGCGGGGAGAGCGTCTCCGTGTCGATGCGCACATCGTGCGCCTCGCTTTCAAACTGCCCGTATTTCCGCTCCAACATCGCGGCGACCGGCGCGGGCAGATTCCCATGCATCCGCTCCGCGAAGCGCTGGCGGATGCTCTCCAAGCTCGCGGTCACCAGCACCCGCACACAGCCCTCGGGGAGCAGGGCAAGCTGTTCCTTCTCGGAAATAACATAAATAATATTCTCGTCGGAAACAGCGTCCGCGAGCATTTTTTGGAACGACGCGCGGGCCGTCTGCTCGTTTTT
>CANRZX010000183.1 GCA_947644575.1 uncultured Clostridia bacterium | reverse complement strand
TGAGCGCCTGATGGGAGCCGGATATCATGGTGGATTTGGAGCGACTCAAGGGGCGCGGGGAATAGCTTCCGGCGATGCTTCATTTATGAGGAACCTCGATCAATTTCTCAGAAATATAAGGAAACGAAAGGATGTTGATCCGGGTGGTAAATTTGATTTAATTGCACACGGGACGGCCTCTACCATCGAAGTTGAACATAACGGTCAAAAAATCCAAATTGACTCTCGGACAGCCGCACGACTCATCCAGCAACTCCCAGGATATCATGGGCAGGATATACGACTTCTTTCCTGTAGGACAGGCGCTTCAACTGCTGGTTTTGCGCAAAATCTTGCAAATAGGTTGAACGTAAATGTATATGCTCCCAGCGATACCTTGTGGGCATATCCGAATGGGAAACATTTTATTGCAGCGACAGATTCAAGAGGTCTGCCCGATATGAAACAACTTGGCAAATTTATAAAATTTAAACCGGGAGGCAATAGAAAATGACAAATTGTCCACAATGTGGTGGGGCACTTGATCACGTCATTGATGGTTCCACCTTGATTCTATCCTGCGAAAACTGTGATTGGAGCGTCGCTACAACGTATGTATCACCGATCGATGCTGATGAAACTCTCTATAGCATTTCACTTTTATCGGATAACGATATAACTGTTGAAAAGCTCAAGGTGATTTCCCATATAATCGGGGGGAATTTCCTGAAAGCGAAAGCGATTCTTAATAACTCCGGTGCAATTCTTACAGAAATTAATGCCAGAACTGCTATGGAAGCAAAAGAAAAGCTGGACGCCGCCCAATTAAAGTACAAAATCACTCCTGATTTTCCGCACTTATAAATTGCAACGCCCGTCAGGGAGAAAAGCCCTCGGCGGGCGCTATATGTCAACTGCTTCAGATTTTGGTTATATGCTTCACGCGGTCGTCGAGCTTCGCATCAAATCGATAACCATAAACCTCGACAAAGAGGAGAAACAAATGATGCACGAATTAGATGTTGTCCGTCTCACTGAAGATTTCAACGGACTGTCTGCCGGTACCGATGGTACAATCGTATTGGAGTATAACGAAGAATATTTTGAGGTGGAATTTGTTGATGCACAAGGGAACACCTTAGATGTCCTTACAACCCCCCGCAAGATTCTGGAACTTGAAACTTCTATATGAACGAAACCGAATAGGAAAGAATCTTTGAGACAGACTCTTACTCAAAACATTTCCTTTTCAGAGTCATAACAACACTACGCCCGCCGGAGATAAAAATCCCCGGCGGGCGCTGCGTATGCCGTGCTTCAGTTTTTCGCTGTGTGCTTCACCCGGTCATCGAGCTCGGCTTTTTTCGCGTCGTTCCAGCGATCTGTCGTGCCGACGAGGTAGCCGGTGATGCGCCGGATGCGCTCGAAATCCACATTTTCGCCGCTGCGCTGCGGTTTGCCCTGATTGTTTGTCTCCATTGTTCCACCCCCTGCCTATATAGTATATCGCATCCCGCGCGCGGGCACAAGAGACGATTTTCACCTTTCTTCGACCCAGCGCTTTGCTTTGCGCGGCGGATGCCGCTCCAAATATTGCCGCACGGTTGAAGTGACACCCTCGTAGTTCCAGTCCCCGTCCGGGTCGATGAGCCGGTACGGTTTGCCGCCCGGCGCGCCGAGCAGACGAATCGGTCGGCTTGAGAGCAGCGTCCCCCAATGGTTGACGAGAATGTGCTCCGCGATCTCCACCGGATCGCCCCGCTGGTCATCGTCGTGCCGCACCTCATACACATACAAGCCCTTCGGGACTGTAGAACGGTCGATCCTGCCGCACATGAACAGCATCGGCCTGTCCAGCACCGTCACCTCCTCGAAGGTTTCTGTCATCGCGTTTTCACCGTAGTTCATGTTGTTTTTCCTCCATTGTGCTTTCTGTCCATGCCTCACCCGGCTTTGTGGACATGAGCGTGTAAAGCTTTGTGTCTTTCGGGAAGCTGTTCTCAAACGGCACGATCACGCCGCCGCAGCGGATCAGCCCATGCCCCGCAGGAACGTTCGTGATGTGCGAGAGCTGCGTCTCGGAAATGCTCAAAAGCTTTGCCAGCTCGTCGCGGTCGGTCGCGGCCTGATTGAGCATGACCAAAAATTCGCTGTTCGCCAGCATGAGCCGCGCGGTGTCCGAGCGCAGAATTTCCTCGACATTCTGGCTCACCGCCGTGATATATGCATTGTATTTTCGCAGGCGTTTGAACAGCCTGTAGAAAAACTCCGCGCTGTAACTGTACCGGAACAAGAGATAAAACTCGTCCGCAAACACCCACGTCCGTTTGCCCTGACGCCAGTTACAGATCACGCGGTTGAAGATTGCGTCGAGCGTCACTACCATGCCCACAGGCCGCAGCTGCTCGTCGAGTTCGCGGATATCATACACGAGGATGCGCGCGCCCGTGTCCACATTGGTCTGGTGCGCAAAGACATTGAGACTGCCGGTCGTGTAGAGCTCGGCGGCGAGCGCGAGGTCGTGCGCCTCCTGCTCCGGTTGGGCGAGCAGAACCCTGCGCAGATCGACGAGCGTCGGCGGCTGGCCGGTGCAGCCGCTGCGCAGGTAGCCGTCGTAGACGATGCGCGCGGCGCGGTCGAGCAGAGATTTCTGCCGTGCTGTCAGCGCGCCATGCTCCGCCAGCGGCTCGAACATGGAAAGAATGAGCTGCACCTTGTCGATCAGCGGGTTCTGTCCCTCGCCGTAGGCCCTGTCCATATCGAGTGCATTGAGATGAATGCTGCTGTGCGGGGAGACGGGCAGCACCTCGCCGCCGAGCGCCCTGGCCAGCGGGCCGAACTCCGACTCCGGGTCGAGGATGAGGATGTCGTCATCTGTCGCAAGGGCGATGTGGACGATCTCCTCCTTGGCGCTCATGGATTTTCCGCTGCCGGAGACACCCAGCCGGAACGAGTGGCCGTTGAGGAGTTTTGCGCGGTCGATGCGGATCATGCTGCCGGACACGGCATTCTGGCCGTAGTAGATGCCGTTTGGATGGCACAGTTCCTGCGCCTTGAACGGCATGAGGACGGCGGTGCTTTCAGTCGTGAGGGTGCGCAGGGCGTGGATACGCCGCACGCCGTAGGGCAGGGCAGTGTCGAGGCCGTCCCGCTGCTGCCAGCGCAGGGTGGACAGCTCGCACCGGTGCTTGCCGCCAATGGCCAAAAGGCTTTCGGTGTCGGCGTCGAGCTGTTCCTTACTGTCAGCTAAATGTACGAGCGTCACGAGGCCAAACATCATGCGCTGGTCGCGGCCGGTCAGGTCGTCGAGAAACTCGGTGGTTTCCCTGCGCTGGAGCTGCATATCGTAGGGAATGACCGCTGAGAAATTGCTGGCGTTGTTCTGCCGCCGCTGCCAGTTCGCCACGTTTGTCTCGACACCGAGCAGCTTGTTCTGCAATTCGCGCGCAGCCTCGTCGGTCGGCACCGGCAGGATGTCGATGGACAGCATAAGGCTGCGGTCGAGCTCGCATAATTCATTGATAAAGCTGTCCTTGATGTAGCTGGCGTAATCCCGCAGATAGAGCACCCGGCCAAAGCGCCCGTCCAGTTTGAAA
Source organism: uncultured Clostridia bacterium (assembly GCA_947644575.1). Classification (GTDB taxonomy): domain Bacteria; phylum Bacillota; class Clostridia; order Oscillospirales; family Ruminococcaceae; genus Ruthenibacterium. The sequence continues at coordinate 2,211 of CANRZX010000183.1, read as the reverse complement.
TGGTCGGCGTGAAACTCGATGCTGTCCGGGCAGAACCATTCCTTGAAGCCGTGGCCGAGCCGCGCACGGTCGGCCATGTCAAAGGGGAATGGTGCGGGCTTTCCATCCTTGAAAAAGTCGCGGAGTAAACCCAACCGCTCAGCGGCGTCCATCGGGACAGCTTGTGAGGAAAGCTTCGCAAATCGCGCTGTGATTTCGCCGCCCACGCGGGCGAAGTAGGCGCGGGCTTCGTCGATGGATTTCTTGTGTGTGCTGATCGTCAGGTACTGCTCGCGCACCACGCTGCTGCTCGTGGCTGTGATCTTGGAGCGCAGCATATCGTTGTATTCGCGGCGGTACGCATCGAGGCCGTCTTTTTTCATGGGCAGCAGCAGATCCCGCTCGTACCGGCCCCTGTCCACCTTGCGGTTGTGGATCGTGATCTTGGCCGAGACACCGGAATCCAGCGCGTTGAGCAACTCGGAGTAATCGAGGAACATGGCGAGCTTGTCCTCTTTACTCGCGACCGCATAGTTGATGTCGGTAAAGCGATAGCTGCGGGAATAGCCGTCCTGCCCGCAAAGAAAAATCCCATCCGGCCAGATACGGCGGATGGGGATAGCGTCCTGCACCGAGCGCGGGACGCGGAATTTCTCTTTGTCGCGCTTGAGGCTTGCGGCAAGGGTTTTGATCATGCGGCCACCTCCGTTTCCCGGCTGGGTTTTCTCTCGCCCGCGCGGATGCGCTGTTCCAGTGCGGAATAGTAGCAGTTTTCACCTTTGAACACAAGCCTGCATGGGGTAAAAACCTCCGAGCGCAGGATGGCGGCCAGCGTCTGCTCGGCGGTCATGCCGTGGTAGCGAATAAAGCCGCAGGCCGCGAACGGGGCCGCACCGAGGATGCTCGCCCAGCCCGCGAACTCGGCGCCTGCGGTGCGGGACAGCACAAAGTACAGTCCGACCGCCGCGGCCACGGCCAGCAGCGAGCAGACAAACTGCCGCAGGCTCAGGCCGAAGAATACGGATTCCTGATATTCGCTGATTTCTTTTGGTATTTTGATCTCGATAGGCATCCCCCTTTGTTGTAATTGGATAAAATGGAGCGCCGCCCGATCCGCATTGGATGGGCGGCGCTGCTTGATTCGATATGTCACTTGTTGCTTTTTGTCTCTGCTTCATTGGATGCGATGCCTTCCTCAACCTCTTTTGCGGAAGTTTCCAGCATCGTGGATACAACATGATTGAGTTGGGCGGCACTCTTGGAAGTAACAATAGATTTCCCTGTTTGCCGTTCGATTGCTTTTCGCGCATCGCCTGCAATTGCGCCGCCGCGCTGTGCGACTTCCCGGTTTTCCGCAAAGCCGTTTGGCTGTTCGGCCTGTGAAATTTCCTTAGCAGAAATCTCCGCCAGCATATTGAGCACTAATTCTGATGTGCTCATGTTATCCCGCAGGCTTTCTTTTTTCAAGCCTTTCAAGTTTTTGTACTGTCGGGTGGTCATGCCGCTCCACGCGCGGGTGATCTCATCGGTCAGGATGGCGTACTCACTGTGTGCAGTCACGCCGTGATCCTTCCACTCATCGGTCAGCTCCTTGCGGGCCGAGATTGCCATCAAGCGTTGGTTGATCCATTCCCGGGTGTAACCGCGCCGCTCGTAGGTTGCGACCATCCGTTCCGCGATCAACTCCGGGTCAAGGGTTTCATCGATCCGCTCCCGGCCCACCTGTGCAAGCCACAGCTTGAGCGGTTCAGCCTTGGGCGATGGGATAGACTGGATGATTCGCAACAGCTGCTCGGTGGTGGCGACGTCGGTTAGATAGCGTTTCCCATCGCCTGAACGCATTCGCAGTTGACTACAAATTGTAGTCAACTGGCCGCCCTCTTTCTTTATGCGTGTTTTTAGGACGCTCCAATACTTTGCAGCACGGCGATGATCCGGCTGGTCCGTCAAGACCTTCACCACATCTACAACGGAGAAATACCATTCCTCCTGTTGTTCATCCCACGCAGTGCGGATCGCCTGATCCTCAAAAAGCTGCATCCGTTCGTTTTCCGGCATCCGTATCCCGCCCTTGCGACAAATTCTTAAGGACAGTATATCACGAATCTGCCAGTCCTTAAAGCCCCATCATTTCCTTAACGATCCGGTCGCTGGCCTTGATCGCGCCGACGAGCACGAGCAGATTGAAAAGTAGGGTAAGCACCCAGCGCCTTGCCGCATTACTGCGGCAGG
>CANRZX010000182.1 GCA_947644575.1 uncultured Clostridia bacterium | reverse complement strand
CCCAGCCTCTGGAGCTGTCTTTCGATGAAGGTGGGCATGCCAAGCTTGAAGACAAGCCGGTCCTCATAGACGGCGGGGCTGTCCGGGCTCTCGGGCTGCGCCAGCTCGCGCGCCACGCCCACCGAGAGCTTCATCGTGTAGCCCTCGTAGCAATTCGTCACGCCCAGCTCCTCGTTCTCGAGCGCCAGCGTCCGCACGTTGTCCGCCTCGCCGAGGATTTCGTTCAGCGCGTCCACGCCGCACGCGTTTGCCGCGCACGTGAACGTCAGCGTCCTGCGGCTCGACCCGCCCCAGTACTCCTCCGTCTCCACCGCGCGCAGGTATTCCACGCTCTGCCCATTGCCAAAAATTGCTTTCATTGCTTCACTCTCCTACAATTGATGAAATTTGCCCCCAGCAGTACGCAAGGATCGAGCTGCCGGAGTATGCCTGAATGCCGATGTAATAGCTGCCGGACAGGTCCGACACGTCCAGCGTGGCCGTAGCGGTGCTTTCCATGCCGTTGCCTTCCTCGCTGCCAAGGTAGTACACGGCACTCTTTTTGATATAGCCGTTGCGATTCATGTCTGCGGCATGAACATCAAAATTTGTGCATACCCCGATGAAAAGCTGAATATACCGCTGCACGTTGTAGTAATAGCTGATTTTCAGCGTCCGGATGGACGTCAGATCCGCCGAGATGTACGCCCGCGCCCAGCCGCCGTCCGCCTGATTTGTCTCGGCCCAGAAATTCCCCGCGTTGACCTTCCCGTTGCCGCCGCCCTGTGCCGTCGCAGGCGTCTGCCCGGGGTAAAAGTCCGTCTGGCTCTGATAGATCAGGCGGTTCGCCGTTCCGCTGTCCGCGTAGATTTCCTTTACCTGAAGATTCGCGGAGCCGTTGTCCGCGTACACGGCCCCAATCTCCTTGTTTGCCGAGCCGGTGTCGGAATAGACTGGCATCACGTCCCCCCCCTTTACTTCAGCAAAAAGTTGATGGTCGCGACGCTCATGCCGGAATCTCCCCAAGCGGCGTTGCGCACGGTGTTGTTCTTGAGATGCCAGTGCGTGCCGTAATCGGTCGGCGCGGCGACATCCCCTGTAAAGGTTCCGCCGGCGATCGGCATGCGGTTGTTGGCGTTGCTGTTCGCGTTCGCCGCCGCCGTGTTGGCGCTGTTCGCCGTGCTCTGCGCGCTCGCCGCCGCGTTGCGCGCCGTCTGGTCTACCGCGCTCCCCGCGCTCGTGGCGTATTTGACAGACTTCGCGCTGTCCGCCGTGTTGTCCACGTTCCCCAGCCCCACCTGCGCTTTCGTGTGCGTGTGCGATGCCGCCGCCAGCGCGACCGGCTTGTCCTGCTCGTTGCCCGCGTATACCGTCCCGTCCTTCGCCACGGCCAGCTCGCCGTAGCTGAGGGCCGCGGGCGCCTTCGTCGCGCCCGCCTGCCGGTAATGCCGGATGCTTCCCTGCTTTGCCATCAATACGTCCCCCCGTCTAATTGTAGGATCGGCGCGCCGTCCTCATCCAGCGCCAGCAGCGTGTTGGCCGCCAGCGCGCCCCAGCGGTCGCCCGGCCGCAGCACCTCGCTTGCGAGCTCCACGGACACGTCCTCCAGCACCGCCTGCCCCGCCCGGCTGCGGAAGGTCAGGCGCGGCCTGCCGTCCGCCTCGCCGACCAACAAATCCTCAAATGCACGCGCCAAAGAAATCCCCTCCCATCGTAAAGGCCAGCACCGGCCTTGTGTTTTCCTCGGCCCGCAGGATGTCGTACAGCGCGGCCAGCGCGCGCTCGATGCGGGCAAGGTCGTCCGCGCTCCAGATCGGCCCGTTTGCGGCGTAGGCTCGCCCGCGCCCGACGCGCGCCGGGCGAAAGCACCCGTCCAGCAGCGCGTCCGCGTTGCCGTCCACCGCCGCGAAAAAATCCGCGTCCGGCACGTCCTCGATCGTATACTCGGCCAGCTCCGCCAGCGGTATCGCCGGGTACAGCCGCCGCGCCATGCCCGCTAAGTGCAGCAGATTGCCCCGGATGCGCGCGTAGTCAGGGTCGAGATCGAACGTGTCCGACGGCCTCCAGTCCGTCTTTGGGGTTGTCCACGCCATCAGTACGTCCCTCCGTCCACTGCGCCCGCCGGGGTCGTCCCGCTCACCAGCGCCGTCACCGCTGAAGCTGCCGCGTAATAGGCCGCCGCCTGCCCACCAAGGCGCTCGGCATCGTCCACCACGCCGCTGCCGTCGGTGTCGTAGACGCTCTTTTTCATGTCGCCGCTGCCCGCCGCCGCCAGCGTATGGTCCACATACCGCTTGGTCGCAGCGTGCCCGTCCTTTGCCGGGTCGGCGTGCAGCGTCAGAGGGCCCGTCAGCGTCCCGCCCGCGAGGGGCAGCTTTTGTGTGACGGCGTCCCAGTCCCGCACCTGCGCCGCCGTAATCTCGTCCAGCACGCTTTGATTCGTATGGCCGTGCTTTGCCCCGACCACGGCCGCCAAATCCGCCTCCGTCTGCGCGTAAGCGTCCAGCAGGCTTTTGTTGGCGTGCGTGTGCGCTGCCTCGGCCGCGCCGTCCCACGCGCCGCGCTCCGCCTCCGTGAGGTGCCGCACACTGTCCGCCAAATGCGCCAGCAGCGCCGTCACCGCCGCCGCAAGCTTCGCGAACGCGGCGGAAAGCTTCTCCCCGCTCGACAGCGCCGACGGCCCGGCCGCCTCGGTATAGGCGGGCGTCTGGTCGTCCGTCGCCACGTTCGGCACCTTGCCCAGCCCCACCTGCGCCTTGGTCACCGCGTGGGGGTTGTCGCTCCTTTCGGCATGCGCCGCCACCGCGCCGTCCACCAGCGCGTCCGCCTCCGCCTTTGTATAGGCGCCCGCCTGCGCCGCCGTCACGCCGTGCGGATTCTCCCAGTCGCCCGTGTGCCGCAGCATCTCCGCGCGCGCGGCCTTGTCCTTTTCCAGTCGCGCGTCCTCCGACCGCTGCCGCTCTAACTCCGCGTCCACGACCCCAAAGTCATACGTCAGATCCTCGACGTCCGCCGGGTCGTTCGCCTCGCCCTCCCGCGCGCCCCGCTCGGGCAGGCGCAGGCCGTAATATTTGCTCCGCTTCATTCCTCCGCCATCCTTTTCACTTCTAACCGCCCCCGCAGCGAGCCGTTGTACACAAGCTCGCTGCGCAGCACCCGCGCGGGCGCGGGCTCGGGCGAAAACTGGTTTTCCAGCCGGATCAGGTCCCCCGGGTCGAGCTCCGGGCTGCCCCGGTACTCGGCCTCGTACGTGCCGCGCAAAAGCAGCCAGTCCCGTACCCATTCGGCCACGAGCCGCGCGTGCGCCGCGTCCGTAATGAGGGGGTTGTCCAGCGTCTCGGTCAGCCCGTCCGAAGCGCCGTCCCGCTCCGAGAGAGCCACCTGCCGCTGTGCCTCTGCCGTCACGATGCGCCTGCTCTGCGCCAGCTTTCTGCCCGTCACCACGATGTGCGCCGTCCCGCTGCCCTCGAGCGCCAGCTCCGCCGCACCGGCCCAGAGCGTCTGGGAAACCACCCGCGCGCCCTCCACGGCCACCGACACCTCCGCCGCCTGCGGGAAGGTCAGCATCAGCCGCGCCGTGCCCTCCACCGACACGTCCTCCTTGTGCAGCTCGCTCACCTTTTCCTCGGGCAGATAGGTATAGGCCGGGCACTCCACGGCCCGCAGCACCGGCGTCAGGCTCACCTTCGGCCGCGCGAGCAGTTCATGAAAGTCAATCAGGCGGCCTGTCTGCTGCGCGCACAGCGGCTCGATGCAAAGATAGCCCTCCCGGTCGGTGTACAGCACGCAGCACGCCGCGTGGGCGATCAGCTGCAGCAGTTCCCGGTGCGGCTTCGCGGGCAGCGGCGCGCCGGTGGTGAAGTCCGCCAGGCCATCCCACAGCCTCCACGGCGGGCCGTTGGGGTCAAACGGCGCGAGGCCGCTGTCCGTGAGCACCTCCACCGCCAGCTCGTACAGATTTTTCCCCGTGGGATGATATACGCCTTTCCAGAAGGTCTCCGTCAGGCCCGTCAGCGCGTCCTGCGCCGTGAAGCGCGCCGTCAGCCCGTCCGCCGTGGGGCGGCCCGCCAGGTAGTACCGCCCTCCATGCACCCATTCCGTCACGCCGCCCTCGTACACCTCGCGCCAGCCCGACAGCTCCAGCGCGCCCCAGCTGCCCGCCGCGGCGTCGCCCCACGTCATGCCCTCCGGCAGCCGCTGGCCGTACTCCACCCGCACGGGGTTCTGCTCGCTGATATAGCGGTAAACGCCCTGCGCGTTGTCCGGGTCAAAGAGATACTGCGCGCCCGTGCCCGTCAGGCTGTTGGTGTTGACGATCGTAAAGTCGAACGTGTTCACCGGCAGCCGCCGCCCGATGGGGTCGAGTTCCGCCGTGCGCGTTGCCTCGGTGACGCTGCGGCCGTCGAACACGAGCCCGAAGCCGAACAAAAGCTGCTGTAAGCGCGCGCGCCGGAACGGCCTTGCCGTGCGCAAAAAGCATATCTCGAGCCGGTCGAAGCGCTCGATGGCGTCGGGCGACGTCCACACCGCGGCGTCGGGCTCATAGGTCTTTTCCAGCAGCGGCGCATCGCCCGCGTACGCCGCCAGCCACAGCGCGGCGGGCCAGTCGCCGCACACCGCATCGAACGTAAACGTCAGCCCCGGCACGGTGTGCGGCTTGGAAAAGCGCAGCGTCAGCCGGGGGCAATCGGAACGGCCCCCGGCAGACCCCGCGGGAAGCTGCGGCACCCGCCCGGAACCATCGGACGGCCCCCCGCCGAACATGCCGTCCGCGTCCGAGAGCGCCGCCGAAACGAACCCCTCCGCGCGCACCGTCTGCCCCGCGCGCGGCGCGATGCGCTGGCGTCCGTCCAGCCGCATGCGCCCCGGCTCAAACGTCGCATATACGTGCTTCGGCGCGTCCTCCCGCAGCAGCGGCTCCACCCGCGCAAAGCCCACCTGCGGCGTATATTCCGGCGTGCACGTCGCCGCCGCGTCCGTGTCCGTCAGCCCGAATCGGATCCGGATATACCCCTGCGCCGCGATCTGCCTGCCTGTCTCCTTTTGATAGAGCGATGATACCCGCTGCATCACACCACCCCGCAGTCGATCACATTGAACGACGCGTCCCGGTAAAACGCGGGCTCCCCGGTCGCTTCGTCCACCAAATAGGGATTCGTTTTCACGTCGCCCAAATAGTACAGGCGCGTTTCCCACCGCCCCAAATTGTGGTTGAACAGATGGCAGTAGAACGTAAAGTGCCCGTCTTCGAACCAGCGGTTCAGCTCCCACCATTTTTCGCAGGAGATTTTCGCCCACGTCAGGCTCTGCTTATGGACGCTGCGCCCCACCATGCGCCCCACGAGTTCGCCGTTCGCGTTGCGCGCCGAATCCACCATGCGCTGCGTCTCGAATGCCGCGCCGCCCGTCGACGGATACGGCACAGCGACGCTGTAGCGCTCCCGGTTGGTGTCCGGCGACGCGCCCAAATACAGGTACGCCGTCCGGTCATGTGCCCGCTCTGTCATTCCTCTCTCCTCACTCCCCGTTCCTCATTCTCGTCAGCGCGCCTCCGCGAACGCCCCGCCGATGCGCGCCCCGCGGTTTGCGCCGATGCGCGTCATCGCGCGGTAGAATACCTCCCCGTCCAGCGAAAGCTCGATGGGCTGCTCGGCCTCAAACCGCGCCGTTCCGCCGCTCTCCTCGCGCACGATCTGGCGCAGAAGCGCCTCCGGCGCCTCGAGGTTCCGCCCGTTTTTCTGGTCCCCCAGCACCGCCAGAAATTCCGCGCTCGGCGGAATCACCGCTCCCTTCGCCAGATACGGAATCTGCGGG
>CANRZX010000181.1 GCA_947644575.1 uncultured Clostridia bacterium | reverse complement strand
TGTAAACGCTGACCGCCGCGGGGGCCCAAAAGAACGCCCCGCCCCCCCCCCGGGGGGGTGCCCGGCTTTGCCCCCGCCGCGGGGTGGGGGGGCCGGGGCGCCACGGCGGCGGACATCGGCTGCGACCACGGCAAGCTGGCCGTGTCGCTTGTGCTGTGGGGCCGGTGCGAAAAAGTGATTGCAAGCGATCTGCGCCCCGCCCCGCTGGCGCGCGCGCGTGCCCTCGCGGCCCTGCACGGCTGCGCCGACGCGGTGGAGTGCCGATTGGGCGCGGGGCTTTCGGTGCTGCGCCCGGGCGAGGCCGGGGACATCGTCATCGCCGGTGTGTCCGGCGTGACGATCTGCGAAATTCTGCGCGACGCCGGGGCGGCTTTTTTCCAAGGCCGGCCGGAGCCGCGGCTCATCCTCGTGCCCGCGTCAAAGCACGCCGCGCTGCGCCTGTGGCTGGCGCAAAACGGCTTTTCCCTGTTGGACGAAACGCCTGTGCTGGCCGCGCGGCGCTACTACACCGTGATGCACGCGGCCTATACCGGGCTATGCTGCGCGCCGTCGCCGCTGGAATGCGCCGCGGGCCTCGCCGCGCACGGCCCGCACGCGGCGGGGTATCTGCAGCATACGGCGAAGGATGTTGAGAAGCAGGCGCTGGGTGCGCGAGACGGCGAAGGGGCCCGCCTGCGCGCGCTGGCGCGGGAGCTGGAAAGGATGGCGCGGGAATGTCAGGAGAGACAAGCTTAACGGCGCTGGCCGGTTTTTTGCAGGAATACGCGCCGTTTGAGACGGCCGAGGCATGGGACAACGCCGGCGTGCTCGTGCGCTGCGGCGAGGCGGTGACGGGCGTGCTGTGCGCGCTGGACATCACGCCCGCCACAGTGGACGAGGCGCGCGCGGCCGGGTGCAATGTGATCGTATCGCACCATCCGGTGATCTTCCGCCCGCTGAAGGCGTTGTCGGAGCGGGACGTGCCCGCACTGCTGGTGCGCGCGGACGTTTCCGCCGTCTGCCTGCACACGAATTTGGACAAGGCTGCGGGCGGCGTCAACGACGAGCTGGCCGCGCGGTTGGGGCTGATCGCCGTGGAGCCGTTTGCCGGGGGCGTCGGCCGCGTTGGGCTGTTGACGCGGCCGATGCGGCCGGACGAATGCGCGGCGTTTGTGTCGCGGGCGCTCGGCGCGCCCGTGAAGTACACGGACGCGAAAAAAAGCGTCGTGCGCGTGGCCGTCGTCAGCGGCAGCGGCGGTGATTTTGCCGGCGAAGCCGCCGCGCTGGGCGCGGACTGCCTTGTGACGGGCGAGGCCGGGCACCACGATGCGCTCGACGCGCTGGCGGCGGGCGTGACGCTGGTGGCCGCGACGCATTTTTCGACGGAGGTGCTGATCGCGGACGCGCTGGCGCGGCGCATCCGCGCGGCGTTCCCTACCCTGCGCGTGCTGCGCAGCGAGACGGACGCCGACCCGTTCGCCTACCTCCCCGCGCGGGAAGATTCCGAATAGGTTCTCGGAACTCCTTCAAAATTTTGGAGCGCTTTCGGAAAAGTTCTGTCCGAACGGCGCGCCCAGCGGCACACTCGAAAAGAGGTGCTTTTCGAGGTGCGGTATAATATGCCGCGCAAAAATCGTTTGCGGCGATTTCCTGCCGATTCTGCAGCCAACGCGCACGCTCCGTGTGCGGCGCGCAAAGCGCGCTGCTTGAAAACAAAATCCTTGTTTTCAAGTGTGTTGGCTGCAAAGCCGGCACGCCGCAAAATAGAAGAGCGCGGATTGGGCGGCCTCGCCGCCGAGCGCCCGCTGCGCTCCCCGCAAATCACCCGCCGCGCATTCCGCGCGGCGGGTGATTTGCGGGGAAACGGCGCGGCAGGCAGGAGAAGGGTCCTTACAGCACATTGGGAAAATGTTGAATATTTTTCATTTTCGCGATATGATAGAAAAAACAAGTATCGCTTGACAGGGGCGGAAAGGGCTTTCGGAGCGGAAATCGGAGGAGACGCTTTGGAAAAGAAGCATTCTTTTCCGTCTCTGCACGCGCTGCTCCGACGGCTCCATAGGACCGGCCGGGCGGGAGTGTGCGACGGAAGGACGTCGCGCCGTGAAAAGGCTTTGTGCCTTTCCGGGCGCGGCAGCGAAGCCGGCGCCGCCGTACTTGCCCGGACGGCGTACGGGCCCTTGTCAAGGGAGGGAAAGGAATTTTGGATGTGGAAGCTCCGACCTTGAGACAACGTGTGGAATCGACCGTCCTGACCAAAAAGGGCAGAATCGCGGCGCAGTATATTTTGGACAATCAAAACGAGGTGGCGTATTTGCCCGCGACGTCGCTGGCCAAAAAGATCGGCATGTGCGACGTGACCATTCACCGCCTGGCCAAGCAGATCGGCTATGAAAGCTACAGCGCGCTGCAGAAAAGCCTGCAGGACAGCATCTCGCAGCAGCTTACCAACAGCGGCTTCGTATACCGCTCTCCCGGCGAGGTGATGACCGAAAAATTCAACGGGCAGACCGCGGACGCGGTGGAGGTCATCCATGAGTCCGCGCGCGTCGCCACGGAAAACGTCAACGCCATGTACCGGAAGCTGTCGGCGGAGGTGATCGAAAGCTCCGCGAACGCGCTGCTGAACGCGCGCAGGGTCTATGTGGCCGGCTTTTGGAGCGCGGCCGCCTTAGCGGAGCTTTTTGTGGAAAAATTCCTGTACAACAACGACAACATTTTTTCGATCACCTCGACGGGGCCGGAGGGGATGGCGCGGGCCATGTCCATCCAAAAGCACGACTGCCTGCTGGTCTATTCGGTGAACCGGCCCATCGACGCGCTCGAGCGGATCGTCAAAATCGCGAAGGAAAAGGGCGCGACCATCATCCTGATCGCCAATAAGGAGACCTGCTGGCTCGCGTCCTACGCGGACCACTGCCTTGTGGGCAGCACGGAGGGCGTGGGCTTTTTAAGCTTGGTGGCGCCGCTGCTGATCTCGGAGATTCTGCTCTCCTGCTCGGTGAGCAAGGTGTGGAAAAAGCGGAAGAAATACACGGACAGCCTGAATACGCTTTTGGAGGATATGGATTATTATAAGGATTGACGCTTGCTATCTTTTTTGAATGGGCGCGCCGCAGAGAAAAGCTCTGCGGCGCGCTCGTTTATTTTGTATAGAAAAGCTACAGTGGAATGCCGAAAAAGAAAAATCTTCGACATTTTAACCAAGGGGATGGCCGAAAAATGCACATTTATGACGAATATTTTACATATTAAGAAAATAATGTTGAAAATTCTTCTCTTTGGGCTTATAATGAAGAAAACATGAGGTGAGCACTGATCCAACCGGCGGGCCACCGGCCGCGTTTGGAACGCGCGGCCGAGCCTTCCGCGCGGGAGGCTGCGCCTGACAATGGATTCAGTGGCTACTTTAGGAGGTGCGGACCAATGACTCCCGAGGAATGCGTAAAAAGCCGGATCGAAAGCTTTCAGGCGCGGCTTGCCGAGCGAAACATCGATCTCGCGATCATCACAAAGCCGGTCGACATCTACCACTTTTCGCTGTTCAATCCGGTTGTGCAGAGCATGAAAAGCTTCATGCTCATCCCGCAGAAGGGCGAGGCGCGGCTGCTGCTCCACGCCCTGCGCGGGCCGCATGCGCGCAAGGAAAGCCCGATCCAGAACATTGTCTGCTACGCCAAATGGGGCAGTACCCCCAGCATCGCCGAGGACCCCTTCGAGGCGCTCCGGCTCGCGGCGGCAGAATACGGGCTTTCCCATCCGGTCGTCGGGGCGGAGCTGGGCGCGCTGACGTACAGCGATTACAAGAGCCTTCGGGCAAAGCTTTCGGTGCGGGAGCTCGAAGACGTGACGGGCCTTGTCAGCGCCGAAAAGCTGGTCAAGGACGCGCTGGCCATCGAGCGTCTGAGAATGGCGGCGGACCTCGCCAACAGCGGGATGGACGCCATGCTCCGCGCGCTGCGCGGCGGCGCGAGCGAGATCGAGGCATCCAACGCGTCCATCGCGCGGGTGCTCGAGGACTGGCGCGTAAAATATCCGGAATACGAGCTGTGCGGCTTCGGCACCAGCGAGGAGCAGGTCACGCTCTCGCTGCCCATCAGCTGCAGCTCCTGCGACCGGATCGCCTTTGGCGCGGACGCGCCGCGCGACTATGTGCCCCGGCGCGGCGATTTGGTTCTGCCGATCGTCATCACCACGGTCGGCGGCTACTCGGTGGAAAACGAGCGCTCCCTGTATGTGGGAGAACTGGACGGCTACAAGACCCGCGTTTTTGAAACGGTGATCGAGGCGCATGAAAAGGCGCTGCGGCAGGTAAAGCCCGGCGCGCCGATGGCGAACGTATTCAACGCCGCGGCGAAGGTATTCATCGACAACGGCTTCGAGGAGTTTCTGCCCGGGCGCTGCGGTCATGGAATGGGCTTATCCCTGCACGAGTGGCCATCCGTCGACAACAAATCCGGCCTGATTTTGGAGCCGGGCATGGTGTTCACGGTGGAGCCGGGCCTGATGGATGTGACGTTTGGCGGCGTGCGTCCGTCCGATACGGTGCTGGTGACGCCGGAGGGCTATGAGAACCTGACCGATACGGAAAACGGCTTGATGAAAATCTGAGCCCGCCCGCGCGCAAGAAGGCAGGAACAATCAAAAAACGGAAAAGGACAGAGAACAATGAATGAAATGACGAAGGTGGAACGCATCAAGGCCGCGCTGCGAAAGGAGGAGGTGGATAAGCTTCCCTACGCGTTCTGGACGCACCTGCCGGGCGACGACCTGATCCCCGAGGTCGTGGCCGAAAAGACGTATGAATTCTACAAGCGGTACGATCTCGATTTCATCAAGATGATGAACAACGGCATGTACGCCACGGAGGATTTTGGCTGCCGGGCGGATTCCTCCGCGGTAAAATCCGGCGGCGCCACGGTGTTGACGAGTTCGCCGATCCAGACGGCCGAGGACTGGACACGGCTGGAGGCGCCGGACATTCACAAGGGCGCCTACGGACGCGAGCTGAAGCATCTGCAGCTGCTTTTGGAAAAGACGAAGGGCGAGGTCCCCGTGGTGCTGACAGTCTATACGCCGCTGGCCACCGCCAACAAAATCGCGGACAGCATGCTGAAATACGGAAAGGACAACAAGCCCCTGTGCCACATTCGGGAGGGGAACGGCGACAAGCTGAAGGCCGCGCTGGAGGTCATCACGGAGACGACCTGCCGGTTCATCCGGGAGGTCATCAGCACGGGGGCCGACGGGGTGTTCATCGCGTCGCAGACCTCGTCCTACGACTATTTCACGGACGAGATTTATCAGGAGTACGGCGTTCCCTATGATATGCGCATTCTCGACGCGGCCAAGGGCGGCTGGTTCAACATCCTGCACGCGCACGGCGACAAGCTGATGTTCGACACCATCAAGGATTACCCTGTGGACGCGTTCAACTGGCACGCGTTTGAAACGCTCCCCACGCTGAAGGAGGCGCGGGACCTCACGGGAAAATGTTTGATCGGCGGAATTCAGCGGTATCATATTACAAACCGGAACAAAAACGCAATCATCGACGAAATCTATCAATGCCTGACCGATCTGAAGGGGCGCGGCCACATCCTGACGCCGGGCTGCGTGGTGCGGTATCCGCTGGACCCCGAAATCCTGAGCTTTGTCCGCAGGGCAAAGGAGGAGATCGAGGCGAAGATCACCTACTGAAAAACGGCGGCCGAAACGAAAAAGCGCATGGCGGGCGCGCCGCTCTGATTTGCCGCGCCCGCCGGAAACACATCAAAGAACGGAGGAGAACCCCAAATGACAAGACTGAAAAAGCTGTTTGCCCTGCTGCTGGCGGCCGCGCTGCT
>CANRZX010000180.1 GCA_947644575.1 uncultured Clostridia bacterium | reverse complement strand
CCGCGCTGACAAAGGACAGCCTGACGCAGCTGCGCGACGCGGCGGTGAAGGCGGATACGCGCCTGCCGCAGGTGGCGGCGGAGCTCTCCAACATCGAGACGCGCCTTGCCGTGGTTGCCGCGATGAAGCCGCAGTTGGAGGAAAACCTGAAAAAGGCGCAGGACGCCTACGCGGCGCTGGAGGCGGGCAAGGCGACCGCCATCAGCGAGCTGACCAAGGGCGAAATGGTGATCGAGAACACCCGCACCCAGCTTGAGCAGGCCGAGCAGCAGCTGGCCGACGCGCAAAAGCAGTTTGACGAGGCGCGCGACGCCGCCTACAAGCGGGCGGACCTGTCCGGCGTGCTGACGATGGACATGGTCGGCAATATCCTCATGGCGCAGAATTTCAACATGCCCGCCGGGTATATCACCGAGGACGGCGAGCAGTATCTCGTCAAGGTGGGCGACGCGTTCTCCATGCTCGACCAGCTCCGGCAGCTGCTTTTGCTGCACATCGACGCGGACGGCGTCGGCGACATTTATCTGTCGGACGTGGCCGAGATCACCGTGACGGACAACGCGGGCGAAAGCTACGCGCGCGTGAACGGCAACGACGGCGTGGTGCTGACGTTTCAAAAGCAGAGCACCGCCTCGACCGCCGAGGTCAGCGAGCGGATCAACGACGCCATCACCGCGCTGGAAAAGGCCAATCCCGGCCTGCACATCACGCCGCTGATGGATCAGGGCGACTACATCGGGCTTGTCGTGGACAGCGTGCTGTCCAACCTGCTGTGGGGCGGCCTGCTGGCGATCCTCGTGCTGATCCTGTTTTTGAAGGACGCGCGCCCGACGCTCATCGTGGCGTGCAGCATCCCGTTCAGCCTGATGTGCGCGGTCACGCTGATGTACTTCACCGATGTGACACTGAACATCATTTCCCTGTCCGGCCTCGCGCTCGGCGTGGGCATGCTGGTTGACAACAGCATCGTCGTCATCGAGAATATCTACCGGCTGCGCTCGGAGGGCGTGCCCGCCGCAAGGGCGGCCGTCGAGGGCGCGAAGCAGGTGGCGGGGGCGATCTTCGCCTCGACGCTGACGACCGTCTGCGTGTTCCTGCCCATCGTCTTCACCGAGGGCATTTCGCGCGAGCTGTTCACGGACATGGGCCTGACGATCGCCTATTCCCTGCTGGCCAGTTTGGTAGTGGCGCTGACGCTCGTGCCGGCGATGGGCGCGTCGGTGCTGCGCCATACGGCGGCAAAGGAGCACAAGTGGTTTGACGGGCTGGTGCGCGGCTACCGCCGGGTGCTGGCCTGGTCGCTGCGGCACAAGGTGCCCGTGCTGGCGCTCGCGCTGGCGCTGCTGGTGCTGAGCGTATTTTTGACGACGCAGATGGGCACCGCCTTCATTCCCGCGATGGACAGCCCGCAGATGTCCGCCTCGCTGACCGCGCCGCAGGGCACGACGCAGGAGGAGCTGTACGCGCTGGCCGATACCGTGTCGGAGCGCATCGCCGCCGTGGACGGCGTCGGGACCGTCGGCGCGATGGCCGGCGGCGGGGGGATGTCCTCCATGATGGGCGGCGGCTCGTCGGGCGGGGGCGGCATTACCTTTTATATTCTGCTCGCGGACGAACGCGCCGTGACGAACGCGCAGGTCGCGAAAGCGATCGGCGAGGCCGTCGCCGATCTGCCCTGCACCGTGTCGGTGCAGGAGTCCACGATGGATATGTCCGCGCTGGGCGGCAGCGGCGTGGAGTTAGTGATCACCGGGCGCGACCTCGATGTGATGAACGGCATCGCCGAGGATTTGCGCGGCATTCTGCGCGCGACCGAGGGCCTCACCGACGTCTCGGAGGGCCGCGTGACGGACAATCCCGAGACGCGCATCACCGTCGACAAATACAAGGCGATGAAGCACGGGCTGACCGTGGCGCAGGTGTACGCCGAGATCGCGTCCGCCCTAAAGGCGGAGAACACCGCCACGACGCTGACGCTCGCGGGGACGGACCTGCCGGTCGTCGTCGTGCGGCCCGAGGGGACCGCCCCCACGCGCGAAACGATTATGGATCACGCGTTTACAGTGACAAACGCCTCCGGCGAGGAGGAGACGGTCTATCTGCGCGACATCGCGACCAAACAGGAGATGGACAGCGTGGCCTCGATTCACCGCGAGAACGGCGTGCGCACGATGAGCGTGACGGCGGCGGTGGACGCACAGCACAACATCGGCCTCGTCAGCCGCGAGCTTTCGCGCGCGCTGGACGGGTACACGCTGCCCGAGGGCTACGACGTGGAACTCGCGGGCGAGAACGAGACGATCAACAGCGCAATGCTCGACCTTGTCAAAATGATCGCGCTGGCCATCGTGTTCATTTACCTGATTATGGTGGCGCAGTTCCAGAGCCTGATGAGCCCGTTTATCGTGATGTTCACGATCCCGCTCGCGTTCACGGGCGGCCTGCTGGCGCTGTGGCTGACGGGCTGCGAGCTGTCGATCATCGCGATGCTCGGCTTCTTAGTGCTGGCGGGCGTCGTTGTGAACAACGGCATTGTGTTCGTCGATACGATCAATCAGCTTCGCCTTGCGGGGCTGGAGCGCACCGAGGCCATTTTGGAGACGGGGCGCACCCGCATCCGCCCGGTGCTGATGACGGCGCTGACGACGATCCTCGCGATGTCCACAATGGCGCTGGGCGTCGGGGACGGCGCGGAAATGACGCAGCCGATGGCCATTGTCTCGATCGGCGGCCTTTCCTACGCCACGCTGCTGACGCTGCTGGTCGTGCCCGTGCTGTATGATATTTTCCGGAAAAAGCCGCTGCGCACAGTCGACCTCGAGAACGAGGACGCCGCGGCAGAGCGGCCGCTCCGGGCGGGAGGCGAGGCATAATGGCGCGGCGCGGTGAAAAAGAGGCCGCCATCTATGAGGCGGTATTCCGCCTGATGGAAAAGGGCGTGCAGCCGCACACGGTGACGGTGCAGCAGATTGCCGAAGAGGCGGGCATCGGGAAGGGCACGATCTATGAATATTTTACCTCGAGGGAGGAAATTCTAACAAAGGCGTTTTTGTACCGCATTGAGCAGGAGGCGCGGGCGCTTGCCGCGCGCGTGGACACGCAGGCGGACTTTGACGCAAAGCTGGAGAACCTGCTGCGCTTTGTGCGAGAGGCGAAGCACGCGAAAACCTCCGGCATGGAGCTGCTGTTTTCGTCCGCCCGTGCGGCGGGCTCTATTGAGGTGCTGTACAGTCGCGCCGGAGAGGCGCGCGGCCGCATTCTGCAGGAGCTGCGCGCGCTGGCCGCACGCATTGTGGAGACGGGCGTGCGCGAGGGCGTGCTGTGCGCTCAGCCCGGCGAGGCTTACGCGCTGATGGCGCTGGCGGGCAGCGTATTCGGCTATGCAAAACTGCAGTGCTTTCTGCCCGGCCAGAGCGACGAGGCCCTTTTGGCCGAGGCCAAGCGCATGGTTTACCGGGCGCTTGGCTCGAACTGCCTGCCGCAGGGCGAAAAAAAGTAGTTAAATTCCCCAAAGAAAACGGAGCTTGCCTCAACATCTTGTATAATGCTCTGAAAACCCGCCAATCGCATTGAATTTTTTCTCTGTTCATGGTACAATTTACCAAACAGGAGGGATCATTAGGATGAAAGAGAATAAAATCACGGCGAATGCCGTATACCAGCTTGCGGCGCGCAACGGCCGCGTCATCGAAGTAGCGGATTTTAACAAGGAGAACGGCGCCGCCGTTCAGCTGTGGGAAAACGCCAAGGGCGACAGCCAGCAGTGGCTGCTGGCGGAGGTCTCCGCCGGCGTGTATAAGCTGGAAAATAAGCTGACGGGCAAGGTGCTCGACGTAATCAATGCCGGCGGCGAGCGCGGCGCATGGCTGCATCAGTGGGAGTACACGGGCGGCGAAAGTCAGCTCTGGACGCTGGAGCCGGCCGGAGACGGCCGCTATAAGTTGCGCTCCAAGCTGTCCGGCCTTGTTGCCGACATCGTCGACATGAGCGAGGAGAACGGCGCCCGCCTGCAGCTGTGGGAGGACGTGAACGGCGAAAATCAGGCGTGGGCGCTGCTGCCCGTGGCCGAAGCCGCGAAAAAGGCCCCGGCGAAAAAGGCCGCGGCCCCCAAGGCGGCAAAGCCCGCCGCGAAGAAGGCGGAGGCTCCGGCCAAAACGGAGAAGCCCACCGCGATGAAAGCGGATGCCCCCGCCAAGGCGGAGAAGAAACCCGCCGCGAAAAAGCCCGCGGCCAAGAAAAGTAAATAAACTGTAAGCCTGCATAGCCATGCCCCCCGGCAAAGTCGGGGGGCATGGCTTAATGTTTAGACTTTTTTCTCGCCTGTATTATTCGCCAATTCCCAGGCTTGGACAGCAGCAAAACCAGACATGGTGGTAGTCTGCTCCGGGAATCTCACCCCTCCGAGGTTCTCTCCGAGCTGCCCCATTATGTGATTCCGCTCTTGCGGCGCTGTGGATGGGCAGGGGTACCATTGTAGGCGGATGATGTCATGGCGAAACAGACTGCTACGCCTGCTTTTATCTGGATGGATACATGCTTGTCACCTTATTGTCTGTCGTTTATGCGGTGACCCGCACAGGTGGTCATGGCGCATCCGACGCGCGCTCTCTCATCCGCTGATGTTATCTTGCTACCGGATATTCAATTTTCAAAGGACAGTCCGGCCTGTCCGCCGGTAATTTAAGTTTAGCGTATGTTCTCGGTTTCCACATGGGCATAGAACTCATTTGCGTCCTCTGAGGACTCATTTAGATGAGCAGTGTCCATGGAGATATCCATTGGCACTGCTTTTTATGATTTATACAACATCTAACTAAAATCGGGATGTTGCACCGCAAAATGAATCTACTCTAATAGAGCCAGCGTCATGCTTACGCTGCCCGTACCGAGGATTTCTCGTAACTCCTGATCTGTTACATCATTGATCTTTCCAAGCCGGGTGAAATTCCAGTCGTTCCGGTCATAGTAGAGCACCAGACTGTTCCCCTGATAGAGGATCAGGTCTCCGGGGTTGGTGGTAATCTGTTCATCGTTCCGGGGCAGATCGGCGCCAAGGGATCCTACCTTCTCCATGCTGCCATAGTCCCTCATGTCGATGGTCAGCGGGCCGTCGGCCAGCAGTTCCTTCAGGGCCTGGGTGGAGGAATTCTCCACCAGCGTAGCGGTGAGGGTGTGACCGTTGACGGTCAGATAGAGGGTGTTCCCTTCAACAGACGGGTTGCCTCCTAATTCCAGCGTCTCCAGCCAATCGGCGATTGTCTCCCGGCTGGTGCCGGCCGCGAAGCGCTGGCCGGTGACCCATGTGGTGTCGCTGCCCACCAGATCCTTGATTCCACTGTCGTTGTAGGGGCTGGAGCCGGAGGTGCAGAAGGGGATCACTGTTTTATCCGCAAAATCATAGCTTTCCATGAAGGTGTAGATGATTCTGGGCGGGCGGCCATGCCAGATGGGATAGCCCAAAAGCACGGTGTCATACTGCCCCATATTCTCCACGCCGCCGTTGATGGCGGGGCGGGCGGCGTCGTCCTCCTGCTCCCGGTCCGCCCGGCAGTCGGTATAATAGGCCAGATCCGCCTCGGTGTAAGGCTCCTGGGGGACGATCTCATAGAGGTCAGCGCCTAAAATATCGGCGGCATATTCGGCCAGAGGCATGGTATTTCCGGTAGCGGAGAAGCAGGCTACCAGAACTTTAGTTCCCGAAACGGAATCAGGCTCCGCAGGCATGTTATTCTCCGGCGCTGGAGTGTTTTCCGTCACCGGTGCGGACGGTTCCTCCGGCACGGGACTGGGAGTGGGGGTACTTCCTTGGTCAGAGCCGCAGGCGGAAAGCGCAAAAAGCATAGCGGCGGCC
>CANRZX010000179.1 GCA_947644575.1 uncultured Clostridia bacterium | reverse complement strand
ATAATTGCCCAGCGTATCGGTCTGGAAATACAGGTAATCGCAGTCCTCCTCGGGCCACAGCGCCGCCTCGATGGCCAGCATCCCCGGGTTTGACACCGGCCCGGCGGGCAGGCCGTAATGGTCGTAGGTGTCGTACGCCTCCCGTATGGCCTCGGGGATCGCGTCCCAGCTGCCATAGCCGTAGGAGCCCGCCATCCAATCGTACATATAGTTGTTGTCGTCGGCCTTTTCCTTGTTCCACGCCACATTGCTGCCCAACGTCATTTCATTGGCAAGACGGTTGTGGAACACGGCGGAAACCGTTTTGCTGTACTCGTTCCCGGCCTCCTCCTGAACGAGGCTCGCCAGCGTGATCACCTCGGAGAGGCTCATATTCAGCTCCTCCATCCGGGCGTACATCTCGTCGGTGATTTTGTTGTCAAATTCCCCATACAGCTTCGCGACCATATTATACACGTCGTCGCCCACAAAGAACTCATAGGTGTCCGGGAACAGATACCCCTCCGCGCGCATAAACACATTCGCGCCGCTGCCGCGCTTGTCCCAGAAGCGGAACTGGCTGAATTCGCTGTAATTCGCCACGGCAAGGAAATCATTCGCGGAGCAGAGCCCGGCCTCCTCCATGATCTGCGCGTACTGGATCACCGTTTTTCCCTCCGGAAAGGTAACGCGCATTGTCTGGCGGTAAACGTTCGCCTCCTGCAGAATGTGGATGATGTCGTCATAACTCATATCCGAGGACAACTCGAACGTGCCATACTGCAGCGTGTCCGCCACGCCCTCCTGCGAGCGCACATACAGGCGGAACACCTGCGCCGAGCGGATGATGCCGGAGTTTTCCAGCTGCTGGCCAATGGCAAGCAGGCCCGAGCCCTTTTTGATGGTGACATCCTGCGTAACCGCATCGCCGCGCGAGCCGTCCACCTCGGCCTTCAGCCACAGGTACGCGCCGCCCAGCGCGATGGCCGGGATCAGGATCAGAATCAGAAGGACGATCAGGCAGCCATGATTTTTGCGGCGCTTTTTTTTGCGGCCCCGGCTGTCGTACTCGTCTTCTTCCTCCTCGCCGTCCTCCTCGTCCTCATATCCGTCGTCCCCCTCCTCGCGCGCGTGGGAGGAAACTGACGGCCGCGGCTCGGCCTCCCCGCCCAGCGCGTGCAGCTCCTGCGCGTACAGCTCATACAATTCCGGCGGTAGCGCCCCGATGCGGCGGCGAAGCTCCTCGATTTTTTCGGCATTGCGCTGCAGCTGTTCCTCCGTCATTGTGGGAACGCGCGCAGACAAACCCGCGAGCTGCCGCACATAAGCCTCCTGTGTCGCACGTGTTTCCGCAAAGCTTTTTTCTTCCATTCCAGTCACCTCTTCGCAATCAGCGATAAAATTGTTTGGTGTATCTCCTCGGCCGAACGCATCCGTCCGTTCTCGGTGCATTCAACGCGCTGCCAGCCAAATCTGTGCATACAGTATTGTCCCGCCTCTCGGCTATGAAGAAGGTACTCCGCGTCCCTTTCGTGAAGATCCTTTTTTGTCTCGTCCCCATGATACCGTCGATCCATCAGGCGCTGGGAAACTTCCGCCTCAACATCTAAATAAAGCACAAGGTCCGGCTTTGGGATCGCGATTTTCCGATACTCAAAATCAAACAGCCATTCCAAATAGGCGTCCCATTCCGCGCGCGGCAGCTTCGCGCACTGGTGTACCGCATTGGCTGTGGTGTACCGATCGGCCACGACCGTCCCGCCGCTTTCGTAGAACGCGCCCCAGTCCGTTCGGTAGCTGGCATATCGGTCGACGGAAAAAAAGCTGGAGGCCGCGTAAGCGTTCACATCGTTTACATTTTGCCCGAACGCGCCGCGCAGATACATCCGCACCAGTGCGCTGGAATCGCTTTCATAATCGGGAAACGTGATTTTGCGCGCCCGTTCCCCTTTCCGACACAGCGCCTCATACAAAAGCCCAGCCTGCGTGGCCTTGCCGCAACCGTCCGGCCCCTCCAAAACGATCAGTCTTCCCAGCAAGCCGCTTCCCCCTCTTTGTGCAGCACGTCATATTTTTTTCGTATTTCCTCGGCCGCGCCGCAACTCATCGCGCCCTCGGGGCACGTGCCGAAAACGCACGGCGGCCCGCTCTTCGCGAACAGCGCGGGCGCCACCGCCAGCACAAGGCGTAGCATTTCATCCGCTAAAGCGCGGATCTCCCACTGGGCGCGGCGGCAGCAGCGATGGCGGAAAAAGTTGTTCAGGCTGCGCGCGTTCATCGTCACGATCATCTTTGTGCTGCACGCGTTGGGCAAAATGAAGCGCGCGTCCTCGATGGCCAGCTTTTCCGCCTTGCGCACCGCCTGCTTCTCGTCCATGCCCTGCTGCGTCAGACGGCGGATGTGGCCGTCCTTCAGCAGCATGGCAACCTGCCGGTACTGGCTCGCCTGCTGTTCCATCTGCGCATCAAAGGCGGCCTTGGCCTGTGGGTCGCGTGCGACCTCCGGCGGCGTAATATATTCAAACGAATCGAGCCGCACGTACCGCTGGCTCTGCACACTGTACGAGGCAATGCGGTGACGGGTGATCTGCGCCAGCAGCGACCGGCTGACGCCCTCGATCGCAAAGGTGAACGAGGCGTGCTCCGTCGGGCTCTCATGCCCCATATCCGCGAGCTTCGCGAGGAATTCCCGGCTCTTTTCCGGCGTGAGCCCTTCGAGCAGATCATCGACATGCGCGTTGGAATAACAAAGCTTCGCCGCCGCCGCGACAACGCGCTCCGGCTGCGGTGTGTGGGCAATGAGCATTACTTTCATGGTCAGTCCTCAGTTCTTTCGATAATCCGATTCAGCCGGGAAAAGCGCCGCATCTGTCTTCCCTCAATATGCCCCGAGATTTCTTCCCGGCCTTTTATCCTTCGGAAAGCTTTTTCAGCGGCGCGTAATTTGCCATTGTTTTCTTGATACCTACTTGATCGAAGCGGATCTCCACGATCATGTCCCCCGCGACCGGCGTCGCCTTCAGCACAACGCCTCGGCCGAACACTTTGTGCTCGACTAACTCGCCGGGCTTGTACACTTTGTCCCCTCCGGCGGAGGACGCCGTTCCCGCGCGAACGGCTGTAGCGCCGCCGCCTACGGCGGTACGACGCGGCGAAAGCGCTTGCTCCGCGCCGCCGTAGCGCTGCGAACGGCCGGACAACACCGCAGCGCGCATATTCGCCCGTCCATATTCCGGCTGCAAATAGGTGCTTTGCTGCAGCGCGCGCTGGCGCATGGCGCTGCGCTGCGCTGCGGCTTGGCTTTGCACCTTATTCAAAAGTGAGGGATCAATCTCCTCAAGAAAGCGCGAGGCCCGGTTATGCTTTGTCTGGCCGAACAACATCCGGGACGCCGCGTGGGAAAGTGTCAGCTCGCGCTTCGCACGGGTGATGCCCACATAGCATAAGCGGCGCTCCTCCTCAATGTCCTCGTTTGAGTACCGGCTCATTTCGCTGGGAAAAATCCCCTCCTCCATGCCGACGAGAAACACATACGGGAACTCCAGCCCCTTTGCGGCATGCAGCGTCATCAGTACGACCACATCGGCCTCGTCGTCATAGCTGTCTATGTCACTGATCAACGCGACCTCCTCCAAGAAGCCCTCCATGCTGGCCTCTGGGCCGCGCTGGTCGGCGTAGGTCTTGACGCTGGAAATCAACTGGCCGATATTTTCCAGCCGGGTCTGCCCTTCCTCCCCCTCGGCCTCCAACATGCGGCGATAGCCGGTAATCTCCAAGATTTCGCCGGCAAACAGATCCAATGGTAGCGTGTTGAAGGCATCGCGCAGCTTTTGGTAAATTTTCCAAAAACCCTCCAGCGCCGCGCTCGCGCGTGAAAGCGCGGGATACTCCCGGGCATGTTCCACTATTTCAAGCATCGATACGCCCAAGCCCGCGGCAAGATCCGCAATGTTCTGCACCGTCGTCGCGCCAATCTTGCGCGCGGGTTCATTGATGACGCGGCGCAGGCGCAGGTCATCCTGCTCGTTGACCGTGATGCTCATGTACGCGAGGATGTCCTTGATTTCCTTGCGGTCATAAAAGCGCTGGCCCCCGACGATTTTATAGGGGATTCCCGCGCGGGCAAAATAAGTCTCAATCGTTCCGGACTGCGCGTTCATGCGGTACAAAATCGCGTGGTCGCGCAGCTTCGCGCCCTTTTTCAAGTTTTTCCCGATGGCCTCGGCGACATAGGCCGCCTCGTCGAATTCAGAATCCGCCTCGTAGCAGACAAGCCTTTCCCCCGTACCGTTCTGCGTCCAGAGCGTTTTTCCCTTACGGCCCTGATTGTGCTCAATCACATGGTTCGCGGCGTCCAAGATATTAGCGGTGGAGCGATAATTCTGCTCCAGCCGTATAACCCTCGCGCCCGGGAAATGCTGCTCAAAATTCAGGATATTCTCAATTGTCGCGCCACGGAATCGGTAAATGCTCTGGTCATCGTCGCCCACAACACAGACATTTTGATGCTCTCCCCCTAAAAGATAAACCAGTCGGAACTGCGCAACACTCGTGTCCTGATATTCGTCGACAAGGATATAGCGGAAACGGTTCTGATAAAAATCACGTACCTCTTCATTTTCCCCAAGCAGGCGCACCGTCATATAAATCAAATCGTCAAAATCAAACGCGCCTGCTTTCAACAGACGCTTCTGATAAGCGTCGTACACCTGCGCAATCAGCCCGGAGCGCGTATCCGCCGGGGCACTGAGCGCCTCCTTTGGGCCGATCATTTTATCCTTCAGCCGTCCGATGGCGCCAAGCGCGGATTTTATGGGCAGAAATTTATCGTCAATGTTCATCGAGCGGTAAACTTCCTTCATTGCCCGCTGCTGATCGTCAGTGTCATAAATTGCAAAGCTGCGCGGGAAGCCCAACCGTTCGGCTTCGCGACGCAAAATGCGCACACAGGCCGAGTGAAAGGTCGAGGCGTGAACATCCATTCCCGTTTCACCCAACATATCGGCAAGGCGCTTCTTCAGCTCACCCGCTGCCTTGTTGGTAAAGGTAATTGCCAAAATATGGTAGGGCTGCACCGGCCGTACCCGCAGCGCGGAAAATAATTCCGGCGAGGGCTCGCCGCCTTGCGTTACGAGACCTGCCAATTCCGAAAGATGTCTTTCTTCGACGGTTTCCGGTACCTGTGCGCCGCCGTGCGCATGTCCAAATCGAATCAGATTCGCGATACGGTTGACAAGCACGGTTGTTTTTCCGCTGCCCGCGCCGGCTAAAATCAGCAGCGGCCCTTGTGTGGCAAACACCGCCTCTTGCTGCATAGGATTCAGTCCGTGAAACTGTGCTTCAATATATCGGTCGCGCAGCGCGCAAAAGCTTTGTTGAATCTGTGAATCCATTCTCTTCCGCCTTTTATACGTTTTTTTCCTCAATTTTGTTTCAGCTGGCACATCATTCCATCTTATAAAATCTCTGAAAAAAGCTATATGAAATATATTTTCTTCAGTATACTACATTTTGCCGAAAAAGAAAAGGAAATCCGCGCAAAAAAGCCGTTCCGGGACTAAAACACCCAGAACGGCTTTTTTGAATACTAATATAATTCTTACCGCTTTACCTCATGCGACGTCACAGGCCGCACTATGTTTCAGCCGCCCTTGCGCCAATAACGCCAACAGACCGCAGCCGTCCTTCAAAAAAGGAAAACGGAACAAAAAACTATTTCAGCATATTGATCAGAATACCCGCCGCGACAGCGCTACCGATAACGCCCGCCACGTTCGGGCCCATCGCGTGCATCAGCAGGAAGTTCTGCGGATTTTCCTGCTGACCGACCTTCTGTGAAACGCGCGCCGCCATCGGAACGGCGGAAACACTGGCGGAGCCGATCAGAGTATT
>CANRZX010000178.1 GCA_947644575.1 uncultured Clostridia bacterium | reverse complement strand
AGATTTTCTCACAAAATAGGGGCGCGTTGCAACTTCCCTTTTTGCAACGCGCCCTAGAGACTGTCGACAAGGTCGACAGTCTCTGAGGGACACCAAACGCTTTGTGCTCCGCTCCGCTGCGCAGTCGCTTATTGGTTTCCCTCAGTTCTCCTTTCCGGCGAAAAAGCAGTCCATTTTGCGCACTTTGTACACAAAATGGACTGCTTTTTCTGTAGAGGTGTTTGCATGCCCGGCACATGTCCGTGCATACAAACAAAATTTTTCCTTTTTTCGACAAGCTGAAAGCCGTCTTTCAGCTTGCGGACGCCCTCACGCCTTTTTCTTCCGGGGCTTCGGCAGCGGGGTGACCGTCTCGAGCAGGGCGGCCACCTGCCGCGCGAAGGGCGCGTCGTCGATGTCAAGAATATAATGCTCCTTCGCGCCCTCGTAGGGCACGCCGCACGGCGCGCCGTCCATCAGCCCGGCCGCCTGCGGCAGCTTTTTCACATAGACGGTGTTGTCGCACACCAGCAGCACGGGCTTGTCGTTGACATATACCATGTACTCCCCAAACATTTTCCGATACCGCACCGCGCCCACGCCCGCGATCTGCCCGCAGACAAATTCAATATATTCCGCCGAGGTCGCCATACGCCGCCCTCCTCAATTCAAAAATTCGTCGTGGATGGCGTTCACCGCGCGGTCGGCGTCCTCCTTCGCGATCAGCACCGAAATTTTGATCTCGCTGGTGGAGATCATGCGGATGTTGATGTTCGCCTCAAACAGCGCCTCGAACATGCGCGACGCGACGCCCGAATGGCTCTGCATGCCCGCGCCCACAATGCTCACCTTCGCCACGTCGCGGTCGACGCGGATCTCCCGGCAGCCGAAGCGGCCCTTGTTCTCCTCGAGCGCGGCCAGCGCGGCGTCCGCGTCCGCGAGCGGCACGGTGAAGATCACGTCCTTGCAGCCCTCCCTGCCGGACGACTGCAGAATGATGTCCACGTTGATCTTGCGCTGCGCCATCAGGCTGAACACCTTGAACGACGCGCCCGGCACGTCGGGAACCTCCAAAATCGAAATGACGGCGACGTCCTTATCCTTCGCGACGCCCTTGATGAGCATACCTTCCACGTCTGTGACCTCCTTCACGATTGTGCCGGGCAGATTGGTGAGCGACGAGCGCACCTCCAAATTGACCGAATATTTTTTCGCGAGCTCCACGCTGCGGTTGTTCAGCACCTGCGCGCCGAGGCTGGCCAGCTCGAGCATCTCGTCGAACGTGATCTCGTCGAGCTTGCGCGCGTGGCGCACCAGGCGCGGGTCGGCGGTGTACACGCCGTCTACGTCCGTATAGATTTGGCACATATCGGCGTGCAGCGCGGCGGCGATGGCGACGGCGCTGGTGTCCGAGCCGCCGCGCCCGAGCGTCGTGATGTCGTCGTACCGGTTCACGCCCTGAAAGCCCGCCACGACGACGACGCGGTTGCGCGAAAGCTCGCTCTCGATGCGCTCGGTATCCAAATTCTTGATGCGCGCGCGGGTGTACGCGCGGTTCGTGTGGAAGCCCGCCTGCCAGCCCGTCAGGCTGATGGACGGGCAGCCCACCTCGCTGAGCGCCATCGACAGCAGCGCGATGCTGATCTGCTCGCCCGTCGACAGCAGCATATCCATCTCGCGCTGGGAGGGGTCGTGCGTGATCTCGCCCGCCTTGGCGATCAGATCGTCCGTGGTGTCGCCCTGCGCGGACACCACCACCACGACGTCGTTGCCCGCGGCGTGGGTGTTGGCCACGATGCGCGCCACATTGAAAATGCGGTCGCGGTCGGCGACCGAGCTGCCGCCGAATTTCTGTACAATGAGTGCCATGCTCCTCTTCCTTTCCCCTGTTTCTCCCGTTTTCCTCTATCCCTACAATATGAAACGCGGTGCGCAAATGAAACCGTTTCGCGCGCCCTTTTCCCCTGTTTCCGGCTGTTTCACACCGCTTTTGGGAGCAAAAGCGCCCCCGGATCAGGCATTCTCCAGCAGCTTCGCGCCCTCGTTGTCCGCCGTGAAGCGGCGCAGCGTGAAGTGCGCCAGCTCGGCGTCGCTTGCGAGCGCCTTCTGCGCGCGCTCGAAGAACACGTTCGCCTCGGCGGTGCGCACGACGGACAAAATCGTCGGCCCCGCGCCGCTGATGAACGTGGCCAGCGCGCCGAGGCCGTCCGCCAGCGCGAACACGGCCTCGCCTCCCTCGATGAGCGGCAGGCGGTACTGCTGGTGCAGGCTGTCCCGCGTGGCCACGGGTAAAAAGTCGTACCGCTCCTCGCAGAAGGCCGTGGCCAGCAGCGCCGCGCGGGAGAGGTTGTACACCGCGTCCGCGTGCGAAACGGTCTTAGGCAGCGCGGCGCGCGCCCGCTCCGTCAGCAGCTTGAAATCCGGCACGAACGCCATGAACACGATGCCCGGCGCGATCGTCTTTTTCAGGGAATAGACCTTGCCGCCGTCGTAGGCCGACACCACAAAGCCGCCCAGCAGCGCGGGCGCGACATTGTCCGGGTGACCCTCCAGCTTGGTGGCGAAGGTGAGCATGTCCTCGGCCGTCAGCGGGCCGCCCAGCAGAGCGTTCGCGCCCAAAATGCCCGCCGCGATGCACGCGCTGCTCGAGCCGAGCCCGCGCGCCATCGGGATGGGATTCGTCTGCACGATGCGCAGGCCGCGCAGGCGCTGCCCGCACAGGGCGTACACCTCCTTGGCCGTGCGGTAGACAAGGTTGCCGGGCGTGCTCGGCACGGCCGAGCCGTCGGCGGAGGTGATGTCCACGCCGTCAAATTCCTCAAACGCCGCCGTGTTGCGCAGCGACAGCGCAAGGCCGCACGAATCGAAGCCAGAGCCAATGTTCGCGCTCGTGGCCGGGACGCTTACCGTTACCATCCGTCCGCCCCCTTATTCCGCCATCCATTGGAGCGTATTGCCCACACGCACGCCCGCGGCGTCCGCCGCGCCGCGCAGTTCGGCTAAGCGCGCCGCCGTCACGCCGCGCAGCGTGAACGCCGTCTCGCCGTCCGCCATGTCCAGCGGCTCGATGCTCTGGCCGAACAGGTCGCGCGCGACGGTTTCGCTCGCGCCGGTGAGGCGGACGTAATAATCGTGCGGCGTCTCGTCCTCGTAAAAGCCCTCGATGGGCGCGGATTCCTGCCAGAACAGGCTGTCATGGATCTTTACGCCGTTTTTGACGGCGTCGATCACGTCTGCCACCACGGCGCTGGCCGTGGGCAGCTTGCCCGCGCCCTTGCCGTAAAACACCACGTCGCCGAGCATATCGCCCCGAACCAGCACGGCATTGAACACGTCCTCCACGCCCGCAAGCTGGTTTTGGCGCGGCACCAGCATCGGCTCGACGGCCAGCGCTGCGCCGCCGTTTTCGGTGCGGCGCGCCCACGCGATCAGGCGTACCGCCGCGTTCTGTCGCGCGGCCAGCGCGATGTCCTTCACCGTCACGTCGCGGATGCCGCGCGTCGGCACGTTCTGCGGGAAGAAGTGCCGCCCGAAGGCGAGGCTGGCCAAAATAGCAATCTTGCGCTGGGCGTCGATGCCGTCCACGTCGGCCGAGGGGTCGATGGTCTCGGCGTAGCCGAGGCTCTGCGCCAACCGCAGCGCGGCGTCGAAATCCATATTTTCACGCGCCATCTTCGTCAGCATGAAATTGGTCGTTCCGTTGACGATGCCCGCGATGCCGCTGATGACGTTCGCGGCTAAACATTGGTGCATCGGCGTGATGATCGGCGTTCCGCCGCCGACGCTGGCCTCGAACAGAAAGCATACACCGTTCCGCCGCGCGGCCGACAAAAGCTCCGCGCCGTGCGTGGCCACCAGCTCCTTGTTGGAGGTGACGACGTGGCGGCCGCTCTCGAGCGCCGATTTCACGTAGAAATACGCGGGCTTCAGCCCGCCGATGGTCTCCACCACGACGCGCACCTCGGGGTCGCCGAGGATCGCGTCGATGTTGTTCACAAAGAGCGTCGCGTCTGGATGCGCGGAAAAATCGCGGATATCGCAGATGTATTTTACCGCTACCGGCTGGCCCGCGCGCCGTTCGATGCTGACGGCGTTGTGCCGCAGCACCTCCAGCACGCCGCTGCCGACCGTGCCGAAGCCAAGGATCGCAATTTTTATCATGATTCTTCCTCCTGTCCGCCATTGGCGCACACCACACAGGCGGGCGCGCGGCGCAAAGCTCGGGCGCGCGGCGCGGCCCTCAGTGCTTGGCCTGATGAATCTCGACCACGGCGCGCTGCGCGCGCAGCCGCGCAAGCATTTCCTCCAGCGTGCAGCGCATGCCGCCCGTGCGGATGGATACCGCCACGCGCGCGGCCCCATTTTCCGGCGTGGCCTGATGGATCGTCGCGATGGACGCGCCCGCCGCCGAGATCCCGGCCAGCAGATTCTGCAGCGCGCCCGTCTCGTCGAGCAGCGTGGCGCTGACGGTCAGCACCTCGCGGCTGTTTTCGGCGTCGAAAATACAGTCCTTATATTTATAAAACGCGCTGCGGGATAGGCCCACCGCCTTCGCCGCCGAGGAAATATTTTTCGCGCTCCCGGACGCCAACAGCTCCTTCGCGCGGAGCACCTTGAGGAATACCTCCGGCAGCACGCTTGCTTCGACCAGCAAAAAGCGTTTTTCCATTCAAACACTTCCTCCTCTCAACTTGTGCGCAATGGACGCACAAGTGTTGCCGAACAAAAACACTATACCATCTTTCCCGGCGCGGCACAAGCGTCCGGCCGCGCTTTGGCCGGATTTTTCAAGTTTGTACAAAATGCGTTAACGAGCCCCCGAAAAAAACAGCGTTTTGCCGATGCTCCCGAACGCGTTTTGTCCGCGCAAAGTTTTGTATGGACAATGCCGCGAGGGTGTGCTATATTAAATAGTGGATAAGGGGCGGCGCGGCAAAATTCGACAGAAAGGATAAAAGGGAATCATGGATAACATTGAAAGCTCGGGTTATATCGCATGGCTGATCATCGTCGGCATCGTGGCCGTCTGCGTGATCTATTCGCAGTTGAAGGAACAGAAAAATAAGAAGCTCGCGGCGTCCGGCGAGGATATGGAGCGCCTGAAGGGCATCGTCGCGTCGGTGCTCCCGGGCGAGACGGGCTATACCGTGGCCTACGCGCACCATGAGGATGTGCAGCACTACGGGCGCTCGACGCGCACCACCTATTATACTTACGCGCTGGCATTCGACGCTGCGCGTCTGTGGATTATTCCGCTGGGCTATAAGAAGAACGAAATCCTTCCGAACAAGCCGTATCTTGCCACGGGCAATATCGGCATGGTGAATGTGGACACTACGGTGAAAAACGGTGAGCTGAAGAGCGTCAGCGTGGTGCTTCGCGATAAAATGGGCGAGTCGCCGATCTTTTTGGAGGTTGATACGCTGAACACCCGCAAGGATCGTTTCCATCACGTAAACATCCTCCAGCCGGAGGAGTGCGAGAAATTCAGCACCTTCATGGCCAGCTTCTCCGATACTGTCGCTAAGGAGAACGAGGGCCTTGAGGAGCTCATGAAGGAAAAGGCGAACGCGCAGGGCGCGAAATCCGGCAAGACGCTTGGCATCCTCAGCCTCGCGACGTTCTGGATCTTCGGCTTTGTCGGGCTGATCTTCGGGATCGTCGGCCTGATCGTTTCGCCCAAGCCCTCCGCGACGGGCGGCAAGGCCACCGCGCCGTTTATCATGAACCTTGTGGGCACAATCCTCAGCGCGCTCTGTATGGGTGGGATGCTCTTCGCGATCATCGCCTCCTGACGCCGCCCGCAGAAACGCCGCTCCCCCCCCCGCGTTTTGACAATTTTTGCGATAACAGAAACCATTACGCCACTGACCGATAACCACGGGCGTGTTTTTTTTTTTGTAAAAAACACATTTTAAA
>CANRZX010000177.1 GCA_947644575.1 uncultured Clostridia bacterium | reverse complement strand
CGCGCATCACCCACGCCAACGCCAGCAGCGCGAGCCCGGCCGCCGTCACGGCCGCGGCCTCGATATATTGCGCGCGCCGGCGCGCAAGGCCCTGCTGCAGGCCGTACAGGCCGCTGTAGTGCCAGTTTGTACCGCTCTGCGCGTAGCGGCCCGTCACGTACAGCTTCGGCGCGCGCGCCGCCGCCAGCACCACGGTCGCCTTCATGCTCTCGTCGTCGACCGTGAAATTCCGGTATCCGGGCACGCACCAGCCCGCGCCGTCGTCGCGGTAATAGCCGTCGCCGTAGACGTCCACGGCTCTGCCGTCCTTGTAAATTTTAACCGAGCCCTTTTCATAGACGAGCAGGAAGCTGTAGCCGTCGGGCAGCGCGGACGGGTCGGCGGAAAGGCCGGCGTCCCCGGCGTTCGAAAATTTTTCCTTCCCGTCATAGGAGATCGCGTACAGCAGGTTTTTGTCAGCGGAGCGCTGCCGGTGCGCCTCCTCCGCCTGCTTTTCGCAGGCGGCCTTCCACTCGGCCAGCGCGTCCTTGTCGTCGGCAAAGCCGGGCGCGGCGTTGTCATAGCCATACGGGTTCCGCCAATCCTCATATGGTATGACCTCGGCGACATCCGCGCCGTTTGCCAGCGCTTCCTCGCGCCAGCGCTCATATTCCTCCTGAACGATCGTCTGCTCCTCGGGGGTCGGCCAGACGCTGTCGCCCCAATAGTAGCCGTCCAGCGGGCCGCCGACGGCCATCGCGAGAAAATCGTTCAGCGTGCCGGAGATTTCGTCGCGGAACGCGGCGGTGTTTTGATAATCGCCCGCGAATACGTCCCGCGCGCCATACGGGCCGCTCCATCCCCGCGAGGACGCCGCGGCCAGCGTGCTCATGCCGCACAGCAGCAGCGAAACGCCGAGGAAAAACGCCGCGAACGCGACGGCGGGCTTACTTCTTTTCCATTTTGTAGCCAATACCCCATACCACCTTTAGATATTCTGGTTCCTTCGGATTGAGCTCGATCTTTTCGCGAATGCGCCGGATGTGGACCATCACGGTGTTTTCGGGCGCGAAGGCGTCCTCCTCCCACACGCGGCGGTAGATCTCCTCAGCCGGGAAGATGCGCCCCGGGTTGCGCATCAGCAGGTCGATGATCTTCGTCTCCGTGGCCGTCAGCCTCACGGGCTCGCCGTCCGCTGAAAGCTGGCGCGCGGCGGGGTCGTAGCAGAGCCGCCCGTTGACAATCTCGCTGCCCGCGCCGCCCGAATCGATGCCGCCGAGCCGCGTATACCGCCGCAGGTGGCTCTTTACGCGCGCCATCAGCTCCGCCGCGTTGTAGGGCTTGGTGACGTAATCGTCCGCGCCCATCGAAAGGCCAAGCACCTTGTCCGTCTCCTCGCTCTTGGCGCTGAGCACGATGATGGGCAGGTTGCGCCGCTCGCGCAGCTTCATCACGGCGGACAGGCCGTCAAGCTTCGGCATCATCACATCGATGATGAGCAGGCGCACCGGCTCCCTCGCGCAGAGCTCCAGCGCCTCCAAGCCGTTATAGGCGCGCAACGGACGGTAGCCCTCCTTTTCCAGCAGGATGGCGATGGCGTTCACGATTTCGGTGTCGTCGTCCGCCACAAGGATACATTCGTTCATGGAAAAGCTCCCTCCTTTGGAATCTGCCCACAGTATACCGGGCCTTCCTTACAAAATCAGAACGGCGTTTCTTACAAATTTCTTGCATTGACAGGGGAAAAGCGGACCCGCACCGGCTCTGCCGAACCGAAGTGCGGCGTTCAAAAGTCTCGCACACCCCGGAGATATGCGAAAAAGCGCCCCGCTTTTTCTCCCGACGGACGGTTTGAAAAAAGGGGCGCTTTCGATTCCGATTCGCGGCGCGCGGCGGGCTTGTCAGATAAGGCCCGCGGCCTTCAGGCGCGCGTCCAGCATGTGGCCCACAACATAGGCCAGCGCTGCCTTACCCATGTCTGGCAGGATAAACGGCAGCACGCACCAGCCCAGCGCGGTGGCGAGGTCCGCGCCCGAAAGGGCCATATACCACGCCGTGCCGAAGGCGTAGCAGATCACAAGGCCGAGCGCCATCCCCATAACGGCGACGGGCAGCCTGCCCGAGCTGCGCGCCATGGACGTTGCCAGCGCGAGGAAAATATAGCCGACGATGTAGCCGCCCGTGCTGCCCAGCAGTACGGCGGGGCCGCCCTGAAAGCCCGCGAATACCGGGATGCCGATGATGCCCAGCAGCATGTACAGCAGCGCGGAACACGCCGCCCACGCGGGCGTCAGCAGCATGCCCGCCAAAAACATCCCAAACAGCGCGAGATTAAACGGCACGGGCCCGATCGGCAGCTGGATCTGCGCCAGCACGGCGGTCAGTGCCGCGAACAGGGCGGCCAGCACATAATTTTTCGTCGAAGCTTTTGGTTTCATCCTTTTGTCCTCCTTAATTTTTATAAGAAACTTAACCTCTTTACCTTCCCCCGAGGGGGGAAGGTGGCACGGCCGCAGGCCGTGCCGGATAAGGGGGAGTTCCCATAACGCACAATTTTCCGTAAAAACTGTGTCATCCCTTCCCCCGCATCCGGCGCGCAAAAAAATCCGCTCAGAGCCGGATGCTGATTTCCCCAAAGGACAGCGTTTCCTCGCCGCCGTCCGGCAGGCGCACCCGCAGCCGGCCGTCATCCGTGATGGCCAGCGCGTGCGCGGGGCGGCTCTCCCCGTTTTGCAGAATGAGGACATCGCGCCCCGGCACAAGGTTGCGCGCGCGGTATTCTTCCATAAACGGGGTGTCCGGCAGCGCTCCGCACAACGCCAGCAGCTCGTCCGCGACGGCGGCGGCAAGGCGGCAGCGGTTTACCGCCTCGCCCGGCTCGAAAACCGCTGTGGCGATGCCCGCGATCTCCTCGGGCCAGCCGCCCCTGGGCGGGAACAAGTTGACGCCGATGCCGACAATCAGATAATCCACGCCGCCGCTCTCGACGTCCGCCGCGGCCTCGGTCAGGATGCCGCAGCACTTTTTGCCGTCCCTGTACAAATCGTTCACCCATTTGATGGAAAGCCGCTTGCCGCAAACGCGCTCGACGGCGCGGCAGACGGCCACCGCCGCCGCGCTGGTGATGAGTACCGCGCTTTGCATCGGCAGTGTGCTGCGCAGCACCATTGACAGATACAGTCCCGTCCCCGGCGGCGAGGCAAAGCTGCGCCCGCGCCGCCCGCGCCCGCCGGTCTGACTGTCCGCAACGACAAGCGTGCCGTGCGGCGCGCCCTCGGCGGCCAGCCGCTTCGCGGTGAGATTGGTAGAGACGAGCATCTGCTCCGCCACGACGCACGGCAGGGGGGCGCGCAGATACCGCCGGATCCCCTGCTCAGACAGCACATCGCTGTCCGGGCACAGCGTATAGCCCCGGTTGCGCACGGCGTCAATGGCATGCCCCTGCCCGCGCAGCTCGCGCATGGCTTTCCATACCGCCGTGCGCGATACGCCTAACTCTTGAGCCAGTGTCTCGCCCGACAGCGGCGCGCCGCGGTTTTCCTCCAATAATGCCAGCAGCCTTTCCTTTGTAGGCATCGGCGTCCCTCCCCTTTTTCAAAAATAAAAGCGCTTTTCTATTTTCACGCGCAATCGGGCGGCATCCCTTCAGCGTCACGATTTCGCCAAAGCAGGCTTTGATTCCCCCGTCGCCCGCGGGCGACGGGCTGCTTTCATGAAAAGCCGAAAGGCGGCCGCCCTTCCGGTTTGCCTATGATTATAATCAAATCCCACCTAAATGTCAACCATTAAGTCAAATTAAGTTGACATTTAGGCGGGATTCATAAAATTCCATCAATTCATTTGATGCGCATATATGCGGGACGGCCGGTCATCGCCCTCGCCCTGCGCCATACACAGGAAGCGCCAGCCGCAGCGCTCGTAAAAGCCGACGTGGTCGGTCAGCAGATATAAAGTGTCCACGCCCAGCCCGGCCATATCCCGGCAGACGGCGTCCAGCAAACCGCGCGCCACGCCGCGGCCGCGGTACAGCGGCTCGACATAGACCGCGCAGACGTTGGGGAACAGATCCTTCCGGTCATGGAAATCGTTCTCGATCACACCCGCGCCCGCGCAGATTTCGCCGCCGTCCGTCATGATATACCACTGCGGCACGGACGCTTCGTCCTTGAGGCAAGCCGCGATGCTATCCTTATAAGCGTCCAACGGAATGCCCCATTTTTCATAAAACCACCGCGCGGCGCGCTCGGCCCATTCGGGGTGGCCGCGCAGCTTATACAGCGTCAAGGCAAGGCCCTCCTTCTTTTTGTTGCATGTCGTGCTCCTTCCCGGCATAATACGCGGCTTTCCCCGCCGGGTCAAAGCGCATCTCCGAACAAGCTGAGCTGCTCGCTGTGATAGCTCTGCCGGTACACGGCGACGATGTCACACATCTCATAGAGCAGCCCGGCGTCGCGGCATTCCTGGGTGAACAGTTGCCACAGCGCGCGGGCGTTCGGGCTGGCGCACTCGTATCGAGCGCCGAACCGGTGAAGATACCGCGCGCGCAGGCCCTCGCCGGGGAACTCCTCCTCCAGCTTTTGCAGGAAATAGTCGCGCTGGTTTTGGCGCAGTGTCACGCCGAACGCCGGATAAATGAAGCGCGCTCCGGCCCCGGCGGCAGCCCGCACCAGCGTGCGGACAGACTGCGGCGAATCCGTCAGGAACGGCAGCACGGGCATCAGCAGAATTCCAGTGAAAATGCCCTGATGGGACAGCCGCTCCACCGCGTCCAGCCGCGCGCGGGGCGTGGGCGCGCGCGGCTCCAGCTTTGCGGCCAGCGTCTCGTCCGTGGTGGTGATGGTGATTTTGCACAGCACGGGCGAGTGCTCTTTGATTTCCTGCAAAATGTCTGCGTCGCGCATGATGAGCGCGCTTTTGGTGGCGATGGCGACACCGTAGCCGTAGGCGCTCAGCAGCTCAAGCGCGTGGCGCGTCAGCAGTAGCTCCCGCTCGAAGGGATTGTAGGGATCGCTCATCGATCCGGTTGCAACCACGCCCGTCCGCGTTCTGGCGCGCAGCCCGTCCCGCACAAGGGCCAGCGCGTTTTCCTTGACGCGGACGGTGTCGAAATCCCGCACGCCGTAGCACGCGCTGCGGCTGTCACAGTAAATGCAGCCATGGCAGCAGCCCTTGTACAGGTTCATCGTGTATTCCGTACCGAACCACGCGGTGCTTTTATTTTTATGCACGATGGTTTTCGCCGGGATCGTGGGCAGCTCCATAAGCGCTCCTTTTGCTTTTAGACAGTCTTTGCAGCTTTCAATAGACCCATTATAGTACCGGCGCGCGAGAATTTCAAGGCGGACCCATGCCGCCCGGCTCCCGCTCCTCAGGGCGGTATTTCTGCTGAATTCACGCCAAATTCAGGCGCTTGGTCAGGATGGCGCGTGTGGCAAAGAAATAAACCACGTCCCCGATCAGCATGACACACGCCGAAGCGCCCTGCACGATGCTGAGCGATTGAACAGGCGGAAGGCCGTCGATGAAGCGAACCAGCTCCGCCTCCAGCCCCAGCGCCGAGACGACGCCCGCCAGCACAAACATCGCGGCCACATAGAGCACCATCAGAGCGGCGTTCAGGATGGCGTAAGCGGCAAAGCTGGCGAAAAGGCGCGCGCCCGACCGCTGGCTGCCGATGGCCATGCTCAGGTACGCCAGCAGATAGGAATTGGACAGGCCGATCAGAAATACAGGAATAAATCGGGAGAAAAGTACTCCGGCCGGAACGTCGGCGACCTCAAAGATCAGCGCCGCCAGCTCCGAAACCGTCGGGCCGCCGGGGATGGCGGTGACCATCGCGAAAAGCGTGACAAAGACAAGCGCCAGCGCCGCCGCCGACCACGCCACGCCGACGGCCAGCTTCGCGAGAATGTGCTGTCCGGGCGTGACGGGCAGTGTGAACATCAGATAGCCCTCGTCGCCCAGCAGGTTTTTATAAAAGCGCTGGATGGTGATCACGACGGCCGAA
>CANRZX010000176.1 GCA_947644575.1 uncultured Clostridia bacterium | reverse complement strand
GCGTAAAATTGAAGAATTTCGGCGGATAGACCAATATCTCGCGCCGTGTTTTCAGCGAGGTGATCAATCCCCACAGGATCGGCGTGGAGTTGATTACCAGCATGACCAGCAGGAGAATGACCTCCAGCACGCCGGCGCGCTGGCCCGAACGCGGCTTCGTGTTTTTCTTATATGTCATATTTGATCATCCTCACATACAGCACAACGAAAACAATGTTCACCAGGAACACAATCACGGAGAGCGTGGACGCCATCCCGAACCAGTATTCGGTAAAGGCCATGCGGTACAGCTCCAGTGAAATCACGTTGGTCGCCGTCCCCGGGCCGCCGCCCGTCAGGATCAGCGGCACGGTGTTGTTGTTGAAATTGCTCATGGTGAGCACGATGGTCGACAGCAGCACCGGGGTCTGGATCAGCGGCAGCTTGATGCGCGTCAGCGTCTGCCACGCGTTCGCGCCGTCCACACGGGCGGCCTCGAGCAGGCCCTTGTCGACGCCCTTCAGGCCCGCGAGGATCATGACCATTGAATAGCCGATGGTGCGCCACGCCATAACGACGATCAGCGCGACGATCGACGCGGTTTTGTTTTCAAAAATGGCGATCGGCTTCATCCCGAGGCAGCGCAGAAAATAATTGAGCAGGCCGGTGTCGCCGTTCAGGATCCAGCGCCACAGAACCGTGCCCACCATCATGGAGATGACCCACGGCAGCAGGCCGATCAGCTGGATCAGATACGCCACCGTGCCGGTGCGCTGATCGATCCACAGCGCGAAGATCAAGCCGAGAAGCATGGAAATGCCCGCCGAAACCACCGTGACGAGCACGGTAATGCCGAAGGAATACCAGATGCCGGGGTTCTGCAGAAGGGACAAATAGTTGGCAAAGCCCACCGAAGGCCCTTCCTGCAGATGATCCAGCCGGAAAAAGCTGCTGTGTATCGTCATGAACAGCGGGATTACCAAAATCATGATAATCAGGAACATTCCGGGCAAGGTCAAAAACAGCCCCAAATGGTCGCGCAGGGTTTTTTTCAGCTTCAAAAAATCTCTCCTTTCTCAAGGGCGGTGAGGTAAGAAAACAAAGCGCTTCGCAGGACCTGTCCCACAGCGGGGATTCGCTGGGCGGGTGTGGCTGCAAGGAAGAGAAGCGCCGGGATACTTTGTGTATTCCAAGCTTTGATGATGCGGCAGACGCGCCTGCCCAGCAGAATCCACGGCTTTGTTTTTTATGGAACCGTCCTTTCCCTCTATTTTTTGATAGAGGGAAAGGCGCCCACGCTACGCTGCTGAGGGCGCCTTTCCAAACGGCAGGACACGCCGCCGTGCTTTCGCCCCGCCTGACCGAACGCGGTCCTGCGCGGGCGATTATAGTCAGCACACTTGAAAACAAGTATTTTGCTTTCAAGTGACGCGCTTTGCGCGCCGCACGCGGAGCGTGCGTGTTGACTACAGAATCGACAGGAAATCGCCTCAGGCGATTTCTGCGCGGCATAGAATGCCGCGCCTCGAAAAGAACTTCTTTTCGAGTGTGTCGATTTTATTACTGATTATTGCGCGTTGCGCGTGTTGAAATCCTCCGCGACGCTGGCCAGCGCGTCGGGAATTGATTTTCCGTCCACCATGACCATCTGGGCGGCGCGGTTCAGATCGTTCTTCCACGAGCTGACAGGATAGCTTGTGGGCTGGGGCCAGCCGGCGTTGTTAATGCCGTCGGCCACAACCGTCAGATAGTAGTTGTCGGGATCCTGATAGAAATCGCCTAACTTTTCCATCGTGGATTTGCGGATGGCAAGCTGGCCGCCCAGCGTGACCCACAGCTCGTCCGACTCGGGGCTCATCATGGCCTCGACGAACTTGCCCGCGGCCTCCTTGACTTGGCTGCCGGACCAGACGCCTACGCACCAGCCGTTGATGGTGCTGGGGGAATTGCCGTTTCCGTCCTTCGACGGGTACAGCATCAGCTGCACGGCGCTGGGATCAAACGGAACGTCGGCGCGCACGGTCGGCACGCGGACGGCGCCGCCTGTGATGATGGCGTACTTCCCGGCCGCGAATTCGGTGAACAGCTCCTCACCGGTCAGATTCACCGCCGCCTCGGGGGTGATGCCGTACTTCGTGATGCAGTCCAGCTGGAACTGGAGCGCCTCCTCGCCCGCGGCGTTGGCCCAGTCGGCCTTGCCCTCCTCGGTGAACAGGTTGCCCTGCGCGTCCAGCAGCAGGCTCGTCATGATCTGCGGGTCCACCTTATCCACGTTGAACGCCTGTCCGAAGCCGTAGCGCTGGATGCCCGTGTCGGGGTCGACCTCCGTCAGCTTCTGGCAGACCTCGATGAACTCGTCCCACGTCTTGGGAACCTCGAGCTCCTTTTCCTTAAAGAGGTCGGCGCGGTAATACATCGCCATATAGTTGCGGGAATGGGTGATCTGATAGTGCTTGCCGTCGCGCACGCCGAAATTGAAGAAGGAATCGTCGATATCCGCGATCTCCTCCTCGGTCCAGTCCTTCAGGAAGAGATTCTCCAGCGGCTCCAGCGCGCCCAAATCCAGCGCGGCGCCCATCTCGTCCATGATGCACCAGATGATGTCCGGGGCGTTGCCCGCCGTATGCGCGGCAAAGAACTTCGGCGTCATCTGCTCCCAGTCCTGCGGCTCGACCACGATCTTGATGCCGGGATTTTCCGCCTCAAAGGTCTCGATCATCTGCTTGAGGGCCTTCGCGCGGCCGTTGTCCGCCTCGGGGTCGAGGAACGTCCACATGCGCACGACCTGCTCTCCGCCGTCGTCCGCCGG
This sequence comes from uncultured Clostridia bacterium, assembly GCA_947644575.1. GTDB lineage: Bacteria > Bacillota > Clostridia > Oscillospirales > Ruminococcaceae > Ruthenibacterium. The sequence goes on along the minus strand of CANRZX010000176.1, from coordinate 3,213 downwards.
GGCGGGCGCGGGATTGCTCGCGGACTGCGCCGGGGCGGGCGCCGACGGCTGGGAAGAGGATGTGTTCCCGCACGCGGTCAATAAAGTCAGGGCCATCATCAGGACGACCGCCAGGGCTGCCCATCGCTTTGCGTTTTTCTGCATTTGTTTTCCTCCATTTCTGTTGCTCCGCCGCCCCGCGCAGAGGAGCGCCGGAATGATTCTGATTTCACAGACACGCTGCTGTCTGTCTCTGACACATCAAGCATACGTTGTGAAAACGTTTTTTCAAACTTCAATTTCAGACGATATAGGAGAATTATATTCTGTTTTCTCTTATTTTCTTCTGTTTTCTCAATATAGCTTTAATTTATGCAATTATTTGCTTTTTGTTGTAAATAGATTAAAAAATGAAACAAAATTTAGACATTATCACAAGTATCTGCCAGGGATTCTCTGAAATGGAAGAATATTATTTAGAATTTACTTGCTTTTTCTTGCGATTGCTCGTATACTAAAATCATAAAAACGTTTTTATCATGCTAATAAGAAATTTATTTCGATTATTTTAAGATAAAACTTAACCTCTTAACCTTCCCCCTCGGGGGAAGGTGGCATTTGCGAAGCAAATGACGGATGAGGGGAAGCTTCTGTACGCACAATTTTATAAGAAAATCTGTGCATGAATTGACGGTAAGCTGAAAAAGGCGGCGGGGGAGAAGCAGCGCTCCCCCGTGCCGCAGGCTTGCAGAAGGAGTGTTCCGACATGGCGGCCACTATCAAGGACGTTGCCCGTTTGGCCGGCGTCTCGATCTCCACGGTTTCCCGCGTCACCAACAATGCACCGAATGTCACCCCTGGCGTTCGGAGAAAGGTGGTCCGCGCGATCAAGGCGCTCAATTATACGCCCAGTGTCGTCGCCCGCAGCTTGGAATCGGGCACCCTGAAGAACATCGCGGTCGTGATGGGGCGCACGATGGATCAGGCCTTTTCCAACCCGGACTTTTTCACCATTCTGCACGGCCTCACATCCACCTTTGTGCAGCAGGAATACAATCCGCTTTTGCTGACCGACCTGAAATCCTCCGTGGAGCTGAGCCACTGCACCAAACTTATCCGCTCCGGCACCGTGCAGGGCGTGGCCGTGATCGGCTCCTTTACGCACGTCCCTATTCTGAGACGACTGCTGGAGGAGGACTGCCCCTTCGTCCTGATCGGCCACCCGCCGGATTTCCCGGATATTTACACCACACCCTTCAATACGGTGTCCACAAACGACAAGCAGAGCGCCTATCAGGCGGTGCAGTATCTGCTGGAGCGCGGACACCGGCGCATCGGCCTGGTCCACGCGCCGCTGGCCTACGCGGCCAATCGAAAACGCTACGACGGCTATATCGAGGCCATTACCGAGGCGGGGCTCCGGGTCGATCATACGCTGATCGCCTCCACCAGCTACGACGCCAACGAGGCGGTCGCCGTTGTCACGGATCTTTTGTCGAGCGCCCATCCCCCCACGGCGATCTTCTGCACCGACGACTACAAGGCGTCAAGCGTCCTGCGGGCCGCGATGGCGCTCGGCATCCGCGTGCCCGACGAACTCTCTGTGATGGGACACAACAACTACAGTATTTCCGAGTTGACAACGCCGCCGCTCACCACCGTTACCGTTCCCATGTTCGATCTTGGGCGGATCGGCGGCGAGATCCTGATGCGGAAAATAGCCGACCCATCCGCCCCGATTGAAAACCGTTCCCTTCCGAACACGCTTTTGGTGCGCGGGACAGTAAAATAATGGGGCGGGGATAAAAGAGGTCTAAGACCGTATGCTGCTCTGACATCGTGAAGCCCATACCTCGGGCGCGCAGGCCCGAGGCGTTCGCTTCACACGGAAAGCCGCGCCGCCCGGCTGTTTGCCGCCGGGTCGGCTTTGGCGCGTTCGGAAAAGGAATACAAAGGAAAGACGGTGTCAGATGTTATGAAAAAAATACAGACCAAGGTCTGCGACGTCGCGGTCATCGGCGGCGGCCCCGGCGGCCTGCCCGCGGCGATTCAGGCGGCACGGATGGGCAAAAAAACAGTGCTCGTCGAGCGCAACGGCTTTTTGGGCGGGACGCTCTCGTCCGGGCTGGGCATTCTCGGTTATTTGGACCGGAAGGGGCGCAAGGCGCTCGGCGGCCTCGCGCAGGAATTCATCGACCGCCTGACGGCCTATGGCGGCGCGATCGGGCATTATCCCTGTCCGGTGCACAATTCCATCACGCCCATCTCGCCCGACTGGATGAAAATCGTCGCGGTGGAGATGTGCCGCGAGGCCGGGGTGGAAATCCTGTTCAACAGCGAGCTGCTGGACGTTGCCGTGGAAAACGGGCGGGTCGTCTGCGCCGAGGTGTACGGGAAATGTACGCATACCATGCTGCGCGCGAAGGTGTTCATCGACGGCACGGGCGACGGCGACGCGGCCTATATGGCCGGCGCGTGCTATGTGTCCGGACAGGACGGCACGGGCATCATGCAGCCCTGCACGCTGATGTTCACCGTAACCGGCTATGATCTGGAAAAATTTCTCGCCTACGCGGAGCAGAGCCCGGAGAATTTCGGCATCAAGGAGGAATACGCGAAGGGGTATGACCCGGCGTTCTTCCGCGCGAGCAGGGGGCACTGCTTCATCGGGATGGACGAGTTGATCCGCCGCGCGAAGGATGCGGGCGACTTCCACGTTCCTCGCAATCAGTTCATCCACATTACCACACCGGTGGACGGCATGCTGGCGATCAACACCTCGCGCATCATCGAGATCGACGCGTCCGACCCCAACCAGCTTTCGCGCGGCTTAGAGGAGGGCTATCTGCAGGTGCGCGAGCTGATGGCCTTTATGAAAAAGTATTTGCCGGGCTTTGAGGACGCGAAGCTTGCGTATATCGCCCCCTCGCTGGGCATCCGCGAGACACGCCACTTTGCCGGCGTCACGCGCCTGACGCGAGACACGATGTATGCCGAGGAAACCAGGCGCGCGGCCATCGCCCAATCCGCGTACAATATCGACATTCACAGCGGCGTGAAGGACCACATCGACCTGACGCCCGTGGAGGAGCCCTTCGGCATTCCTTACGGCTGCCTTGTGCCGGAGCGCATCGACGGCCTGCTGCTGAGCGGGCGCACCATCTGCGTGGATACGGAGGTCTATGCCTCGGCCCGCGTCATGGGCCCGTGCATCGCCATCGGTGAGGCGGCGGG
>CANRZX010000175.1 GCA_947644575.1 uncultured Clostridia bacterium | reverse complement strand
GCGCACAAGCGGCGCGCACCCACGCTCGTAGCTGTACGCCTCTAAATCGACCGTGCCGACCAGCCCCTGCCGCACGCCGTTTTGCGTGGTGCGCTCGACATAGACAAAGCCCCGCAGCGCGCGCGTCAGCACGTCCCTTTGATAGCGCCGCATCGTCTCATGGATGGCCGCGATGCGCGCATCCGTATCCGGCCTGCCGAGATAAATTTCCGGCAGTGTGATGTGCAGCGTGCTGGGCGCGCCGGCCGTCAGCGCCTCAGCCCTCTGCCAGTAATCCGGCTGGCTGGTGAATTGGTCGCACGCCAGCGCGGCCCACAGCGTCATGTCTGTTTGTTCGCCCGGCAGCAGAATATCCGCCGCGATAAATGGTTTCATGCTCCCCACCCTTTTCCTTCTCAGAATGTAAAACGTGCCGTCCGCATATATTCGTATAGCAGAGGAGAGGCGAACCCACGTCGGTTTTGCCGGGCGGAGAGACGGCAATGCGGCGTTATCTTCGTTTGTCAAGCCACAAAGGCTTGACGGCACTCGATTCCTTGCCTTGACGCCTCTCCGCCGCGGCAAAACTGCTGCGCACTTTTCAGCGAGCCAGACTTGATGCATTTTGGGTGCGGACGACGAAGGCAGGCCGACGCCTGCCGAGGAGGACAAACCCAAAAGGGCCGAGTATGGCCGATGAAAAGCAGCGCGGGTTCGACTCTTCTCTGCTATGACTATCATACGGCAACATGGGCCGGATTGCAAGGGAGAGACGGTCATGAAAGAAAAAAACGGCGCGTGGCTGCTGGCGCTGGCGGCGATGCTGTGTAGCATCGGGGGCGTGTGTATCCGGGGCGTGCCGTGGACGCCGATGGCCATCAATGGCGCGCGCAACGCCATCGCGGCCTGCGTGACGGGGCTTTACCTGCGGGCGCGGCGGCGCCGTCTATGCTGGAACAGCGCGGTCGCCTGCGGCGCTCTGAGCCTTGCGCTGACAACCAACCTGTACGTTTTTTCCACAAAGCTCGCCGGTGCGGCCAACGCGATTCTGCTGATGTACACCGCGCCCATTTTTGTGTTGCTATACCTGTGGCTCGCCAAAGGGCAGCGCCCGCCGCGCGCCGCCGTGGCCGCGTGCGCGCTGGTGTTCGCGGGGATCGGCTGCTTTGTGGCGGACGGCCTCGCGGCGGGCACGCTGCTCGGCAACGCGCTCGGCCTCGCGAGCGGCGTCTCCTACGCGGGCGTGTTTTTGGTCAATACCGAGCCGGACGGCGACGCGTGGTCGGCCTATTTCTTCGGCCAGCTTGCCGGGGCGGCAACCGGCCTGCCGTTTGTGTTTGCCGAGACAGATTTTTCCGCCGGGCCCGTCCTGTGTGTGCTGGCGCTGGGTGTATTCCAGCTGGGCCTTTCGTACCTGCTGATGGCTAAGGGCTTAGCCGCCACGCCGCCCGTGACGGCCAGCCTTGTCACGGCCATCGAGCCGCTGCTCACGCCCGTCTGGGTGATGCTCGTCTACGGCGAGGGAATGTCGTCTTTCGCCCTCGCGGGGGCGGCGCTCGTGTTGTGCAGCGTCGTGTGGTACAACGCGAAAGGGGCGGCGCGGGACGCGCCGGAGCGCCGTGCCGGATAAGGCGAAGCCGTCCCGGGCGGCTCCATCAGAAAACAGGGCCGCGCCATTTTTCGCCCGCCGCAAAAAGCGCGCCGCCGCGCGGGAGAGCGAATCCCTTCCCGCGCGGCGTCTCTTTTTTATATTATTGCTTTTTCGCGGCGGCGCAGTTTTTTCGGTGCGCCTTCAGCTTTTTCAGCGCCCAATCGTAATGGCTGGCGGTGACGCTGACAAAATACGAGCCTAACGTACTGCCGCCCACCCACGGGTAGACGCCTTTAGAAAACAGCTCCTCATTGGAGAAGCCCTCCGCCAGCGCCAGCACCTCGCGGTGCGTCTGCCCGAGCAGCGCCTTGGCTTGCTCCAAGGAGGTCTCCTGATGCTTTTTCCAAAAGGCGCGGTTCATCTCCCCATACGTTTTCCATGTGTAAGGGCGGGGAAGGAAGGTCTTGCCGTGCCCGCCTTGGTTCGACCGCACCCAGTCGAGCAAAAGCCGGTGCCATTCATACAGATGGACCAGCACGTCCCGGAGGTTTTTGTCCCGGGCCCAGTGCGCCTCCTTCTTTTTCGCGTCGTTCGCGAAGTCAAATTCCGTCTCCAACTCGTCCTGTGTCATTCCGTCGATCCACGCATTCAGCTGCGCCCAGCGCTCGCTTGCGGCGGCGATCAGATCGTTTTTTGTCGTTGGCCTGCTCATGGTGGTCCCTCCTTTTTTCTCCATCCTAACACGGCAACCCTGACAACTTATGTCATCGTTTTCCGACTTCAAGAGAAAATGTATTTGAGTAAGCACTGAACAAATCGTAACGCCCGCATCGACAGAAAATTGTTTCGTCAAACCCTATTTTTTTCATAGATCGCCCGCGCCTGCTCGGCCAAAAGCCGTTTGAGGGAAAGCGGCTCCACTACCTCCACCTGCGTGCCGAACGAGAGCAGGTATCCCGTCAGCCACGCGTCGGCGGGCATTTCGGCGTGGACAAGCAGGTCGCCGTTTTCCTGTCGCTCGACCTGCGCCGCGTCAAATTCGTCGTAGACGCGGTATGCCGCCTGCGCCGAAAACCGCAGCACGACCGTGGGATAGGCGCCCGGCGGCGCCGGCGGCTCCTCGGGATACGCCTTTGGCGCGAAGGTTTGTGGTAAAGACTCTGCCGAGAGGATCCGGTTCAGCTTAAACAGGCGGAAATCCTTCTTCGTGAGGCAGAACGCTTTCAGGTACCACGCCCGCGTCCGGTAGGAGAGCTTCAGCGGCTGCACGGTTCGCTCGCTCTGTTCGCCGTTTGCGCCCGCGTAAACGAGGCGCAGCTCCGTATGCCGGAGGATTGCCGTTTTCAGTGTCTCGAACAGGCCGCGGTCGCGCACGGGGCTGCCCCAGCGGGAAAAATCAACCTCGAGCCAATCCTCCTCCCGCGTTTCAAACAGCGCGGCCAACTTCGAGCGGAGTGCGCCGTCGGGCTCCGCCCCCGTGGCGGAGAGCGTCTGTGCCGCAGCTAAAAGCTGTCCGCGCTCGGCCCGCGAAAAGGCCGCCCGGTCCAGCACAAAGCCCGGCAGCAGAAAGATCCCCCCGCCGCGCCCGGGCTCCGTATAGACGGGAACGCCCGCGCCGCTCAGCGCCTCGATGTCGCGGTAGATCGTCCGGGCCGACACCTCGAATTTTTCCGCCAGCTCCGGGGCGGTGGCGTGCCCCTTTTCCAATAAATAGTATAAAATTTTGAATAAACGGCTGTCCGGCATCCGGCTCCCTCCCCGCGAATTTTGTGCGGCGCTACAGCCCCGTCACGCCTCTGGCGATGAAGCTTTCCATCATCGCGGCCATCTCGCGCGCGGAGAGCGGCATGTCCCGCTCCATCCAGTACTGCAGCATGCCGATGCAGCCCGATACGACAAACTCATACGCGTAGTGATAGACGGCCGCGTGCGCGCCGCGCTCGAAGAACTGCGCGGCCCACTCGTCCAGCACGCGGCGGCGCACGACGCCCTTCACGCGCTCCACAAACGCCATGTCCCCGTTCTGGCACAGCAGCACGCGGCACAAATCGGCGTTGTCCGCCAAAAGCTCCAGCATCCGGCACATGGCGGGGCTCGGCGTTTCGCCCGAAAAGACGGTATGCGGCGTCAGGCTGTCCAGCACGCGCTCAAATTCCGCCAATAGCTCGTCCTCGACGCTGTGCAGCAGCTCGAACACGTCGGTATAGTGCAGATAAAACGTGCCCCGGTTGACGTCGCACGCGGCGCACAGCTCCGTCACGGTGATGTCCTGAATGCTCTTTTCCGCCATCAGGCGCACCAGCCCCTGCCGCAGCACGGCCCGCGTTTTCCGCACCCGGCGGTCCACCGGCTTTTCCGCCATTTTCCCACGCCCCTTTCATAAAAAATTTACAAAAATACGTTCCAAAAAAATGGACAGATTTTCAGCGATATGTCTATTTTTCCACAAAAATCATGACAATGGCGATTGCATCCCCCGGCAATTTTGATTATAATAAAAAAAGCGAAAATAATCAACAGTGCGTCGAATAAAAGACGAATCGTCCAGTACCGGCGCACGGCAAAGGAGCAATCGCCTTGGAGCATTTTGTTGCATTTGACAATGTCTGTAAATATTATCAGATGGGCGAAACGCGCATCGCGGCGGCGGACCATGTCGTCTTTCATATCGAGAAAGGGGAGTTCTGCATCATCGTCGGTCCGTCGGGCGCGGGCAAGACGACCGTGCTGAACATGCTCGGCGGCATGGACACCTGCGACGAGGGCCACATCTGGCTCGACGGCAGCGAGGTGAGCGCCTACAATCAAAAGCAGCTGACGGAATACCGCCGGTACGATGTGGGCTTTGTGTTCCAGTTTTACAATTTGGTGCAGAACCTGACGGCGCTGGAGAACGTGGAGCTCGCGAGCGAGATCTGCCGCCAGCCGCTGCCCGCCGCCGAGACGCTGCGGCAGGTGGGGCTCGAGCATCGCATGGGCAACTTCCCGGCACAGCTTTCGGGCGGCGAGCAGCAGCGTGTTTCCATCGCCCGCGCGCTGGCGAAAAACCCGAAGATCCTTTTGTGCGACGAGCCGACCGGCGCGCTCGACTACAAGACCGGCAAGCAGGTGCTGGGCCTTTTGCAGGACACATGCCGCAATACCGGGCGCACGGTCATCGTCATCACGCACAATTCGGCGCTCACCGCGATGGCCGACCGCGTGATCCGCATCAAGAGCGGGCAGGCGATCTCCAACGAAACGAATCCCCATCCCACCCCGGTGGAAGAGATTGAGTGGTGACGAGCCCGTGAACAAGACGTACCGAAAAATCATCCTGCGCACGATGAAGGGCACGTTCAGCCGCTTCGCCGCCATCGCCGCCATTGTGGCACTGGGCGTGGCGCTGCTGTCGGGCCTGTTTGCCACGCCCGTCAATATGCGCGCCGCAATCGACCTGTATACCGACCGGCAGCACCTGCACGATCTGCGCGTTGTCAGCCCGCTGGGCCTGACGGCCGAGGATGCCGCCACCATCGCCGCCGTCGAGGGCGTCGAAGAGGTAATGCCCGCTTATTTCACAGACATGTTTATGGACGCGAGCGAAACGAAAAACATCGTCACGCGCATCCACAGCCTGCCCACGGAGCAGATCGAGGAGCGTGAGCCGGAGGGCTATCTGAACCGGCTGGACGTGATCGAGGGCCGCCTGCCTATCCGCCCGGCCGAATGCGTGCTGGTGGAGGGGAACATTCTCGACGGCGCGGGCGCGCTGGACGTGGGCGGTACGGTGCGCGTCTCCGCGTCGAACGGGGACGTGGAGGATACGCTGGCCGACACGGAGTACAAAATCGTCGGCATCGTCCGCGCGAGCTATTATTGCTCGGTCGACCGGGAGAGCGCCTCCATCGGCAACGGTACGGTCGCGCTGAAAATGTACGTCGGCGAGGAGAGTTTTTCGCAGGACGCCTTCAGCGAGATCTTTGTCTCGGTAGAGGGCGCCCGTGCGCTGGACGCCGCCTCGCAGGAATACCAAGACGCCGTGGACGCCGTTTCGGACCGGATTGAGGAGATCAGCGCAGCGCGCTGCCTTGCCCGCTACAACGAGGTGCGCGAGGAGGCGCGCGAAAAGCTGGACGACGCCCGCACCGAGCTGGCCGAGGCGCAGGCCGAGGCCGATGAAAAATTGGACGACGCCGAGCGGCAGCTGGACGACGCGCGCGCGGAGCTGGACGACGCGAAGGCGCAGCTGGACGACGCGAGGGAGCAGATCGACGACGGCGAGGCGGAACTCGAGAGGAACCAGCAGACGCTGCCTGGCACGCTGACGCAGCAGGCGCAGCAGCTGGCGGAGGGCAAGGCCGCGCTGGTGGAGGCCGAGGCGCAGATCGCCGAAAACGAGGCCCTGCTGGACGACAGCCGCGCGCAGCTGACGGCCGCCCGCGCGCAGCTCGACGCCGCGAAGGAGCTGGTGGC
>CANRZX010000174.1 GCA_947644575.1 uncultured Clostridia bacterium | reverse complement strand
TTGCTTTTCGGCAGGAGATAAACGAGCGATACACCCGCGCCCGCCACGGCGCCGCGCGCGAGGCCCAGCGTTTTCAGCGCCCGCGCGACGGCCTCGTCCTCGCCCGCCGAGAGCGGCAGGCGGATATCCCGCACCAGAAGCATCAGTCCACCGTGATGTCGCACAGCACGGAATAGCTGCCCGTGGCAAATACCGTGCGCGTGCCTGTAACAATGATCTGCGCGCTCAGCTGCTGCTGGCCGCTGCCGCGCACCGTGATGTTCTGCGCCGAGGCGTCCACCTGTGCGACGACGTCCGCCGGGGACAGCGCGGCCAGTTCCTCGGCCTCACCCACCAGCATCACGTTCTGCAGCAGCTCGGTGATGACCTTCACCGAGACGCCCGCCGGGGCGTTGACCACGCGGATGTCGCTGACGGAAATGGTATGCGGCACGTCGTAGCCGCTGGTGTTGAAGCTGACCGTCGCCTCCTGCACGTTGTCGACGTTGACCAGCCCGTCCGCGAGCGGGATGCGCAGCGTCTCCGTGCGGCCCAGCTGGATGCGCGTCAGATTGACAAAGCCCGCCGTGATGCTCTCGATGCCGTCCACCAGCTCGGCCGCGCCCGCGATGCGGATCGTCGACGGGGAAATGCTGGCCCGCAGCACCGCGGGGTCGTAGCCCGCGGGCACGTTGCTGAACTCGAAGCGCAGCGGCACCTCCTTGATCTTCAGCACGGGGATCGTCACTTCGACCTGGTCGCCCTCCAGCACGGTGATGCCGCCGCGCGGCACCAAATTGCCGTCCGCGTCGAAAAATTCGAGCTCGGCGCTGTCGAGCATCGTGCGGTCGCGCGGCTCGGCGCTCTCGACACGGGCGGCGACGCGCGCCACGCGGTCGAGTTCCTCCACCGGGCCCCGCAGCGTCACCTCGGTGGGGGACGCCTGCTTCTCGCCCAAATAATAGCCCTCGGCGGGGTCGATGCTGGCGTCGACCTCGACCGTGAACTTCCGCGTGCCGATCTGCGCGAAGGAAATCTCCACATAGCCGGGCGTGACGGAATCGATCTCGAATTTCTGCAGCGAGGAATCGGCGCGGCGCGCGCGCAGGGGCAGCGTGTACTCGCCCGGCGTGCCCGAGCGCGAAACCTCGGTGTAATCGGGGTAGACGACGATGTCCGACGCGCTGATGTTGCCGCCGCTGATGACGCTGCTGTCGCCCGTGATCGAAACGTTGACGCGCAGGTCAGGCCGTTCGGTGATGTCGAGCGACGCGCCCGTGTACAGGGGCGAATTGTAATCGTAGGAAACCGGCACGCCGGTGATAATGAATTTCTGGGTGGGCTGCATTGAAATGACGATCAGCCACAGCAGCACGGCCATCAGCGCTGACACCACCATCGAGATCCAGCGCCGGGACAAAAGGCGCTCGATCCAGCCCATGTGCGCCGGCCCGTGCTGCCTTGCAGAGGAGGCGTTATTCGTGTTTTTCATGCTTTCTCCTCCAGAACGGACGTTTTTTCTCTTCCTCGGCGGGCGGCACCATATCGCCCTCGAGCAGGCTGAACAGGTTCTGCCGGTCCAGCCTGCGGATGAGCACGCCGTTTTTCGCCAGCGAGATGATGCCCGTCTCCTCGCTGACCACGACGATGACGGCGTCCGAATTTTCGCTCAGGCCCAGCGCGGCGCGGTGGCGCGTGCCCATATCCTTGCCGATCTCCAAATTGTTCGACAGCGGCAGCACACAGCCGGCGGCCTCGATGCGGCCGTCGCGCACGACAACCGCGCCGTCGTGCAGCGGCGTGCCCTCATAAAAGATCGTCCCGAGCATCTCGGGCGTGATGTCGGCGTTCAGCACCGTGCCGGTTTTGAGGATCTCGGACAGGTTCGTCCTGCGCTCGAGCACCATCAGCGCGCCGGTGCGGGAATCGGCCATGCGCTCGGCGGAATCGCACACCGCGACAATCGCGTTCCGCCACTGCGCGCGCAAATCGCCCGGGCTCGCCTTATCCCGAAACAGCCGGACGCCGAGCAGGTTCGTGCTGCCCACCTGCTCGAGCGCGCGGCGCAGCTCGGGCTGGAACATGACGACAAGCGCGATGATGCCGAAGTTCATGACGCTGTTGATCAGCCACGCCAGCGTGCGCAGCCCGATCAGGCTGGCCAGCGCGTAGGCGATCAGCACGGCGAGAATGCCCTTGGCCAGCTGTACGGCGTGCGTCTGGCGCGCGAGGGCAATGATTTCGTAGATCAGGAACGTCACGACAAGGATGTCTAAGATGTCCACAAGGGGATTGAACTGTCCTCTGACATTCAGGATAAAATTGTACCAGATGGACTGCAGCTGATCCATCATATCTCGTCCTCCGTTTCGCGCCCCGGCAGCCGGGGATTCTTCCAGGCAGACTGTCCCAGCAAGCGCTGAACAAATCGCGGCGCACGCATCGGCGGCGGGCCGCGCGTCTCTCGCGTCTCTTATGTACCGCACATTTCAGTATATCACATTTCCCGCCCCGCGTAAAAGAATTTTTTGCGCGGGGCGCCGCTTTTCGGCGATCGGGAAAATCATCCCGGCCCGCCCCGGCGCAGCAGGCACACGCAGTGCGCGGCGATGCCCTCGCCGCGCCCGGTGAAGCCGAGCCCCTCCTCCGTCGTGGCCTTCACCGAGACGTCCCGCGCGGGAATGCCCAGCGCCGCCGCCAAATTTTCGCGCATGGCCGGAATGTGCGGGGCCAGCTTCGGCGCCTGACACAGCACCGTGACGTCTACGTTCGACGCCGTCCAGCCGTTCTGCGCCAGCACGGCGCGCACCCGCCGCAGCAGGCCGACGCTGTCCGCGCCCGCGTAGGCGGGGTCGGTGTCCGGGAAAAGCGCTCCGATGTCCCCGAGCGCCGCCGCGCCGAGCAGCGCGTCCATGACGGCGTGCGTCAGCACGTCCGCGTCCGAATGGCCGAGCAGGCCCCTCTCATAGGGAATCGTGACGCCGCCCAAAACGAGCGCGCGCCCCGACGTCAGCCGGTGTACGTCGTAGCCGTGGCCGACGCGCATCGCGTCTCCCTCCTTTCCCGGCGCGGGCAGATCCTCGCGCGTGGTGATTTTCAGGTTCGCGTAATCGCCCGGCGTGAGCCGCACGGGCAGGCCCGCGCGCTCGAACACCGAGCAGTCGTCCGTCACGTCCTCGGGCACGCCGCGCGAAAGAAGCTCCCGGTACGCCGCCGCGTGAAAGCACTGGGGCGTCTGCACGGCGAACAACGCGCCGCGGGGGGGCGTCTCCTCCACCATGCCGTCCCGGGCGCGCTTGACCGTGTCCTTGACGGGCACGGCGGGCGCGGCCGCACCTGTTTCATATGCGGCCTCGATCGCGGCGGAGATCACCCGCGGCGAGACGAACGGCCGGGCTGCGTCATGGATGGCGACGTACACGGCGCTCGCCGCCGCGAGCCCCGCGCACACGCTTTGCATCCGCGTCGCGCCGCCGGACACGGCGCGCGCCGGCTTTGCGCAGGCAGCGCATACCGCGCGCGCCGGCTCCATATTCTCCCCGGCGACGACCACAAGCTCGTCGATCATCGGGTGCGCGTCGAACGCGCGGACGCTCGTTTCCAGCACTGTCCCGCCCGCAAGCGGATAGGACAGCTTGTCGAAGCCCATGCGCCGCGACGCGCCCGCCGCCACAAGGATGGCGGCCACCGTTTTTCCGTGCAGCATCCGAGAGCCCCCCCTTTCTATAATATAGTGAGGAATGGCAGAGTGGCCGCCATGCGGCCACGAAAAAATAATTTCCGCTTTGAAGGGCTTTTTCGCTCGAGAAATGACAGTATCCCTCTATTACGAATTAAAATCCGCAACGCGGAGCGTTGCACCATCATTCCTCACTTCTCATTCCTCATTGAAAAAACGATTCACTCCGGGAAAAGGTTTCATCCCGCGCGGCCGTCCGGCGGACGCCGGTTCGTTCAGGCCCGCTCAGAGGCTTTCGGGCAGCGTGCACTGCTCGCAGGCGATTCCGGCACCCCACGCGGCAAGCTGCTCGAGCAGCACGGCGCGCTCGTTAGGCAGCGTGCCCTCGATCACGCGGTCGAGCAGCGATTCCAGCGCCGCGCCCACCTCCCCACCCGCCGGGATGCCCGCGGCAAGCGCATCCTCGCCGCTTACGGCAAGCTGCGCACGCTCACAGCACGCGCCGTTTTCCAGCGCGCGGCGCAGTGTTTTCGCGAATTCGACCAGCTCGGACTGCTTCGCCCGGTCGCGGCGCGCGGCGGCAAAGGCGGCCTGCACGCGCACAAGCTTTTGCAGCGTCTCGGCCCCTAAGCGGTGCAGCCAACGCCGCGCCACCGAGGGCAGCGCGCGCAGCGGCTCCTCGGCGCACTCGGCTAAAAGCGTGGCCGTGCGCGCCGTTTTCGCGTCCGGGCACAGGGGCGCGAGCTGCCCCGGCGCCACCACGCGGCACAGAATGCCCAGCCGGACACAGAGGTCGTCGGGCGCGGCGGCGATGGCACTGACGGCCTCCTCCCACGCGCGCTCGGACGTTTGGGCGGCGCTGGGCAACAACGGGGCAAACAGCAGCCGCTGCCCGCGCAGCACACGCGGCGCCCAGCGCCCGCACAGCATTTTGCAGAATTCGGCGCGGCAGCGCTCGACCGGAAGCTGTGTGAGCACGCTGCACTGATCCAGCGCGGCGGCCTCAGTGCGCGGCTCAATGGAAAAGCCCATCGACGCAGCGAAGCGCGCCATGCGCAGGATGCGCAGCGCGTCCTCGGAAAAGCGGCGCGCCGGATCCCCCACGCAGCGCAAGCATTTCGCCGCGAGATCCCGCGCGCCGCCAAAGGGATCGATCAGGCCGGACGCGGGCGAATAGGCCATCGCGTTTACGGTGAAATCGCGCCGGGCCAGATCCTCGGACACGCTGCGCACAAAGTGTACGCTGTCGGGATGGCGGTGGTCGGAATATGCGCCGTCCGTGCGGAAGGTCGTCACCTCGTAGGGGATATGCTCCAGCAGAACGGTGATCGTACCGTGGCGCACCCCGGGCGCAGACAGGCTCTTGCCCGGGAACGCGGCCTTGATTTCGCCCGGGCGCGCGGAGGTGCAGACGTCCCAGTCGCAGGGCGGACGGCCCAGCAGGCTGTCGCGCACGCAGCCGCCCACGGCAAACGCCGAATGCCCCTGCTGCTGGAGCGTCGTCAAAATCCCGCGCACCGGCCCCGGCAGCATGATCTCGACCTCCATCTGTCCGCCCCCTTTCCTTTGCTTTTGCCAATCGGGCGCAAGGCCAGCCTTCCCGCGCCCGCTCCGTTTCATAACATACCTATTTTACTATAGCACAAAGCCCTTGACAAAAAAAGGTGTTCTTCCGAGAAAAATGGCCGAATTCATATTTTCCAAGCCGGCGGTTCTTCACGCGCCGGAAAACGAGCCCGGCCCGCCGCTTTTCCTTGAGAGGAAGGTGTCACCGTAGGTGACGGATGAGGTGGAAAATCCACAGAAGATGCTTTGATTCATGCTATAAAAGTTACAAAAATTTTCTTTTCTTCGCGGAGAGCAGTAGGCCGCAGCCGTTCGCAGTTCGTGCTTCGCACTCCTGTTCACGGGCGTCCCTTGCATGGGCGCTGTTACCCAAATCAAAGATTTGGACAGCGCCGCAAAGAAGCAAAAAAACGTCGGGGGACTTTCCGCAAAGCTAAAAAATTTCAATTTCAGTTTCCATAGCAAATTGAAATTTTTCTTAACGCTTTGCGAAGACTGCGCCCGCACTGCGTCCGCAGACGCGTTTCGGAGCGCAACCGAGTGGAGCGAGGCTCTTAGCGCGGAGATCGCGCATGTCGAAGGCCAACCGCCGCGCAGCGGCAGCTCTTAGGCCGTAGACTGTCCCCCGAACCCCCTGACGGCAAATCGGTGCAGTAGGCCGCAGCCGCTTGCGGTACGCGCTTTGGCGCTCCCGCTCGCGGGCGTCCCTTGCAGGGGCGTTGTTGCCCAAATCAAAGATTTGGACAGCGCCGCATGCTTTTTCGCGGCCCTGCTAACAATTTTTATAAGGGCCCCCGCAAAATGAAGCGCAGCGGAATTTTGTGGGGAGAAGGA
>CANRZX010000173.1 GCA_947644575.1 uncultured Clostridia bacterium | reverse complement strand
GAAAAATCGCGAAAAAACAAGCGAATTTGCGAAATCTCAAAAAGGCTGCTGAAAAACAAAATCCCCGCGCAACGCCCATTATTTCGGGCTTTGCGCGGGGATTGTTCTGGTTGCGGGGGCAGGATTTGAACCTACGACCTTCGGGTTATGAGCCCAAGTACAAACTTTTATTTCCCCATATTTTTCGGGGGATTTTGCGTTTGCTGACTTGCATCTGACTTGCATGCTTTTTTGCGCGGATTTACACAATTTGACTTCCCTTTGCGAGATACGCGTCCAGCGCGGCCATTTTCTTCTCTTTGTACTGCGCGTCAAGGTGGGTATAGATGCCCATCGTCACGCTGATGTCGCTGTGCCCCATCTGGTCCTTGGCCGTCATGACGTCGACGCCAGCCTGATACAGCAGTGTGCAGAACGTGTGCCGCAGTTCGTGCGGGGTGAACGTCCGGATCAGCATCGGCAGTTCGCCGCGCTCCTTGCCGTCCGGACCCTTTTTGCGCACGGCAAAAACGTTTGCCCCATCGTGCGCGTATTTTGCGTTCAGCGCTTTCATGTAGCTTTCCCACAGACGTTTCCACGCCTGCACCGTCATGCGCGCGCCGGACGCCGTGTGCAGCACGTAGACCGTATCCGTATCGCCCGCCCGCTCCGCGCGCAGAAAGTCTGCCAATACCTGCGGGATATGTACCACGCGCACGCCCGCGTCCGTCTTGGGCTGTTTTACGCTGTTCGTTACAAAGTCCCACGATTTATTGACCGAGATCGTCCGGGCCTCGAGGTCGACGTCCGCCCACGTCAAAGCGGTGGCTTCGCCCCGGCGCAGGCCGCTGTACATCATCAGCATGGCCGCGCGCTGCGCCCGGTGCGGTGTTTCCCGCACCCATGCCTGCCGGATATCGTCCAGCCAGCCGCGCGCCTGTGCGGGTTTTCCCGCGGGGACAATCACCTTGTCACACGGATTGTACTGCACGATTTCAGGGATTGCAAGGGCGAACGCCGCTTTCAGCATGGAGCAGACCGCGCTCAGCGTTTTGTGCGCCAGTTCTTCCTCGGCCAGCTCGTTCAAGGCGCGCTGCACGTCCGCCGTGCGCAGCTTATCGGCGGGGATAGCATGCAGCGCCGACAGCCGCGCGGAATAGATGCGCAGCGACTGCAGCCACGCCGCGCCCACGCCCTGCGCCTGTTTGACGGCGATCAGATTGTCGAGCAAATCCTTGACGGTTTTCGTCCCGGCGTTCGGGTCGAGCCCGCGGCCCAAAGCGGCCTTGTATTCCGCCGCGAGCCGGTCGGCCTCTTTCTGTGTCGCGGCGTAGAAGGTTTTGTATTTGCGGTTCCCTGCCGCGTCCCGGCCCAAATATACCTGCCGCGCGTAACGCCCATCGGCGCGCTTTTTCGTCCGTGCCATGAAATATACCTCCTTTGGGGTGCGTTTGACAAAGCCCGCCCAAAGGTGGTATAATGCAACTGTTTGGGGGATGCATTATCCACACAAGGGGTAAGCTTCTCTATCAAAGCCGCTTCGAGGTTGCCGCCTCGGGGCGGTTTTCTTATTTGTAAACATCGCCGCGATTTCCGACTGCAAGCACTTGAACAATCAGGGTATCGTCGATCACGGTATAAATAACACGAAAACTGCCGACGCGCAGCCGGTAAAGGCCCTTTGTCCCGGACAGCGGCTTGATGTCGCCGCTATGTGGAAGCGCATAAATTGAACGGAGCAGCCGCTCACGCTGAGGCTGCGGCTGTTTTGCGAGAAATTTCATAGCGGGCTTGTCGATCTCAATTCTATATGTCACAGGACAACCCCCAGCTGCCGCGAGGCATCTTCGATGCTGATCGGATTCCCTTTGTCCGGGTCGGCTTCGTATTCCTGATACAAAGCGCGGCAAAACGCATCGTCCGCAGCGTCATCAATGGCGGATTTTGCCGCTTCAAGCATCGCGGCGATATTTGCCAGTTGGCCATCGGTAAAGCCTTCCAGCAGGGACAGGCATTTTTCTTTATTGCTCATGGATCGGTGCTCCTTTCTGATCTATTCTATATCGGAAAAATTCATTTTATCGAATTGTAAGGCTTGGTAAACTTCTTCCATCGATACAATCTTGATTGTGCCGCCGCTTTCGCGAATCGATTCTGCCTTTATGACTTTCCCTGTCTTATATGTATCCTTATCCTTTACAACATCTAAATCAACCGCGCCGACAACCACATAGTCCGTTTTAGATGAAACATTTTCGATTACCTTACCGCCTAAATTGCTGATTTCATCAAAAAATTGATCTCGATTCAATTCCCCAATCTCTCCGGTTAAAACAAATCGTTTTCCTTCGAAAGAAGAATCGAATGCGTCAAACTGGATATTCGGCATCACAAGAGACCTTTTGCGCGGTTCTGACGCATCTGTTTGAATCGATATTTCAATGGGATTCCATCCGGAATAAGACCGCTTTTGTTCCGTTGGACGCAAAGGGAAAATTGCTGTTGTTTCATCGTTGAGTAGTTGTAAAAACAAATTCGCGCAAGCCGCACTATCGGATAGGGCGTTGTGATGCATGAGCGGAATTCCAAACATTTCACAGAGCCAATCTAATTTGTACTTTTTATAATTTGGATAATTGTATTGAAAAAGCGCACTGGTACAATAAAAAGTTAAATGGGGAAGTTGTAAGCTGTATCGTTCACACCCATGTGTTATAACTGACCTTTCAAATTGTGCGCCATGTGCAACAATGGGATAATGCCGAAGCAGCGGGGAAAAGCGGGTGAAAATCTCAGGGAAAGTTGGAGCGTCAGTTACATCTTCTTGTGTGATTCCGTGAATCGCAATGCAAGTGTTGCTGAACGGCTTTTCAGGATTTATGAAGGATTCAAATTGCTTTTCTATTTTGCCATCGACCACGAAAGAAGCACCAACCGAGCATATATCCTGCTGCTGGTTCGCTGTTTCAAAGTCCAAAGCGATAAAATCAAACATTTCGATTCACTCCAAAGAAAATAATTCCCTTTTGTAAGTTTCTTCGATATTCGCAGCCTAAAGCATGCTCCGTATCCGGATCAGTGCACCGCTTTGCATTAGAACATTCCATGTAACGGTGACAGCAACTGAATTGATGTGGCATGCGCATAAACAAATCGTAAATTAATGCGCAGAACATATCAATTTCTTTTGAAGTTGGAGACGCAGATGATTCAGGCGCCCTGATCACTGAAACAGTATCCTTTTTTATTTGCGCATCGGGGAAAAATTCAAGGATGCGTTGCTTTGACATGACAGGGAAATCAATCTGATTGTAATTTTTTCGGATGCGAATTCGCATTACCAAACTTGAATTGAACCAAATAGAAGAACTTTCCTTGTTTTTTACGCATCGAAAGGAAGATCGTGGAAAGCGTTTTTCTTCAAGAAAATTATTCGCGCAATCCATCAGCTTATCATAAAATGTATGCTCTAATTCATTCATTATTGTTCCCCTTTTAATTTTATTCATCATCTTGCTGCATCTTGAAGAACTTTGCCATTTCAAGAAGTTTCTTTTTGTTTTCTTCTGTTAATTCTTTCGATTCATCAAATAGAGCATAACTAAAACTATCAAATGTAATTTCCGGTTGAAGTTCATTTGATATAAAATTTTCGATGCTTGTTTCAAACAACTCGCTCAGCTTAAGAAGTGTTTCATAATCGGCTTGACGCTTGTCGTTTTCATAATTGCTATAAGCTTGTCCCGTAATTCCGAGGTACTCGCCTACCTCCTTCTGGGACAGGCTTTTCTTTTTTCGATAGTATTTGAAACTGCTCATAGTTGTTTCCCCCATTTTTAGAATATCAACAAAATGTTGATTTGTCAATAGGATACAACAAAATGTTTCATCTTTTTGTGCAAACTGTAAAATATGCAGTTCTATGAAACAAAATGTTGACTTACACTAAACAATTTGTTACAATTCAATGGAAGGGGGGTGCGGGAATGAGAGAATACCTTGTGGACTATCGAAAGAAGTCTGATTTTTCACAACATTATGTTGCAAAAAGGCTCGGGATTTCATCGCAGTATTATCAGATGATCGAAAATGGAACGCGACAGAAGAACATGAATATTACCCTTGTATCGAAGCTTTCCGATGTTTTTTGTGTCCCGATGCAGGAAATTATCAATCAAGAGCAACAGTGGAAATCAGGGGAGCAGCTTTGTTGAAGGTGTGATTGCCAGCGCATGAAAAGCAAGGGGGAGATAAATGAAATGGGAAAGTACCTCGGCACTGAATATGGAGAGATTTCCGTTTACGATGAGCGATACGAGGAGGCTATTCGCTGCTGCACCTACTATGCAGATAATGTGATGGCGGCCCGAGAAGTAAGCTTTTCCGTGCCAGACGATGAGTGGAGCGAATTTGAAAATTCACAGCTGTACCGGGATTTAGTTCAATATTGCGAAGATGTTCGTCAACGAATTCGATGTAAAAAATCTGCGCTTGACGCGGCGGAATCTGAACCGGAAACTGTGCGGACCAATAGAAAGCCTCCGGGCTTGGATGGTTCTTTATCTTTTTGGGTTCAAGTTCGCACTCTACTCCGCAAAATTTTACGGCTGTAAGCGTCAAGGTGCTGGAAGACCTATTTGTGACGCACAAGAAAAAGGTAACCGTCTTTGGGGTGAATTTTCGGTAATCGATCACGGATATTTTATATTTCTCCAAGTTTTTGCAGATGGCCGTAAGGCCGTGGACACATGAAAAAAGGAATCCAAGCACCGCTATTACAAACGTTGTTTTCTCGATACCGGATAAAGAAAGGAAGTCTGAAAGCATAGCAATTCTCCTTTTTCAAAGCTCGGCTGGCCATAGCCTGCATGGAAAGTATAGCACAGCAAAAGGTTATGGAACAAGTGAACGTTTTTGCACGACCAGACAATTTCGATGCAAGGGGGTGAACAGATGGAGATCACCATCAAAGGAACGGAGAAAGAAATCGCCGCCCTCGTATTAGCGATGCAGGATCAGCAGCGTGTGGCCGAGGCGGTGACGTCCTATGAATCCGATCCGGCAAAGCCTTTCATAACAGATTCGGCCTTGGCCGACAAGGCGCTCGCAGCAAAGCTGGCCGAGATGGCGGCAAAGCGGGAGCAGCGCACAAAAAAGCTGGTTGAGGAATACCCGTGGAATTTGCGGCTGTACATCCGCGACAAGCACAGCGGTGAAACGCATTTAATCGGCATTAACGTCCATGACCGGCTCTATGTGGACGAAGACGGTTTTGTCCAATACGAGAATTTGCAGAACGGCGACGGAACGATGAGCGGATATGAATTCGTCCCCACGCCGGAAGAAGAACTGTAAAAAACGCCCCAAAGCGGGGCGGATCACAGAAAGGAAAATACACCATGACGATGAAAATCAATCCAAGCCTTGACCCGAAACGGCTGCCCTATTGGATGTCTACCAAACAGGTGGCGGCATGGATGGGGGTGGACGAAACGGTGATCCGGTACCGCGCGGCCAAAGGTGTGCTCCCGGGGCACAAAATGGGCAGTCTGTGGCGTTTTTCGCGGGATGAGCTCATGGAGTGCATGCAAAGCGGCTGCGCACCGCGTGGGTTGCCGGATTGAGATCATCCCGGAGAAATAAGGCCCGCCGCAGCGGCGGGATCCAGAAAGGAAGGTACACCATGACAACCAGGGAGCTGCTTACCTACTATTTGGAGAGCGAACTCGACAAAGTGTTCGACTACTCGGCGAATCGCCAGCAGACGCAGGCAAAGCGGGGTTACGAGCGGGAATTTTCCGAGGCGAAGGAGCGCGCCGAGATTTTACAGAATTTGATCGAGGAAATCGGCAAAATGATCGATTACGCGTAAAAGGGGGGAAGACATGTGAACATCATCCTCTCTGCGCTTTTGTTCGGCGTCGTTTTGGGCGCTTTGGTGACGGCCGTGGGCATGACGGCGGACCGGGGCCGCGCGGCGTCCGCGCAAAAACCGAAGGAAAGGGGGCAAACAGAATGGAGCTGACGCAAAAGGAGCGCGTGCAGATCGTGCGCGCGGCGGGGTGCAGGGGCTATGACAAATCGCTCGACAGCAAGGCGTCGAACCCAGACAAATAC
>CANRZX010000172.1 GCA_947644575.1 uncultured Clostridia bacterium | reverse complement strand
GTGTACTGCATCACTGCACCGTTATCAACATCAAGGGTGAGTCTTACCGCCTGAAAGAACGCAAGGAATTTATGCGTCAGAAACAGCAAATCGTGAACACTCTTTTTGAGCAAGGCAGCTGCTGATTTTGTTACCCACCCCCGCCGAAAAACTACAAAATTTCTTCGGCGTTTTCTTACAATTTCATATTGGCGTTGACACAGCTTCGCCATCTGGGAGTAGATGAGAAGATGATTCAGCAATTGCGTACATACGACTGGGAGCAGTTCAAAAAAGAGCGAAGCTTTTACGAGCGGCAGGAAGTATCCGACGAGAAAATTCAATGGAAGTCTAAAGATTTCGCCGAGCAAATCGGGGATGCCGAGAATTTGTTGAATAGCATCGAAAATGAGCGGCTTTTGACCGTGCTGCAAAAAGCGGACAAGCAGACATTGGAGATTCTTGTGCTACGGCTAAAAGGCTATTCCTATAAGCAAATCGCAGAGAAATATGGGATGCAGGAGATGGCGGTAATCAATCGGATTGCCCGTTTGCGAAAGAGACTAAAGAAAATTTTTTGAGCGCGATATATTTAACCTCATTTGAGCGGCTATAGGTTAACAGACAGCTCAAAAACTGCCTGCTTGCAACTTGACAATCGAATACTCTCAGCACAGCAGGTACATTCCCGCGATCGGGAGCGAACCGGCGAAAGCGCCATGACGCGCGGACGGCAGAAGCCGCCCGCACCGAGCGATCACTTTCAGCTGGAAGGAGGACTATGGCAGTTCTCCCGCCATGATCGGTCAGCGGGGCTAAAATGATACACCTGTGGCCCGGCACGACAGACCGGGTGGCGATCACTTAGGTTGTAAGCAGTAAGACCTTTGCAGAGCCAGTGAGCGGCTGCAGCCAGCGGCCCGCCTGCTGTGTTCCCTTGAATGGGCCGAGGCCGATCGGATCGGCTCATTCACACACCGGGGGTGCGAGCTGCAAATACGGTGGAAGGAAAAGAAAGCTGTTCGCCGGATCGACGGCGAATCCGTGCGGCGCAGGCGAATCCCGTTATTTGTCTGCGCCGCATCAGTTTGCAGTCGATCTGGTTTTTGTCATAAGGAATTTGGAGAATCAGGATGAAACAAATGACATCATTGGAAAAGGCCCATGCGCAGGCGGAGCATATCTTCCGCGAGCTGTTCCCAGCGTATGGCCTCACGGTGCGTCCGGCGCAGATCGAACTCTGCCATGAAATGCTGGACGCCATGTTTTCGGACAGGATTGCTTTGTGCGACGCCGGAGTTGGGATTGGCAAAACACATGCATACCTCGTGGCGGGCCTGCTCTGGCAGAAGCACCGTCCGGGCGGCGCGCCGTTCACGCTGACGATCTCGACGTCCAGCGTCGCTTTGCAAAATGCGATTGTGAAAGAGTACATTCCGTTTCTTTCGAGGCTTTTGGTGGATGACGGAATTCTGGATAAACCGATCCGCTCGATCATCCGCAAAGGCCGGGAACGGTACGCCTGCGATCTTCGTTTAGCTATGCGGCAGGCGGCGGTGATGGGCAGCGAGCGGATCAGCGATGAGCGGCGGGCGGCTTTGTCAGATTTGGACAGGAACATTGATCTGGACGAGGCATCCGGCTTGTCCGCCTTCGACCGCGCGCAGGTGTGTGTTCCTTCATTGTGTTCCACGCATTGCCCGATTTACCACGGATGCCGGTACCAGCAGTATCTGGCAATGGCAAAGCGGGGAGAATTCAACGTTCAAATCTGCAACCACAATTATCTTCTTGCCGACGCCATGTGCCGCCAAAAGAAGAACCGGCCTTTGCTGAAAGATTACCATGTCCTCATTGTGGACGAGGCACACAAGCTGGCAGAGGCGGCTCAGCAGATGTACGGAGATGCGCTTGCTCTCAGCGAGATCCTCGACCTTTGCACTTCGCTGGAAAAGGAACATTGTGGGATGATCGGGCGGCGTCTGCGCGCCAGCGCATTTGCTCTGGCCGAGGCATTCAAGGAAGGACAAGCTGTGCCGGAACAGGAGAGCGATCAGCAGCCGTATCTCTGGACGCAAAGCCGCGAAAAAACCATCATGGCGACTGCCGCTTTACTCCGGAAAGCCGCACGCACAGTAAAGGTGTATTCGCAGGGGACAGCCTACCGGCTGGAAAGAACGGCGGATACGCTCTCCCTTTTCAGCGGGGAACATTCCGACCGGATCCGGTACATTCATAGCGGGCGCGATGGGGAAATCACCCTCTGCGCTATACACAGGGATACGGCTGTGCGCCTTGCGCGGGATCTGTGGCGGGCGGGAAAGCCCGCTATTCTCACATCCGGAACCCTTGTGGCGGGCGGCAGCTTTGCCCGTGCCCGCCAGCAGCTCGGCCTCGAACAGAACACACGCTGCCGGGAATTTACCGCGCCGTCGCCATTCAATTATGAGCAGAATTGCCTGCTCTATGTGCCGAGCGATTTGTCTCATGCGAATGTGGACATGGTGTCCAAACGGCTCCGGCAGCTGATATACGCAGCGCACGGCCACGCGCTGGTGCTGTTTACTTCTTACATTTTAATGAGCGAGGTCTGCCAAAAATTGAAGGACACCCTGCCGTTTCCCCTGCTCGAAGCATGGCGCGGAAACCAGCAGGCAGTCGCGCAGTTCAAGGCGCTTCCAAACGCCGTGCTTTGTGCAGCCGGGCCGTGCTGGGAGGGGATCGATTTCCCCGGCGACATGGTGTCTCTGTTCGTGATCGTGCGGCTGCCGTTTCCTGTTCCGGATCCGGTCAGTGAAGCCGAGCGGGAGCAATATGCGGATCTTCACGAATATATCCAGACGGTCATTGTGCCGGAGATGCAGACAAAGCTGCGGCAGGGCGCAGGACGAGCGATCAGAACCGAGACAGACACCTGTGTCATCGCCATACTGGACAGGCGCGCCGCGCCCGGCGCACATTATCATAACGAGGTGCGCATGGCTTTACCGCCCAGCCCACTGACAAGCGACATCGCTGAGGTGGAGCGGTTCATCCGCGCCAGAAAAAGCCCGGAATATTATGGACTGGAGGAAAAAGCCGGATGAAAGAAGAACAAAACCGCAGGGTATGGGCCTATGCGCGCGATCCGGATGTACACTCCAGCGTCGTGATCGGGCAGATGTCCCGGCTGCTGGGAGAGGCCGAGCAGCGGAGCATCCCCATCGTCGGCATGTCACAGGACAGAAGCGACGGCAGGACGCTCGACCGACAGGGCCTGAAAGACGCTCTACGCGCGATCCGCATATAATATGGATGTACTATGCGTAGTGCGAAATGTTTTGCGATTAGAATCCAGTGCACAAAATAAAAGCAAATTGCTATATACATAGAAAAATTATTATTTAATCTTTGCAGAAACCATGTCGACTAAGTAATTCGGAAAATGCATTTGAGCATATATGTTCAAGCCCTTCGGACATAGTACGTATTTCCATAGACATTGTTTCTCCATTTCCGTTTTCAAATAAGATAATGCCATCTCTTGCACCTCCGTTTGGACTGGTAATAGCGCATGACATCAAACTGTTCATACAAAACAAAATAACAAATTCGGCTTCATCTGAAATATTGTATACAGTTGATATGGTTTCCTCATCTATTTCAACAGGTTCAAAAAAAAGAAATGTTTCATAGAGTGTTACACAATATTCATCCAGATCACGTATACTGGATTCTGTTGGCCCTTGTGTATATATCTCTGAATATATCTGATTGTATTTTGTTTGCCAAAATAAAACCATTTCATAGTCTTCTGGATTTCGGAAAATATCGGCTAATGATGAAAAAGTTGTTACAGAACGATTCTGCTCTTCATCAAATCCATGTCGTAAGATGTTGATAAAATCGATATTGGAATTTATAATTATGAGAGCGACATCGCCTAAAACATCTTCCGAATCGCAAAGAGAGTAATCTCCATTCATCGCATAAATGAAAGCCTTTAGTTTGTCAGGATTAATATACATTCCTTTGCTGGAAAGATCATTATTAATTGCATCAGCTCTGATTTTGATTTCTTCATCATCATATATATTATATCTATACTCAACTAAACTTCCACTTTCGTTAGTTTCTGTAAATGAAGAAGAAAATGAAAGTTCGTCAGGTTGGCCAAGGAAGGGAAAAAATATTGAAAGGGCAACGGATGCCACTAATCCTAATATTACAAGTATAATCACTGACACTTTTTTCTTACAAAACTGCTGTGGAATTGCAAAAAAAGCAAGTATTACAACAATAACAAAAATATAAAAAAAAGGATTGTTCTGAATTTGTGAAATTGTTTTTTCATGCCATACTATGGGTGCCGTAAGCTTTTCATAGACCATATATATCCCTCCTTCTTTAGGATATATTTAAATGTATCAAATGTCAATACAAATTAATGCTTTGTCAACGCATCCGTAGTGTATGTTAATGATAAGTCTCATAAAAATATTGCGAAATCTTATAACTGCCACACAAGGCTATGAGTCGATATGGGGTATAACGTTAGAATCTGAGAGAGTACATTGATAGGGCCATTGTTTCTGAGATGCAGACAAAGCTGCGGCAGGGAGATGGCCGGGCGATCTGAACCGAGACAGACACCTGCGTCATTGCAATATTGGACAGACGCGCCGCGCCCGGCGCACATTATCATAACGAGGTGCGCATGGCTTTACCGCCCAGCCCACTGACAAGCGACATCGCTGAGGTGGAGCGGTTCATCCGCGCCAGAAAAAGCCCGGAATATTATGGACTGGAGGAAAAAGCCGGATGAAAGAAGAACAAAACCGCAGGGTATGGGCCTATGCGCGCGATCCGGATGTACACTCCAGCGTCGTGATCGGGCAGATGTCCCGGCTGCTGGGAGAGGCCGAGCAGCGGAGCATCCCCATCGTCGGCATGTCACAGGACAGAAGCGACGGCAGGACGCTCGACCGGCAGGGTTTGAAAGACGTCCTGCGCGCGATCCGCACACGATATGCGACTGCTGTGCTTGTGCGGGACGTTTTCCGACTGAGCGAGGATTCCTATACGCTGTTCAGGATCATGGGGGTACTGCAGGATCACGGCGCGGTGCTGCTCTGCACGGCAGAGGATGCCTACGCCGGCCTGCGGCTCAAAAATGTCTCGCAGCGGCTTTACCAGAGGGCTGCCTGTTTTGGTTTGGGCCTGCCATGGATCGAAAAGGGGAGTGAAGTGTTATGAATATAGCAGCAAGAGAAACGCCTGTGCTTGAACGGGAATATGGCGGCTATCATGCGCGAATCTGTTTTGCGCCGCAGGATGTGCCTGACGCGGAAAAGAATCTGCTGGAATTGATTATGGAAACATACCGGCAGCGCGTGGAGCGGGACAAGGAGTGAACAGAGTGTTCGGCAAGCGATGTACTTATATATATAAAGGAGAGAACGGTATAGTGATACTTTTGTTTGTGTTGCTTGGCATGTTCCTCGCTTACGCCTGCTGTGTCGCAGCAGGCCGGGAAGATGATCGGACAGAGGCGTATTGGAGCCATCAGAAAATGTGAAGCTCCTGCAAAATTCCGGCAGCACAGGGAACGGTTTTGTGGTATACTGATTAAAAGAGGACGAAGATACGGAGAGATGAGGTTTCGAGGATGGAGCAATACAAAAAAGCGGTTGCGCTTTGGCAAGGCAGGAACATCACCACGGATGCGCAGCTTGCCGAGGCGCTGAACGGACACAGTATCGCCTTTGCCTATCATTCGGGAAAAATCGAAAACGAGCATATCACCTACCATGATACGCGGGAAATTTTTGAGCATGACGGCGTGACATCCTACACCGGCGATCTGCGCACGCTGTTTGAGATCCGCAATGCAAAGGACGCGAATGAATTGTTTCTGACAGCGTTCGGGGAACAACGGCCGTTGGACGAGACGCTGATCAAAGAGTTTCAGTACCGGCTGACACAAAACACTTACGATACCCGGAGGTACCAACTTGGGGAGTGCCCCGGGGAATACAAGCACCATGAAACTGTGACAGGCCGTGAGGAAGTGGGAGCAGCTCCGGAGGACGTGGCCGAGGAAATGAATGAGCTGCTGGCAGAGCTGACGGACGTTCCGGCAGAAAAAGCGCTGACCATTG
>CANRZX010000171.1 GCA_947644575.1 uncultured Clostridia bacterium | reverse complement strand
GAAGATTGCCGGGGGATGAAAATGAATATACTGATTATAGGCTGCGGCCATGTGGGGCGGCGGCTGGTGGGTGTGCTGGAACGGCTCGGCCACGACGTCTCGGTG
The DNA here is from genome assembly GCA_947644575.1 of uncultured Clostridia bacterium. GTDB lineage: Bacteria > Bacillota > Clostridia > Oscillospirales > Ruminococcaceae > Ruthenibacterium. Next base: position 6,045 of record CANRZX010000171.1, on the reverse strand, counting down.
CTCGACGAGGACGCCGCGAAGCTGGCGCTCCTGCGGGAGATGGAGCCCCCGTTTTCCGGAATGGCGGTGGCGGGCGTGCCCATTGACGACGATGTGCTGCGCAGCGCGGGCATCGAGGCCTGCGACGCGGTGGCCGCCGTGACGGGCGACGACAACATCAACCTGATGGCCGCGCAGATTGCGCAGAAGCTGTTCGGCGTGGAGCATGTGATCGCGCGCGTCGAGGATCCCTCGCGCAAGGAGGTCTATACCGAGCGCTTCGGCCTGCGCATCGTCTGCGGCACAAACCTGACGGCGCAGGGCCTGCTCGCGGGCATTCTGCAGGAGGAGGACAGCGAGACGCAGTGCGTGGTGTTCGGCTCCTCTACGGCGAACTTTTCCGCCGTCCCGGCCGGGCGCGCTTTGTGGAACCGCCCCTTGGCCGAGGCACGGCTGCCCCGCCCGGGGATGCAGATATTCGGTGTCCAGCGCGCGAACGGTACGATGGAGCTGGCCTGCACCGGCCCGGTCATCCATGTGGACGATAAAATTGTCTTTGCCGAAATGGCCGACTGACAGAAAGGGGCAAGCAAAATGCGCGTTTGTATTGTGGGCGGCGGCAACGTGGGTTTTTATCTCGCCAAAACCCTTTCCGGGAACGGGCATACGCCGATTCTGATCGACGACGACCCCGCTCTGTGCCGCCGTGTGGCGGACAGCCTTGATTTGACAGTGGTGTGCGGCGACGGGACGTTGGCCGAGGTGCAGCGGGACGCGGGCATCGCGTCCTGCGGGGCGCTGGCCGCTGTGACCGGGCGCGACGAGATCAATTTGATTGCTTGCCAGGTGGCAAAGCAGGTGTTCAAGGTGCGGCGCACTGTGGCGCGCGTCAGCAACCCGAAAAACACCGCCGTGCTGAAATCGCTTGGCGTGGATACCGCCGTCAGCGCCACGGACAATCTGACGCAGCTGCTTGAGCGCGAGGTGGAGACAGCGGCGATCCGCCAGCTGCTGCCCCTCGCGGAGGGCACGGCCTCGCTGACCGAGGTGCTGGTGCCGGAAAAATTTGTCCATGAGGGAAAGACGCTGGCGCAGATCGCTGTGCCGAAGGACGCGGTGGTCGTGTCTGTCACGCGGGCGGGCGAGCTGCTGATCCCGCGCGGCGACACCTGCGTGAAGGAGGGCGACAAGGTCGTCGTGCTGGCCAAGAACACGGCCTTCCATGAGCTGGCGAAAAACTGGCGCTTGACCGATGTGTGACTTTTTGCGTTTCGTTATGCACGGATTGATGCAAATCAGATGGAAAATCCATACATTTGACCGCAAAGCATATCGCGATTCTTCCGCACATTCTGCGTAGGGGCGGGGCTTGCCCCGCCCGAAAAACAAAAAATCGCAGCGGCCATCCCGGGCGGGGCAAGCCCCGCCCCTACTCGGGGACGTGCTGAAAAACCGCGATACATTTTAGGAAAAAAGCACGAAGATCTTCCTTCAAACAAAAGAAGATTTTTGTAATGCTTATAGAAAACCCCTATAGAAAAATCCTATCCAAGGAGGGCGAGGAGAATGGAATATACCGTTCCCCGCCGCGGCGCGGCGGTCGTGAGCGCGTGGCTGGCCGGGCTGGGTGCGCTGATCTGCCTGCCGTTCTGGAAGGACAGCTTTGTCTCCACGCTGATGGGGCTGCTGCTGTGGCTGGCCGTGTGCTTCGTCATCCTCGCGCAGCGTCTTTCCTCCTGTGTCCTGCGCGTGGGGGCGCATCATCTGACGCTCCGGCGCGGCTTGCTGTTCCCCGTGACGCGCCGCGTGCCGCTGCGCTTTGTGACGGGCTGCCACATTGTGCAGTCGCCGCTGCAGCGCATGACGGGGACGTGCCTACTTTTTCTGTATTCCAGCGGTGTCACCACCGTCGCGCCCGGCCTGCGGCGCGCGGACGCCGAGGCGCTGGCCGCGCGGCTGACGCACGGGGGGCGGCTTTCGTGAGCGGGCGGCGGTTCCATATCATTTTTACGCTGCGCTATCTGCGGTACGGCCTGCTGTTGTGCCTTGTGCCGATGTTGCGTGCGCTGATCGAGTTTGATTTAGATAGCCTGTGGCTGGCGCTGACGCAGGACGCGGCCATCCTGCTTTTCAGCGCCGCCGTCGCGTTGGCGCTTTGGCACGCCACATCTTTTGGGTGGGAGGCGGAAGCCGTCTGCGTTGAGCAGGGGATTTTTCTGCGCAGCCGCCATGTTTTCACACGGCAAAGCGTTGCCGCTCTCGCCGTCGAACGGCCGCTGTACTGCCGGCTGCTCGGCGCGAGCCGCGTGACGCTGTATTTCCATACGAACGCCGCGCCGCGCCGGTATACGCTGTATTTGCGAAAAAAAGACGCCGCCGCCGTGGCCGATGCGCTGCTGCCCGTACAGGCCGAGGGCGCGGTGTTCGAACCGACGGGCTTTGAGCGGCTGACCTTTGTGATGCTGAGCGCGAATATCCTGACCAGCAGCCTGTTCGCGCTGTGGGGCCTTCGCCAGCTTGACGAGCTGCTGGGGATGGATTTTCAGCAGCTCGCGCTGGACACGCTGCGCGAAGCCGCGCTCTTTGCGGCGCGCTTTCTGCCGATGGGCCTCGCGTTCCTTGTGACGCTCGGCTTTGCGGTGATGAGCTTTACGTTCCTGTACGCGCTGCTGCGCACGGCGGGCTTTCAGGTGTGCCGCAGCGGCGGAGTGATTGTGAGCCGCGGCGGCTTCCTCACGCGCGTTGAGCGGCGTGTCCTTGTCTCGCGCGTGTCCGCATGCGACGTGTGCGTTTCGCCTGCGGCGCGCCTGCTGCGCCGCTATCCCGTCTACCTTTCGGCGGGCAGCTTCCGCGGCGGGGATGTGCCGGTTATGGTCTATAAAAAAGGAAACGAGCAGTCGCTCGCGCGGCTGCTGCCGGGCTTTCGCCCGCCGGACGGCCCGCTTTGCGCGCCCGCGCGGAAAAGCCCGGTGCAGTACCTGTGGCAGCCGGGCGCCTGCCTCGCGCTTTCGTTGGCGGTGTGCGGCGTGGCGTCCTATGCGATGCCGCAGCTGCTGCCCATGCTGTGCGTGCCCGCCGTGCTGGCGGCTGCGTCGCTGCTTGTCTCGCTGGAGGGCTTTTTCCGCGAGGGGATCCGCGCGAACGGCGGCCGGACGCTCTCCGTGTGCTTCACGCGGTTTTTCACGCGGCACGAGGTATGCGTGCTGACGCCGGATATTGCTTATACGCTGCTGGAAAACCCGTTTTCCGTCAGCGCCGGGCGCTGCGACGTGCTGCTGCACCTGCCGTGTGGGCTGCGCTGTCGGGTACGCGGCGCGCTGCAGTATTTGGCGCGGGAGCTGCCGTTTCCGCCATAGGACGCGTCATCTTATTCCGCGCGGTGCGGCGGTGAACCGCTCCGGGCGCGTGGCAGTGTGACAGTCAATGGAGAAAAGGATGCGAGAACATTGTACAAGGCGGTACTGTTTGATTTGGACGGCACGCTGCTCGACACCATCGGCGATTTGGCGGCGGCCGCCGACGAAACGCTGCGCGCGCTGGGCTGGCCCACGCACACGGTGGAGGAGTATAAATATATGGTGGGTAACGGCGTGCCGAGGCTGATCGAGCGCTTTCTGCCCTCCGGACACCAGGACGAGGAGACGCAGCGCCGCGCGGCCGCGCTGTTTTTCCCATATTATGACGCGCACAAGCAGGACACGACCGCGCCGTATCCGGGAATCCCCGCGCTACTGACGTCGCTGAAGGCGCGTGGCGTGAGGCTCGGCGTTGTCTCCAATAAGGAAAACGCGCTGACGCAGGGCGTCATCGCGCACTATTTCCCCGGCGTCTTTGACGCGGTGGCCGGGCACACGCTCGGCACGCTCACAAAGCCGGACCCACATCTTGTCAACGAAATGCGCACGTCGTTCGGCCTTGCCCCGGGCGAGGTGCTGTACGCGGGCGACAGCGGCGTCGATATGGAGACGGCGCGCAACGCGGGCGTCGCCGGGTGCGGCGTTCTGTGGGGCTTTCGCACCGAGGCGGAGCTGCGCGCCGCGGGCGCGTCTTTCCTTGCTCGCACGCCGGAGGAGCTGGCCGCGCTGGCGCTGGGCGGTCCGTCAAAAAGATAAAAGCCGCGGATGGGTCGTCCCGCCGCCGGAAAGGATGTATTGGAATGAAATGTGAACGGATCCCGCTGGGCGTGGAGAACGCTTGGATGGATACTTATTTCTTGGACGCCTCGCCCGAGCTTGCGGCAGGCGACTGCCGGCCGGTCGTGATCGTCTGCCCGGGCGGCGCGTATGCCCATACGAGCGACCGGGAGGCCGAGCCCATCGCGCTGGCGCTGTGCGCGCGCGGCTTTCATGTGGGCGTGGTGCGCTACCCCTGCGCGCCGGCGCGGTTCCCGGTGGCGCTGTGCGTGCTGGCCCGGGCGATGGCGTGGGTGCGCGCGAACGACGCGTCGTTTTACGCCGACGCGTCGCGCGTCGCCGTCTGCGGCTTTTCGGCGGGCGGGCATTTGGCGGGCAGCTTAGGCGCGTTCTGGAACGCGCCGTTCCTCGCGCGGGAAACGGGCCTCTCTCCCGAGGAAATGCGCCCCGACCGGATGGTTCTGTGCTATCCCGTCATCACGGGCGGCGAATTTGCTCATAAGGGCTCGTTTGACAATCTGCTCGGGGAGGACGCCGACGCCGCACGCCGGGCCGAGGTGTCGCTGGAGCGGCGGGTGACGGGGGACTTCCCGCCGACCTTTTTGTGGCACACCTATACCGACCCCGCCGTCCCCGTGGAGAACTCGCTGCTGCTGATGACGGCGCTGCGCCGCGCGGGCGTGCCGTTCGAGGCGCATATCTACTCCGTCGGCGGCCACGGGCTGGCGCTCGCGTCGAAGCTGACGGAGAACCGTGAGGGCAGGGGCGTCCAGCCGGAGTGCGAGGGCTGGGTAGACCTTGCGGCGAGCTGGCTCGCGCGATGACCGCGCGGCGGAGCGTGTAAACAAAACGGATGAAACAGGAGGAAATCAACATGCCGTATATTCATGTGCAGACCAATCTGCCCGTGTCGGAGTCCGAGCGGGAATTGATAAAAGCCCGTTTGGGGCAGGCGGTCGAAGCGCTCCCCGGCAAAAGCGAGCGCTGGCTGATGGTGCGTGTCGAGCCGGAGTGCGCGCTGTGGTTCGCCGGGTCGGACGAGCCCGCCGCGATGGTGGACGTATCCGTCTACGGCGGCGCGTCGCCGGAGGCGTACGGCGCGCTGACGGCGCGCGTCTGCGAGCTGCTGGACGCCGTGCTTTCGCTCGACCCCGCCCGCGTCTATGTCAAGTACAGCGAGACGCCGGACTGGGGCTGGAACGGCGGGAATTTCTGACGGCGATGAAGAACACGACGCTTTGTTATATCGAGCACGAGGGCCGCTGGCTGCTGATGAACCGCAACAAAAAGCGGAATGATGAGAACGGCGGAAAATGGATCGGCGTGGGCGGCAAATGCGAGGAGGGCGAAAGCCCGGAGGACTGCCTCTTCCGCGAGGTGCGCGAGGAAACCGGCCTGACGCTGACGCGCTGGCGCTATCGGGGGCTAGTCACGTTCGTCTCGGACGTGTACGAAACGGAGTACATGCACCTGTTCACGGCGGACGGCTTTTCGGGGACGCTGTCCGAGGAATGCGGCGAGGGCGCGCTCGCGTGGGTGGAAAAGCGCGCGGCGCGCTCGCTGCCCATGTGGGCGGGCGACCGGATTTTTTTGGAGCTTTTGGAGCGGGACGCGCCGTTTTTTTCGCTGAAGCTGGTCTATCGGGGCGATGTCCTCGCGTCCGCCGCGCTGGACGGAAGGGCGTATCCTCTGTGAACGCCCGCGGCGGCTTTTCCGCGGCGGGGGAAGTTATGAAAATAATAAGTTTTTAATAGGAAAACTCCTCGCGCCCACAGGGCGCGGGTAAATGGAAATCAGCTTTTTCGGAAAAGGCCCCGCGTATGTTATTCTTATTGTTAGCGGGGCCGCGAAAAAGCAGTCCTTGTTAGCCGTCAGGGATTCCAAGGGGGCGGTCTACGGCCTAAGAGCCGCCGCTGCGCGGCGGTTGGCCTTC
>CANRZX010000170.1 GCA_947644575.1 uncultured Clostridia bacterium | reverse complement strand
TTTCGCGGCTCGCTTAACAGTAAGAATGACATGCGCGAGCCGTAATCGAAAAAGCGGATTTCAATTTACCCGCGCCCTGCGGGCACGAGGGAGATTTCAAATCAAAATCCTGTTATTTTATTGTTAAAATTACGCCTTTCCCTTGCCCTTCGACCGCCGTTTTTCCCGCCGCCGCTCCCGCGCGCGGAACACCCAGTACAGCGCGCTCGCGGCCAGCGGCGGCACGACGGCGGCGGCCAGCAGCCACGGGCGCGTGGGCGCAAGGCGCGTGAGCAGGCCGCGCGGCTCGTTGAGCACAATGCGCTCCAGTTCGAACTGGAAGTCCGAATAGATCGCCGGGTCGATGCGGATGCCGTACAGCTCGCCCATCGGCAGCGCGAAGCGGTAGACATTCTGCGCATCCTTATAGCCCCACACGCGGTAAATGGCGTCATATTCCGGCATGCCCGGCTTCGGCTTGAAAAAGACGCACACCTCGCCCGGGTCCTTGTTCATCCCGCCAAAGTAGATCGTGACGCTCCGCACATAGATGGCCTCGCTGCCCGGGGAGACAAGCGAAAGGTCCAGTTCCATACGCGGGTCGATGCTTGTGGAGCGGTACCGCGCGCCGTCCTGCTCGAGGTTGAGCAGTTCGAACGCGTCGGTGCGCGCGCCGTCGAGTTCGATGCGCTGTACGTCGCCGGCCAGGCGGCGCACGCCGTCCTCGGCCGCGCTGTACAGCGCGAACAGCAGGCTGCCCGCGAAAAACACCGCGTAGCACAGCGCGACCAGCCGCCTGCCGCTTTCGCGCGCGCCCCGGACATATTCCAGCCACCGCCTCATGACGCCGCCTCCTCTCCGCCCGCGGGCACAAAGCGCATGCCCGCACCGTCCTCCTTGATGCGGTACAGCCGCGCGCCGCTCTGCAGGCCGTCGGTGAACAGCCCGCCGTAATCCGCCGCAAAGGCGTCGTTCCACTGATCCAGAAAGACGGCCGTGCAGCCGCTGGCGCGCAGGTACTCGCACCACACCTTGCCCGTGAAGGGCTGGGTGGAGAAGTATTCCACCTGCTCCTCGGTGAAGAATTTCGGCATCGCGTCCGCGCGGCGGACGATGTCAGGCGAAAACTCCGGCCCGCAGCCGAAGCTGTAGTCCACGGCGACGTCCGGATAAAATTCATAATAATACTGGAACCACTCGAGCCCGAACGGCGCGAGCGACACGAGGAACACCCGGTCGTCCCGGTTCAGATGCCGCTTTGCGTCCTCGACGCGGGCCTGCTGCTCCTTCCGCTCCAAATAAAACGTGTCGGGATAATCCAGCACGGAGAGTTGCGGCTGCAAAAACGCGTCCGCGCGCCAGATGCACCCGCCGCACAGCGCCAGCAGGAACAGCGCGCCCAAGCCCCCCGGGCGCGTGTTCTTCAGCGACGCGCACAGCATCGAGAGCGCCAGCACAAACCAGCCGAGATAATAAGGATAGATATAGCGGTTGTAATCGCCCAGCCCGTAGCCGAATTCCTCGGGAAAGACATAAATATACGTGAAGCCCGTGAAGATATAAAACGCGGCGAAGCCCAGCGTGCTCCACAGCGCCAGCCACGCGGTGCGGACGCGCATGCGCCGGTTTCCCAACAGGAACGCCGCAAGGAAAATCGTCAGGATCCCCGCGATGACGATCGCGCCCGAGCCGTTGAGCAGGCCGCCGATGCGCGTCTGCTCGCCGCCAAGGCTGAACATCGTCATCCGCATGGTGTACAGCGCGCGCCACATCAGGCCCATGATGTCGGTGAATTTCTGCGTGCGGCCGATGCCGACCAGCTCCGCGAGGCCCGTCGTCACCATCTGGACCATGCCCATGTTCTGCACGCCGCCGATGTCGAACCGGTTCGAGCCGAGCACCACGCTCATATGCGCCGCCCAGCCGAGGAACGCCGCCACGGGCGCGGCTACCAGCGACGCGCACCAGCACAGCTTGCCCCACAGCCCCTTCAACCGGAAGAAGGGCACGTCCTCTTTTTCCACGAACAGCAGATCAAAGCAGATGATCGCCGCCGCGATCAGGCACAGCGCGAAGCCCATATCCTTGACGAGGCACGTGGCCGTGACGGCCAGCAGCGCGCCCAGCAGCACGGCGGGCGTTTTTTTGCGCGGCGCGAAGTAAATCACCAGCCCCGCGCCGAACAAAAGCCCCATCGGGATATCGGCGTAGGCGTTCATATAAATGGTGCGCACATAAATGTCGCGGTAATACACCGTCAGCAAAAACGGCGTCAGCGTCAGCACAGCGGCGGCGGGCGCGGCGATGTGCCAGTGCCTTTGCCCCAGCATCGCGAACGCCGCCGCGAACACCGCGAAGTAGAGCATGTCATACGCGGCGTATACCTTCCACGGCACAAACGCGGCGCCGAGGAACTGGAACGCGTAGTCCAGCATGATGAGGCCGGGCACGAACGTCGTGGCGCGCATCTCGCCCGGGTTGAAGGTATAGAGCTGATTTTCCGTCTTGACGACCTTGGCCGCGATGCCCCAGAAGCTGAACTCGTCCCACTCGGAAAAGACGGGGCGGCGCGCCGCGAACAGCACGAACACGGCCAGCGACGCCAGCACGAAATAGAGAAAAGCGGGCGAGAGCAGCGCGCGCGGCGCAATTTTCCCCCGGCTTCGCCACAGCCAGACGGCGGCGGCCAGCGCCGCGCCGAACCAGAGCGCGCCCGCCGGGACGAGCAGGCGCACGCTGCCCCACACGCTGTACCATACCATTGTGCCGCACAAAACGAACAGCGGCGCCGCGCCGGAGGGCAGGCCCGTTTTCACATGGAGAAACAGGCACAGCGCCAACAGCGCGGCGAAGGTGATGAGAATTTCCGTCAAAGCGATCAAAAAACGCACTCCTTTTTTCGCGAAGCTATGGAGTAAAAACCAAGCCCGGTCCCGCGCCTCAGACCTCGATATAATACCGCTGGAACAGCAGCAGCGCGCTGACCGCCGCCCACAGGAACGAGAGATGCAGCACGCGCCACGCGGGCGGCGTTTTCTGCGGCTCGCCGGGCCGCAGGTCCTGCAGGCGCATCGTACGCCCGATCAGCATCGCGGCCAGCACCAGCAGCGCAAAAAACGCGGGCAGCAGATAGCGCGCCTGCACGCCGTTGATTTCCGGCAGCGTGACGGGCGTACACGTCAGGTACATCCCCGTATAGGTGAACGCGTAGATCAGCGCCGCCATCGCGCCCATCGCCCAGCCGGTCTTTTTCGGCTCGCGCGCGCCCTCCCGCGCACTGCACGCCGCGGCGAACAGCAAAAGCAGCGGGGACGCCCAGTTCACAAGATCGATTTTTACATCCAGCCACCCGAAGGAGCCCATTGAAAACACGCAGAAAGCGTCTCGGTACAGCGTGTAGCAGACCACCGCCGCGTAGCGCGGCAGGTTGGAGAAGATGAACCGCGTCTGCGCGGCCGGGTCGATGTTCGGGTCGAAATACGCAAACGCCCCGTAATTGCTGACGAGCGCCGTATACTGATTCAGCAGCAGATAGAGCAGCAGCCCGCCCCCCAGCACGATGACCGGAATGAACCGGCGCTGGATCACCACGGTCCGCTCCTCACCCTTGTCCTTCAGCCGCCATTCCCACGCCGGCAGCAGCGCCAGCAGCGGCAGCAGCGCCAGCACGGTGCTTTTCGCGTGGAACGTGACGCCGAAGCACACCGCCAGCGTGACGGCGCGCCGCAGCGTGATCCGGTCGGACAGGCACAGGCCGATAAAGAGCCACACAAGGCCGAGGAACACGCCGTCCGAGCTGCACGAGCCGGCGATGAACAGCGCGATCGGGCACATCATCACGGCGATCAGCACCGCGCGGAGCCGCGCGGCAAAATAGACCGCCGCGCCGCACAGCGCCGCGTAGGCGAGCAGATTGGCGATGCGCGCCAGATACATACACGTCATCGCGTCCGCGCCGAACAGACGCCCGGCCGCGACGCCCGCCGCCTGCGGCAGATACGGCACGAGCTGCTGCACCTTGGTGGAGGCGTTTTCGGCCGCCGCGCCCTCGGTCACGTCGCTCGCGTAGCGGCTGTAGCCGCCCGCGAGGCCGCCCTCCTGCGTGTGCGCGACCGGACCGTTGAAATATTTGATCAGCAGATCGACGTCGTCGGGGTAATCCTCCCGCTGATCGAACCGGAAATTCCCGCTGCCGATGGAGTACGCGCGCAGGAAATGCTCGTTCTCGTCCGGGGCCTGCAGGGGCGGGTTCACAAGCACAAAAAACAGCCCCGCCAGCGCGATCAGCGCGGCCGTCTTCACGGCCAGCTCCTGCCGCAGAAAGCGCGCGCCCAAGAATACCAGCAGATACACGGCCGAAAAGACGCCGCACGCCGCCGCCGTCAGGGAGAGGGCGGAGCCCGGCGTATCCAGCCCAAGCTGATAGACCACGCGCCAATAGTAAATCAGCGCTACGCCGCACACCAGCACGGCCGGATAGCCGCACAGCCAGCGCACCCACGATTTTTCCCACAGGCGCGCGCATTTTTGTGAGAATTTCGACATCATAACACCACTTTTACAAGCCTTGAAACAAGCGGACCCTTCCTGAATTATATGGCTGATGCAGCCATAGCCCGCGGAGAGCGGCGGCCTGTCCGCGCTCCTTTGGGCCTGTCCGATTATAAATTATACTCGTCCGCCTTGTAGCCGGACAAATTGCCGCGCAGCCACTCGATCGTCTCGGCGAGGCCCTGCTCGAACGTGTACGCCGGACGCCAGCCCGTCAGCGCGCGCAGGCGGGACGCATCGCCCAGAAGGCGCTCCACCTCGCTCTTGCCGGGGCGCAGGCGCTCGGCCTCGCACACCACCCGCGCGGCCGGATTGATCTGGCGGATCAGCTCCTCGGCCAGCGCGCCGATCGAGATCTCGCGCCCGGTGGCGATGTTCAGCTCCTGCCCGATGGCCGCGTCGCAGTCCGCGATGGCCATAAAGCCCGCGGCGGTGTCCTTGACATAGTTGAAATCACGCGTCGGGGCGAGGCTGCCCAGCCGTATCTCGGTGCGCCCGGCCAAAAGCTGCGTGATGATGGTGGGGATGACGGCGCGCGCGGACTGGCGCGGGCCATAGGTGTTGAACGGCCGCACGATGGACAGCGGCACGTCGAAGCTGCGCCAGAAGCTTTCCGCCAGGCGGTCCGCGCCGATTTTCGTCGCCGAATAAGGGCTTTGGCCCTGATACGGGTGCTTTTCGTCGATCGGCACGTACTGCGCGGTGCCGTACACCTCGCTCGTCGACGTCACCAGCAGGCGCTGCGTGCCCAGCTCGCGCGCGGCCTGCAGCACGTTCAGCGTGCCCTTGATGTTGGTATCGACATAGCTGTCCGGCGAATGATAGCTGAACGGGATGGCGATCAGCGCCGCTAAATGGAACACCCGCTCCTGCCCCTGCATGGCCGTGCGCACGCCGTTCGGGTCGCGGATGTCGCCCATGAACACCTCGATCTCACGGCGGAGCTCGGGCGCGAGGGAATCGATCCATCCGCAGCTGTTGAACGAATTATAGTAGCAGAAGGCCTTCACCTTTTCGCCTTTTTTGACCAGCTCCTCGGCGAGATGGCTGCCGATAAAGCCGTCCGCGCCCGTGACAAGCACTGTGTGCGCCATAAAGCGTCCCCCTTTTCCGCCGCGCGGCGCGGCGTAAAATTTCTGTCGCTGGTCAAATCATAGCATATTTTAATCTATTTATCAATTACAAATGAACCGATCTGCAGAACTCTTTTCAAAACGCGCGGCGTGCCCGAACCCCTCCCTGCTTGCAATCCCGGCGCGAAATGGTACAATAAAGAGGGCAGGCGCGCCGCGAAAAAGCCGCGCGTTTTCCTTATGTAATCACTGAATAAATCGGCGGAATTGGGCCGCTGTGCTATGATTCTATCACAGGGGGGCAGCGCAATGTGGGCTGACGACGTTTTATCACAAATGACCTTGAAAGAGAAGATCGCCCTGTGCTCCGGCAAAAATTTCTGGCGGACCAAGGCGATGCCCCGGCGCGGCGTGCCGGGCGTCGTTCTGTGCGACGGCCCGCACGGGCTGCGCCGACAGACGGCGGAGGGCGGCCTCGCGATGCTGCGCGTCCACCACTCGCTGCCCGCCACGTGCTTTCCCACGGCGGTGACGCTGGTCGGCGGCTGGGACGCCGCGCTGCTCGAGCGCGTGGGTGAGGCCATCGGCCG
>CANRZX010000169.1 GCA_947644575.1 uncultured Clostridia bacterium | reverse complement strand
GCGCTCGCGCGCGAGCTCGGCGCCGCCTATGGGCTCGACCTCTCCCCCGACCCGTCCGAGCTGGACCTCCTCTACGCCGGGGATGGGCACGACTACGCGGGCGCGGGCTACAATGTCCCCGACGAAAAAACACGCGCGGCGGTGCGGCTGCTCGCGCGCACGGAGGGCATTTTTCTCGACCCCTGTTATACGGCCAAGGCGTTCCGCGGCTTCTGCGACGCCGCGCGGCAGCGCGGGGGCGGCGCGATTTTCCTGCACACCGGCGGCACGCCCGCCCTGTGGACGCAGGAGCATTTCAGCGCCTTTGCGGCGGAGCTGTGGTAAAGCTGACATAAATTAAAAAAGCGGACTCGGTATGGGCTCGCTTTTTCTTGACCCTATCTCTTGATGAGCCGATTGGCCACGCCCCCATTACGGCGCTTCGCGCAGCAGCTCGGCCAGCGGCCGCAGAAAAGCCGGGTCGGAGCAGTCGAACGAATGGGCGATGGCCCGCTCCGTCGCCTCGTCCTCGGGTGTCTTGTCCTTTTTGCCGCGCAGCATCGCGGCAAAGCCGCGCATCAAAAAGCGGTCCACAGGGCCCATGCGCTCGTAGCACAGGCCGCCCTGCAGATAAAAGTGGGGAATCTCGCGCAGCTGTTCCTCCGTCAGGTTCTGCCGCCAGAACGCGTTGAGCGCCGCCGCGTCGCCAGGCATCGCGCCCGTCACGAACAGCACCAGCCGCGCGCTGCTCTGCCTTTGCAGCCGCAGCGCCCGCTTCAGCCCGTCGACGCGTCCCGCGTGGGCGCGCGTGCCGAACACGAGCGTCCGGCAGCCGCGCAGCCTCTCCGGCCCCGCGTCCCGCTCCGCCCATGCCGCGCAGCCCAGTTCCCCGGCAAGCTGCTCGGCGTACCGCTGCGTAAAGCCGGTTTTGCTTCTGTATACGATCACGATTGATTCATTCATCTGTTTCCCCCTCCTTTGACATCCCTGCCGCCTGACGGAAAAACGCCTCGTAGGCGTCCTCCTGCCGGGCGAATACCTCCTCTGCGGGGATTTGCGTCGTCGAAAAAATCGTCCCAAGGCCCACGGTGTAGACGAGCAGCTGCAAATGCAGCCGCCGCGCCGCGTCCGCGTCAAGCCCAAGGCTGTCCGCGATGACGCCCGCGACGCGCGGGTCGGCCTCGGCGCGGTACAGCTCGTCCCATGACGCGACGTCCCGCCGGGGATACGCGAGGAACAGCCGGAACATCTGCGGCTCGCGCTGCGCGAGCTCCAGCCATGCGCGGCCCGTGCTGCGGAACCGGTCGCCTGCGTCGACCCGTTCGGCGACATACGCCCGCGCGACTTCGTGCGCGCGGCGCGTCACCTCCTCCCGCAGCGCCTCCATGCTCTGGCAGTAGCTGTAGATCGGCTGCACCGAGCAACCCAGCCGCCCGGCAATATTTTTCACCAGCACTTGCTCCATTCCCTGCTCGCGCGCGATGGAAAACGCGGCGCCCAGCACCATTTCCCGGGTAATCCGCTGCTTTGGCATTCTGATCTCTCCCTTGGCCCCATTTGCATAAACGATTTATATAAATAGATTATACACATTGCCCCGCCCATTGTCAAGCCGCTTTGCGAAGCTGGCCTCCCTGAAAACACACAGAAAACCTCATGCGCAGAAAGCGTATCACGGAAACCGGCGGAAGGCGGACGCATAAAAATCCTTTGCATAACAAAACAGGGACGCCACAGCGTCCCTGTTTTGCCGTATACGGCCTGCGGTATTTCCACAGGCCCTTGTCAAAAAACGGCCTTCGCGCGGCTCAGAACCCGATCGTCATCTCCGCCTCCAGCGCCGCGCCGGGGGCGAGCGCCTCGTGGTTCGGCGTGTCAAGGCTCGCGGGGAAGCCGTTCCATGGCTCCATGCAGACAAACCCAAGCTGGCACTGGCTCCAGAGCACGGCGTTCGTGAAATGCCCGTCGAACGAAACCGTCACGGCGTGGCCCGTCTCGGTGTCGGTGAATTTCATCGGGCTTTGCACGCCCTTGTAATAGCGCGTCGTCTGGTCGTCGTCATACGGGAAATCGACGCCCGCGAACGGCTCGTCCGCGCCGGTCTCCGGATTCGCCGTTTTTTCGGCACGAATCTCCCAGACAAGCTTGCGCACGTCCGAGATGCGGAAATACGGGTGGAACCCGAACGCGAACGGCATGTCCATATCTCCGGTGTTGGCGTATTTTTGCTCGAAGCGCAGCTCCGAACCGCGCAGCGCGTAGCGGATCGTCACGCAGAAATCGAACGGATAGCTTTTTTTCGTCTCTTCGTTCGATATCACCCGCACCGTGACGCTAGCCGCGCCGTCCGTGCCGGTCTCCACGACCTCCCACGGCATCGAGTGGACCAGCCCGTGGATGTCCATCGGGTACTTCACGCCGCCAAACGTGTTGCCGCCCTCGTTCGCGCGGCCACACATCGGGAACAGCACCGGCACCGCACAGCGCGGGCGCTCGGGCAGGGAGAAGTTCGGCTCGCGCAGCCACGAGTATTCGTCGCCGTTTTTCGTGATGCTCGTCACCATGCCGCCCTTTTCCGGCACGACGACCGCCGCCGTGCCCGCGTCGGTGTCCGCCAGCACATAGGCCGTGTACGCGCCCTGCGTCGTTTTTGTCACTGTGAACATTTGTATCACCCTCCTGATTTTGACGCGGCGCGCCGCCGCGGGCGCCGCGTATTGCCTTTGATTTTAAGTTTAAGCCAAGTTTTACAATGCGTCAAGCAATAATAACAATTTTTTATGCGATTTGATGTGATAAACTATAAGTAATAACATGTCGTATTGCGCTTTCGCGCGGTACGGGTTCGCTCCGTTCCATGCAGCGCGTGGGGCGGCTTCACAGACAGGAGGTTTTTTCTATGAAAATGTCATTTCGCTGGTATGGCGAATCCGACCCCATCTCGCTGGAGTATATTTCCCAGATCCCCGGCATGCGGAGCATCGTTTCGGCCGTGTACGACGTAAAGCCCGGCGAGGTCTGGCCCGAGGAGAGCCTCGCCAGAATGAAGGAGCAGTGCGAGGCGCACGGCCTTGTGTTCGACGTGGTCGAGAGCATCCCCGTGCATGAGGACATCAAGCTGGGCCGCAATAATGTGGACGAGCTGCTCGACGTCTACTGCGAGAACATCCGCCGCTGCGCCAAATACGGCGTGAAGTGCGTCACCTACAACTTCATGCCCGTGTTCGACTGGACACGCACGCAGCTGGACAAAAAGGCCCCGGATGGCTCGACGAGCCTTGTCATGTACTGGGACCAGATGCGCGGCCTCGACCCGCTGAAGGACGACATCCACCTGCCCGGCTGGGATTCCAGCTATTCGCAGGAGGAGGTGCGCGAGCTGATCAGCGCCTACGGCGCGATTGGCGAGGAGGGCCTGTGGAGGAATTTGGAGAAATTCCTGAAAAAGGTCATCCCCGTGGCCGAGGAATGCGGCGTCGTGATGGCCATCCATCCGGACGACCCCCCGTATCCCATCTTCGGCCTGCCCCGCATCATCACGTGCGAGGAGCATCTCGACCGCTTTTTGAAGATCGTCGACAGCCCCGCCAACAGCCTGTGCCTGTGCACCGGCAGCCTCGGCTGCGCCAAGACGAACGATGTGGCCAAAATGGTGCGCAAATACAGCGAAATGGGCCGCATCGGCTTCATGCATATCCGCAACGTCAAGATCATGGAGGACGGCAGCTTTGAGGAGCGCGCCCACCTGTCGCGCTGCGGCAGTTTAGATATTTACGAGATCGTCAAGAATCTCGTGGAGACGGGCTTCGACGGCTATGTCCGCCCGGACCACGGCCGCATGATCTGGGGCGAAACGGGCAAGCCCGGCTACGGCCTGTTCGATCGCGCGCTCGGCGCGACATACATCAACGGCCTGTTCGAGGCCTGCGAGAAGGACCGCAAATAGTCTGTCGATCAAGTCGACAGCCCTAAGGGACACCAAACGCACGTCAGAACGGACTACACTCTGTTCAAAACGGGCTTTGCCCGTTTCTCACACCGCTGCGTCGTTCTTCCTTTTCCCCACAAAATTCCGCGTTGCTCCATTTTGCGGGGGCCCTGTAAAAAGCTACGCTGCGCAGCCGCTTTTTGGTTTCCCTTAGCGTTCCTTTACGACTCGCTAAGAGCCGCCGCTGCGCGGCGGTTGCTCGCTTGCACGCACCTGCGAGCGCAGTCCGGCGCAAAAAGAGACAATTTCGCGCACTTTGCACACGAAATTGCCCCTTTTTGCTATAGCGGTGTCGGCATTCCCGGCACTTGTCCGTGAATGCCGACGAGGCGCCGCCCTTTTTAAGAGATTGAATTCTTTTCGTTTTCCGCGCGCAGATGCCGTTCGCCACGACCCGGGCGGCTTTGCGCCATAACCGACATCTCTATTTTTGAAAGGAGCTTGATTCCCATGAACAAGAATGTACTGGATACCGATCTGTCCGGCAAGGTTGCCGTTGTCACCGGCGCGGGCGGCGTACTGTGCAGCGCGTTCGCCAAAACGCTGGCGCGCGCGGGCGCGAAGGTCGCGCTGCTCGATCTGAACGAGGAGGCCGCGCAGGGCTTCGCCAGCGAGATCACCGCCGAGGGCGGCGTCGCAAAGGCGTACAAGTGCAACGTGCTGGACAAGGCCATCTGCTACGAAGTGGCGGAGGCCGTGGAAAAGGATCTCGGCAAGTGCGATATTTTGGTGAACGGCGCGGGCGGCAACAATCCGCGCGCCACCACGGACAAGGAATATTTTGAGGCCGGCGACATCGACGCCGACACCAAGAGCTTCTTTGATCTCGATGCCTCCGGTGTGGAATTCGTGTTCAACCTGAACTTCCTCGGCACGCTGATCCCGACGCAGGCGTTCGCGCGCCAGATGGTCGGCCGCGAGGGCTGCAACATCATCAACATCAGCAGCATGAACGCCTATACGCCGCTCACAAAGATCCCGGCGTACTCCGGCGCGAAGGCGGCCATCTCGAACTTCACGCAGTGGCTGGCCGTACACTTCTCGAAGGTCGGCATCCGCTGCAACGCCATCGCCCCGGGCTTCTTCTCCACCAAGCAGAACGCGAAGCTGCTGTGGAATGACGACGGCACCCCCACCGCGCGCACCGGCAAGATCCTTGCCGCCACGCCGATGGGCCGCTTTGGCGAGAGCGAAGAGCTGGACGGCGCGCTGCTGTTCCTCCTGAACAACAAGGCCGCGTCCTTCATCACGGGCGTCGTTATCCCCATCGACGGCGGCTTCTCGGCCTATTCGGGCGTCTGATTTTTCCAAAAACAATTTTCCGGCGCGGGCGGGGTTTTCCCTGCCCGCGTTTTTTGGGCGTTTTGCCCGGTTTTTCAGTTTTATAATCGGCGCGCGCCTTTGAAAACAGGAATGCTGTTTTCAAAGGCGCCAGCGCTGCCGTGCACCTGGCCGAATCCCGCTGCCGCAAGGGCGGCACTGCCGCAAACGGCAGGCGGCGGGCTCAATGAAAGCCGGTCAAAAAAGGGAATATCCCAATCGCGAAGCGAAAACAAAACTCGTATACGATAGAGCGCGAAAACGGTATTCCACTTCATCAGTCACCGCAGGTGACTGATGAGCCTATTATGTTTCCTTCACGCCAGCAGTCTTGCGGCGCTGTCCACTTCTTTGATTTGGGACCTGTCCCGGTTTATCGGGGAACAACACCCAGCCAAGGGACGCCCGTGAAGGGGAACGCAAAGTGCAAACCTTGAACGGTTGCGGCCTGCTGGCATCATAAACGCAAAGGCAGTTTGAATATAGCGCAGCCCGTGACGGGGCGGCGAACCCTGTACGGCTGCGGCCTACTGCACCGATTTGCCGTCAGGGGGGCGGGGGCGCCGGAGCGAAGCGTATATAAAATTTTTGACTTGCAATGGAACTCGGAATCAAAAATTTTTAGCCAAGCGGAAAGTCCCCCGGCGTTCCTTTGCTTCTTTTCTCTGCGAAGAAAAGAAGATTTCCGTAGCTTTTAGATTAAAATTTATCCTCTTAGCCTTCCCCTGAGGGGGAAGGTGTCGCGGCGGAACGCCGTGACGGATGAGGGGAAGCTTCTGTACGCACAATTTTATTGGGAAAACATATATGGGCGCCATAGCTTTTCGGCTATGGCGCCCGTTTTTTTGTATGAATAGGCCCCCAGCAAAGCCGGGGGGCCTATTTTGCATGAAAAAGCCGCCGCGTTTGTTGCGGCGGCAACATTTTACAAAAAGGTGTACTTTTTCGTCAGAAGAAACCGCCGCTCAAGCGTTAGTGATTCTGCCGGTTTTCCTGCCCGTTCACTTTTCATATTCGGGCGCTTTGGCGAAAACTTAATCCCTTTTCCGCAAATT
>CANRZX010000168.1 GCA_947644575.1 uncultured Clostridia bacterium | reverse complement strand
GGCCTCGCCGCCACCGGGATCGATCAGCTGAAACGGCAGCTGGGCGGCGTATGAGCTACGTCTACTACAACCCGAACCCCACGGGACGAAGCGTCGGCGACTGCACGGTGCGCGCCATCGCCAGGACGCTCGGCATCGATTGGGACGAAGCCTACTGCGCCCTCGCGCTGCAGGGCTACTGCATGGGCGATATGCCGTCGGCGGATAACGTATGGGGCGCATATCTGCGCAGCAAGGGTCTCTCGCGCCATCTGATCCCGGACGCCTGCCTCGACTGCTACACCGTGGCCGATTTCGCGGCGGAGCATCCGCAGGGCGCGTACCTGCTCGCTCTGCCCGGCCATGTCGTCGCGGTGCGGGACGGCGATATCTATGATTCGTGGGATTCGTCGAACGGCGTCCCGACGTACTATTGGAGCTTTGACGAAGAACAAACGCACAGAGAAAAGGAGTGATCGCATGGCCTATCCGTATCAGCCGTATTCCCCCGCGTATCCGTCCGGCGCGGGCTATGCGCCGGGATACTATCCCGCGCAGACGCAGCCGGTGCCGGATCAGCTCGCGCAGCTGCGGCAAAATCAGATGGCGCAGCAGCCAATGCAGATGCCGCCCGCGATGCAGCCGCAGAACAATATGATCTGGGTGCAGGGCGAGGCGGGCGCGAAAGCCTACCTTGTGGCGAACGGCAACACGGTGCCCCTGTGGGACAGCGAGCAGCCGTATGTGTACATTAAAACCGTCGACGCGGCGGGCGTGCCGTCGATGCGCAAACTGCGCACCGTGGACGAAACCGACCTGCCGCCGCAGACCGCCGCCGTCCCGCCCCCGCCCATCGACCTGAGCGGCTACGTGACGCGCGAGGAGCTGGACGCCATCCTCTCCGAGCGGCTGAAAAGGCCCGCGCCCAAAACGTCGGGCAAGCAAAAAGAGGAGGCTGACAATGGCTAATCCGTTGTACCAGAAGATGAACCCCGGCGCTCCGTCGCCCGGCGGCGGGAATTTTATGCAGGCGTTCCCGCAGTTCATGCAGCAGATGCGCGGGCAAAACCCAAACCAGATGCTCCAGCAGCTTTTGACGTCCGGAAAAATCAGTCAGGCCCAGCTCGATCAGGCGCAGCAGATGGCGCGGCAGATGGGCGGACAGTTTTCCCAATTTCGGGGGATGTTCGGCTTCAAATGATTTTTTAGCGGCTTTTTTTCAAAGCGCGGTCCGCCTCGCAGAGCAGCGCGGCGGAACTTTTCCGATTCTTTTGTGCAATCGTCCGGCCGGACTTTGCAAATATACAAAATCAAAAAGGAGAAAAAAACGATGTCTCTTGGCAACGAAGGCGTTCCCTTCACGATGCCGGTCGAACCGGCAAACAGCGGCTCCAACAACGGCTCCGGCTGGGGCGGGGATTGGGGCGCGTGGATCATCCTGTTCCTGATCTTCGGCATGTTTGGCTGGGGTGGGATGGGCTTCGGCGGTTTCGGCGGCGGCTTTGGCGGCGGCGCGTATCCCACCGAAGCGATTCTCCAGCGCAGCCTTGACACGCAGACCATCATCGGCAAGCTGGACGGCGTGAATCAGGGCCTGTGCGACGGATTCTACGCGATGCAGAACAGCGTCAACGGCCTTGGCATGAACATGATGCAGGGCTTCCACGGCGTCGACAACGCGCTGTGCGGCCTCGGCTCCAACATCCAGCAGGGTTTCAACGCCACGCAGATGGCCATGATGCAGGGGCAAAACGCGATGCAGATGCAGCTTGCGGACTGCTGCTGCAAGACCAACAACAACATTGAGCGGGGCTTCGCCGATGTCGGCTATCGTATGGCGACCGACACCTGCGCGATCACGACGGCCATCGCCAACAGCACGCGCGACACCATCGACAACCAGAACGCGAACAGCCGCGCGATCCTCGACGCGCTGAACCAGAACTACATCCGGACGCTGGAAAGCGAGAACCAGTCGCTGAAGCTGTCCGCGTCTCAGGCCGCGCAGAACGCCACACTGATGGCCGCGATGGACGCCAACAAGGCGGAAATCCTGCGCCGCACCGGCGCGGAGTGCCCGAGCGCCGCGTATCTGGTCAACCCGCCCACGCCCGTGAACTTCCCCACCAACTGCTGCGGTCAGGTCGCATTCGGCGGCAGCGGCTGCGGGAATGGCTGCGGCTACGTGGCGTAAGCGGTACCAATCACCCAATACCGTACATTTATCCCTATGCTTTGGGATTCTTCGGCCTCCTTGCTGATTTTGTACAACGCCGGGCATCCGGCATCCACACGACGGCGGGGAACAGTTCCCCGCCGTATTTTCATCCAATTTTTGGGGAAAGGATTGATAAAATGCCTGAATTTACCAATGCAAATTTGCAGACGGTTGCCGCCGGGCAGAACGTTCTGTTCACCGAAACGCCCGTCGGCTGCAGCCGCGGATATGTCATGCACCGGGCAGGCAGCGGCGTTGTTACGCTGCGCGGCATTACAAACCAGTGCCGCGCCCGGTACCGCGTCAGCTTCGGCGCAAACCTCGCCGTTCCCACGGGCGGCACGGCGGGCGCAATTTCCGTCGCGCTGTCCTTGGACGGCGAGCCGATGGCAAGCGCCACGGCCACGGTGACGCCTGCCGCCGTAAACGAGTATTTCAACGTGTACGCTTCGGTGTTCGTCGAAGTGCCGCGCGGCTGCTGCGCGACGGTGTCCGTCGAAAATATCAGCGCGCAGGCGATCAATGTTGCGAATCCGAACCTGATCGTTGAGCGCGTCGCGTAAAGGAGGAAAAGCATAATGGGTATGAGAGCATTGGAAAACATTCACGACAAGCTTTGCGACCGGCTTGAAGAGGCCGGGAAAAGCACAAACCTGTCGGCGTCCGATCTGGATTATATCTGGAAGCTGACGGACACCATGAAGAACATCAAGAAAATTGAGATGCTCGACGAGGGCGGCTACAGCGCCGCGATGGACGAGGAAAGCTACGGGCGCGGCTCCAGCTACGCCAATCGCGGCCAGCACTACGTGCGCGGCCATTACAGCCGGGACGGCGGCGGGCGCGGCGGCCAAGGCGGCAGCGACGGCGGCTACAGCAGCAACGGCGGCTACAGCAGCAACGGCGGCTATAGCGGTCGGCGTGACGACCGGGGGCGCTACAGCCGCGACGACGGCCGCAGCGCCATGATGGAGCATCTTGAGATGGCGCTCGATTCCGCCACCGATCAGGATCGCGAGACGCTCCGCCGCGCCATGAAGCAGCTCGAAAACGCGTAACGGAAAGGGGAGCGCCCATGACCACGCCAAATCTCAAGGAAATCGAGTGGGCGATCTCCGAGCTGGAAAACAGCGAAACGAGAGAGGAGCGCTATGTGCTGCTCGCCGCGCTCTATATCTGCCGGGATCAGCTCAGGGCCAAGCGCTCCGAGGACCGGCCCGCACACCCTGCGGCGCAGGCCGCCGGCGCGCCCGCCGAAAAAGCGGAGCCCCGGCAAAGCTATGGCGACAGCGACTTTCTGCGCGTCGTATCCCAAAAAGACCCGGCGCACGCGTGGCGGGTGATGAATGAACTGATGGAAACCCTTCACATCGTCGAGCCGCGCGTGTACAACAGCGTGATGCGCAAGCTGGGCGCATGACAAAAGCCTCCGGGAAAGCGGATTTTCCGCAATTCCGGAGGCTTTCTTGTGTATGGTGTTGTCTGAAGGGCTGTGTGCAGAACCGTGTGTAAATTCGTGTGCAGTTTTTTAACTTTTCCGCCCCTCTCGCCGCCGATTGCGTTCGGCGTACCGCGGAACACAGAACGCCGCGGGCCCTTGTGTATCAACAAAAAAATCCCGCGGCCCTTATTCTGTAAGGGCCGCGGGAGTGGTGGAGATGACGGGAATCGAACCCGTGTCCGGAAAGAGGGCCACGCTGGTATCTCCGGGTGCAGTCCGCCTACAGGATTCCCCCTGCGGCAGGCCGGTGGACGGGCCGCCGCGTCGGTAGCTTCATCAGTTCATGGCGGCAAACAAAGCTTGATGCCGCTCACGTGCACCGCTAAAATGATGCCCCGGCCCCGGCGCGCGGTGAGCCGGGCGGGACAGCTGCCTAATTAGTTAGGCAGCGACAGCTAATTTGTTGTTGTTAGCTATTTTTTTGGAGGCGTTTACCGTGTGTCCCCCGAACACGACCCGCTGCCTTCGCTTTCCCCTCCCCGTCGAAACCTTTACATCCCCATAAAAACGCGAGCCGCAGAAGGCGTCCGCGCGGCTCTGGCAGCCCTCACGGGCCGCGCCCCTTGTCATGGGCCCGCCGCCGGCTGAAATCAGCGGCGCTGATCCTTCATCGCACGGTCAATCTCGCGCTTTGCGTCGCGCGCGGCGGCGTCCGCCCGCTTGTCGTACAGCTTTTTGCCCTTGCAGACGCCAAGCTCTACCTTTACTTTACCACGTTTGAAGTAAAGCTGCAAGGGGATCAGCGTATATCCCTGTAACTTCTGCTGCTCCTGCAAGCGCCGAAGCTCGCGCCGGTGTACCAGCAGCTTGCGGGGGCGCACCGGGTCCCGGTTGAAAATGTTGCCCTTTTCATACGGGCTGATGTGCATGCCCAGTACATAGAGCTCGCCGTTCTCGACCTCGACCCACGCGTCCTTCAGATTGACCTCGCCGGCGCGCAGGCTCTTGACCTCTGTGCCGACAAGCGCTAAGCCGGCCTCTAACGCCTCGATGACAAAATAGTCGTGGCGCGCTTTGCGGTTCACCGCGATCACCTTTCCGCTCTCCTGTCCGGCCATTTTGTCACCTTCCTTCCTCTGTGGTTCTGTCACTATACTGTATTTTTTACGATATGTCAAGAAGAATCCGGAAAATTGTGGCCCTTCGCTACAGCTCGCCCCGGTTCGCCAGCGAGCGTCCTAGCGTCACCTCGTCGGCATATTCCAAATTGCCGCCCACGGGCAGGCCGTAGGCAAGGCGCGTCGTCTTGATGCCGAGCGGCTTGATGAGCTTCGCCAAATACATCGCCGTCGCCTCGCCCTCGACGGTGGGATTCGTCGCCATGATGACCTCCCGCACGCCGCCGCCGTTCAGACGCACGAGCAGCTCCTTGATGCACAGCTGCTCGGCGCCGACGCCGTCCATCGGCGAAATTAGGCCATGCAGCACATGGTACAGGCCGCGGTACTCGCGGGTGCGCTCGAACGCCGTAACGTCGCGCGGGCTCTCCACAACGCAGATTGTGGCGCGGTCGCGCGTTTCGCCCGTGCAGATGGGGCACACGTCGTCCTCAGTAAAATTCTGGCACACGGCACAGCGGTGGATTTTCGTGTGGGCCTCCTCGATGGCGCGGGCGAACTCCAGCGCTTCCTGCCGGTCCATGCCCAGCACCTGATAGGCAAGGCGCGTCGCGCCTTTGCGCCCGATGCCCGGCAGCTTGGCGAACTGCTCGATCAGCCGCTCTAACGGCGCAGCGTTATATCCCATGCTCCGCCGCCCTCAAAGGCCCATGCCGGGCAGGCTCAGCCCGCCGGTCAGCGCGCCCATCTCGCGCTCGGACGCCTCGTCCACGACGCGCACGGCCTCGTTCACGGCGGCGGCGATCAGATCCTCGAGCATTTCCACGTCGTCCTTTTCCACAACGTCGGGGTGGATGGTCAGCTTTGTCACCTGGTGCTTGCCCGACATGCTCAGTTCGACCATGCCGCCGCCGGAGGTGACGCTGTACTCGGTATTTTCCAGTTCCTCCTGCTTTTTGCGCATATTTTCCTGCATCTGCTGCACCTGCTGCATCAGCTGCTGCTGGCTCTGCTTGCCGTAGCCCTGCGGTAATCTCGCTTTCATGACGCTTCTTCCTTTCTATGGGGCGGCGCTCACGGCGCCGGATTCTCCTGATTTTCGTAAACGACCTCAACGCCCTGCTGTGCCAGCCGCGACAGAGTCTCCTCGGCGGTCTGCGCCGCGGCCGTCTCCCTGCCTCTGGGCCGGTACGGCCCGATGGCGTACCGCGTGCCTGTCACCTCGGCGATGGCCTGTTTGATGAGCTGGGAGGAATATTCGTTTTTGCGCATATAATCCAAAAACAGCGCGCTGCCGTCGATCAGCACGCGCCGGCCGTCGCAGTAGGCCTTGGATTCGCGCAGATAAACGTATAAAAGCTGGTCGCGCGGCTCCATCGCGGCCACGACTGCGTCCCACGCGGCAAACGGCTGCGGCGGCGTCTGCGCTTCCGCTGGCGCTTGGGCCGCCTGCTTTTCCGGTGCGGGGGATGGAGTGGGGGATGCCGTCTCCGGCGCAGGGGCAGACGCGGCAGCGCCCGCCTCCGGGCGGGCGGCATTCTTCTCCGGCGCGAGGGGAGATGCGGCAGCGCTCGCAGCCGGGGGCGCGGCGGCAAACGGCTGCGGCGCGGCACACGGACGC
>CANRZX010000167.1 GCA_947644575.1 uncultured Clostridia bacterium | reverse complement strand
TCCTGCGCACCTTTCTCATTCTTTCTGAAAACTTTTCTCATTCTTCGTGAAAAGCAACACCTATCCTGCTCTAAATGCAGACCTGTCGAAAAAAGATTCCCGAAAGTGGAGCTTTTTTGACAGACTGAGCGAACAGGGGATCCCCCGTCCGTTTGCGTGACCGGACGGCTTCTTCCTTATGGCATCCCGCTCTGCGTCTCGGGAAAGAAAAGGCGGACGCGCAGCATGCCGTCCTGATATTCCGCCGAGATCGCGCCGTTCATCTGCTGTGTCAGCGTCTTGGCGATGGCGAGCCCAAGGCCCGTGGAATTCTGCGCCGTCTCCACGGAGAAAAAGCGCTCGAACAGCCGCCCCACCTGAACCTCGTTCAGCCCGCGCGCGGGATTGGCGCACAGGATTTCCCCCGTTTCCCGCAGCTCCACGCCCAAATCGCCGTCGCTGTACCGCACGGCGTTCTGCAGGATGTTGTCGAGGATGCGCCGCAGCGCCGTCTCATTCAGCGTGCGCACAATTTTTTGATCGGTGAGCCTGAGCCGCGGCGTGATGCCGCGCGCGGTCAGCGCGGCGTAGAAGGAGACGAGGCTCTCCTCCAATATGCGGTTGACGCACACCGTCTTCAGCGGCAGCGGCTTTTGCGCCGAGAGGAGCAGCGAGTAGCGGAACAGCTCCTCCGTCAGCTGCTTCATCGCCTGCGCGCGCTCGGCGGCCACTGCGAGGTACCGCGCGGCTTTTTCCGTTTTTACCTCTGCCTCCAGCAGTTCAAGATAGCCGCAGATCGCCGTCAGCGGCGTGCGCAGATCGTGCGAGAGATTGGCGACGGCATTTTTCAGCTCCGCGTCTCCCTGCTCATAGCGATGCCGCCGCGCGCGGAGCGTCCGTAGCTGGTCATTGACCGCGCACGCCAGCGCGCGCATCGCGCCGTCCCGCGTGGAAATGCTGACGAGCGTGTTTGTCTCTTCCGTGAGCCGGTCGGCAAAGGACCCCGCGATCTCCCGCGCGGCCTTGCGCATCCAATAGATTTTCAAAAGCAGCGCGGCGATGACCGCCGCCATCCCGCCAACCAATGCCCACAGCCATGTGCTCATAAAAAGCTCCTTACTTCAAATCCTTTTTCCGGAACGCGAAAATCCCGAGCGCTGTTGTCGCGGCGCTGAATGCGGCGGAATAGACCGGCAGCCGGAACAGGTGGACCACATTGCCGAACAGCAGCTCGATTGTCTGCCCCGAGGGGAAAAGGTTCATCAAGAATTGACACACACGCCTTGCGCCGGGCTGAAGATACTGAGGATTCGGCACCATCTCCACCTGCTCCACGCCGTCCACCATAGCGAACTGCGGCAGCAATTCGGGCGCGTCCAGCCTGCTCTGGAGCATGCCGGAAAAGATAAACAGCCCCCAAAACAACAGAATGCAGAGCATCCCGGAGGACGATCTTTTGGTCAGCAGCATGGAGAGCAGCGTGAAAAGCGACACATAGGCGACGAGCGCGAACAGGCCGATCGCGAAAAACGCGGCGGTTTGCGCGGCGGGGCTCGCCGGCGCGTCGAGCAAAAACACACCCAGCCCGCAGTACGCCAGCAGGTACGCCCCCGCCAGCAGCAGCGCCGCCGCGACGCCCGTCACCCAGTTTGCCCAATAGATCGCGGAGCGCTTATGCCCGACGATCACCTTGTTGCGGATCGTGCCGTCGCTGTAATCCGTGCCGAGAAACAGGCTGACAAAAATCGCCGCACCGCCGCCCGCGAAGGCGAAGCCGTCCATGAGGCGGGAATCGAGCGGCTCGAAGCTTTCAAAGCGCAGCATGTTTCCGTGCCTTGTCGAAACGAGCCAGCAGCCGTATCCGAAGATACACGCCATCCCGATCCAAAAGACCTTGTCCCGCCAAAGGCGGGAGAAATTCGCCGATAGCAGCTTACGCATGCTCGCCACCTCCCACCAAGCCGATAAAATAACTCTCGAGGCTCTCGTCGCGCTCCTTGGCCGAAAGCAGCTCGCAGCCCTCCTCCGCCAGCGCGGCGGCCAGCCGGGAGATGCTGATCCGCGCGTAAATATCGGCCGCGGTATCCGTCAGGATCTTGTATTCGACGCCCATGTCCTCGAGCACGCGGGCGAGGGCCTTTGTGTCGCTCACCTCGGCGCGCACGCACTTTGTACAGGCGGCCTCCAGCTCCTCGGCGCTGATCTCCTGAATCATGCGCCCGCCGTCGATGAAGCCGTAGTGCGTGGCCAGCTTAGACAGTTCGTCGAGGATATGGCTCGAGATCAGCACCGTGATCTGCCGCTCGCGGTTCAGCCGCAGCAGCAGCTCCCGAATCTCGACAATGCCCTGCGGGTCGAGCCCGTTCGCCGGTTCGTCGAGCACCAGCAGATCCGGGTCGCCCACGAGCGCAACCGCGATGCCGAGCCGCTGGCGCATCCCGAGCGAGAAATCCCGCGCCTTCTTTCTGCCCGTGTCCGCAAGGCCCACCAGCCGCAGCGTCTCCTCGAGCCCGTCGAAGGACGGCAGCCCTAACACGCGGTACTGCTGGCGCAAGTTCTGCGCCGCTGTCATGTCGAGATAGATCGACGGCGTCTCCACGACCGCGCCCATCCGCCGCCGCGCGCGGCCGATGTCCCGCCCCGCGCCGCTTTGGCCAAACAGCGTGTACGTGCCGGACGTCGGCTCCTGCAGGCCGCAGACAAGGCGGATCAGCGTGGTTTTGCCCGCGCCGTTCCGGCCGACAAAGCCGTAGATCGCCCCCTTCGGGACGTGCATGGAAAGCGCGTCCAGCGCCTGGAACGCGCCGTATTGCTTGCACAGCGCGTCTGTGGATAGTACATAGTTCATTTTTCAGCCTCCTGCCGGGCACGGATTTTGCGCAGCACACATGCCCGATGTCCACAGCATAGCAGAAAACCGTTGAGAAAGCGGTGAAGAAAAGCGTTGAGATTTTGTTGAGATCCGCACGCCGGACGGGGCTGTCGACAACGCCGCTCTTTCAACAAATCCGGCGCTTTGTCTGTCAGCGGCCCCGGACGCCCCGTTTTTTGGCCGCGCCGCGCACTCCCTACTCCAATTTGAGCCGGAAGCCGATCCCCCACACGGCTTCGATATAGTCCCTGCCCCCGGCATCCCGCAGCTTTTTGCGCAGATGGCTGACGTGCGTTTTCAGCGAGCTCTCCGTGCAGTCGGGCGTGTCCGTGCCGATGCGCTCGAGCAGCGCGGATTTCGCGATCACCTGCCCCGGGTTTTGCACCAGCAGCTTGAGGATCGCGTATTCCGTCCGCGTCAGGCTGACGCCGCGCTCCCCCGCCGACACCGTGCGGGACGCGGGGTCCACCCGCAGCCCGCCGAACGTCAGAACGCCGCCATCCGGGGCCGCGGCCCCGCGCAGCGCGACCGTGACGCGCGCGAGCAGCTCCTTCATCGCGAAGGGCTTCGTCATATAATCCGCCGCGCCGCCGAGCAGCAGGCCGACCTTGTCCTCGACGCCGGCCTTCGCGCTCAGCACAATCACGGGAATGCCCTTGACGCGCGGCAGCACCTCCTCGCCGGAAAGGCCCGGAAGAATCAGGTCAAGCAGGACAAGGCATGGTCTTTCCCTGTCCAGCGCGTACAGCGCCTCGGTGCCGGAATAGGCACGCGTTACCCGATAGCCCGCCCCCGTGAGCGCCTCCTCCACGAGGTTGCCGATGGGAACGTCGTCTTCCACGATCAAAATATGCTTCATTGCCGTTGCCCCCGCTCCTGTTTCTCGTTGGCTTTTATTATATCCGTCTGAAAAATATAGTCAAATCACACCCGCAAAGCGGGCGGGGCAAATGCCATAGAGCCAGCACGAATTCCCGCAGTGCAATACTTTTTATAGTATTTTTTGCATTGTGGGCTTGCTTGTAGGGGCAATATGCGGTAAAATAGATTCCATATAAACAGATTTTTTCAAAATCTGTTTAACGAATGTGACGGCTTTCCCAAGGTTTGGAGGCGGACGGGCATAGCTCGCGAGGGCAATGACTCGGCGATTGATTCAGTGGTTACTCTCAGGAAGGGAAGGTCGAAAAGCGCGCGGCGAGGCGATGGCGCACTGTGTCCGATGGACATGGCGCAAGGAGCGGTTTGGCCGGTGCGCGGGCGCGTCGGACGGGAAACCGCCGCGTTCTGCTTTGAATTTGGAAAGGGCGGTGTTTTTGTGCCGACAAAAAATTTCTTTTCCGACCCGGAGCTTGAGCCGGAGAACGCGTCGCGGGGAAGGGCATCCTCCTCGGGCGGCCAGTCAACGGAAAATGATCCTTTTGAGGGGATGCAGGAGCTGAATTTTGATTTTGACCTGAATGCTTCCAACGAGTCGGAGGCGACCTCGCTGGACGCGTTGTTTGATGAACCGGCGCGCGGTGCTCCTGCCGCGCCGTCTAAGCCGAGCGGCACGCAGGCTGCGCCGTTCGTATTTGACGAGCCGCCGTCCCGGCCGGCTCGTCCGGTTTCCGCGCGGCGCGGCGCGGCGTTTGATCTGAGCGCGCTGGAAAAAGAAATTGACCGTCCCGCGCAGACGCCGCAGCCGGAGGAGCTGGAGGGCTACGCTCCGCTTGCGCTCGATGGCTTCGATCTTGTGCGGGAACAGCCGCGTTCCGCCGCGTCGTTTGTCATGGACAGTTCCCCGGCGGCGCCCGTGCGCAAGCCGGACACCGCATCGCAGCAGGCCGCACCGAGCCGCCCGCAGGCGGCGGCCCCGTCACCGCAGGCCGCGCCGTTTGTCATGGATAGCGCCCCGGCGGCGCCCGCGCGCAAGCCGGACACCGCGCCACAGCAAACCGCGGAGAGCGCCGCACGGCTTCGTACCACGTCTCCGCAGACGAAATCGGCCGGCCCGGGACAGAATCCCGCGCCGCGTCCCGCGTCCCGGACGGCGGACTATTCCACGATCTCATTTTCGCTGGGGGATGTCAGCGTAGAAGCGCCGACAATGGCGTTCATGCCGATTGAGCAGATCAACTCCGCCGCGTCGGCGCAGGCGGCCGCCGACCGCCGCGCCGCGGAAAAGAATACGCCGCCCCCGCCGCCTTCGCCCGAATCCCGCGCCGCGCGGATGGCGAAGGAGCGCGACATCGGCGCGGCGGTGTTCAGTGCGCTGATGGAGCAGGATGAGCCCCCCGCGATGTCCGCACGTCCAGTGTCCTCCGGCGTGCCGCGCGCGAGCGCGGAGACGATGGAATGGCCGTCTCCGGCTCGCTCGGAAAAAAGTTCGCCGCGTTCCCCGAAGCCGATCGACTGGCGGGCTCCCAGCACGGCGGCGCGGCCGCAGGCCGAGAGCCCGGCGCAGCCGCCGCAGACAACGAGCGTGCTTGTGGCGCAGCCGTCGTCCCCCGCGCAGGAAGGCTCGCTGACGCCGCTCGATTTCGATTTTAATTTTGACGGAACGGACGCCTTTGATTCGGCGGCGGATCCCGCGCCCCGCGAAAAGACGCGCGGCTTAGATCTGATCGACATGTACGACCGCGACCCGGAGGAGCGTCCGGCTCGTCCGCGCAAGACCTCCCGCCCCGACGGCGAACGCCGTGCGGAGCGAGGAGCCTCCGGCAAGGGCGGGCCGTCCGGCTCGGGCGGCGCGCCAATGAAAACCATTTTCGCGTGGTGCGGCATTTTGCTGATCGCGGTGCTTGTCATCCTGTATTTTGTGCTGTTTGGAGATAAAGACGGGGACGCGTCGTCCGCTCCCGGCAGCAGCAGCGGCTCCATCGCCAGCTCCGAGCCCGCGCAGAGCGCGCCCGTGCCGGCCGAGCCGGTTGCCCCGCCCATTCCGCGCGACGAATGGTATATGGTACTCGCGAACCGGGATAGCGTGCTGCCGATGGACTTCACGGTTGCCGAAACGGCGACGGTGGGCGAGGCGCTTGTCGACGCGCGTATTGCGGACGCGTTGCGCCAGATGGTCAATGACGCGGCCGCGGCCGGGATCCGGCTGAAGCCGACCAACGGTTACCGCACGGTTACCCGTCAGGACGAGCTGTGGAAGGCCCGTGTGCAGAAGCTGATGACGGAAAGCGGCCTGTCGCAGGCCGACGCCGAGGTGCGCGCGCTGGATTATACCTCGCGCGCTGGCACATCCGATCACAATACCGGGCTTGGCCTTGACATCGTGTCCGACGATCATCCCGCCAAGGACGCCGCCTACGCGGATACTCCCGCCGCAGCGTGGCTGCAGGAGCACGCCGCCGAATACGGCTTTATCTTGCGCTATCCGTCGGACAAGACCGCTCAGACCGGCATGGACTTCG
The DNA here is from genome assembly GCA_947644575.1 of uncultured Clostridia bacterium. Classification (GTDB taxonomy): domain Bacteria; phylum Bacillota; class Clostridia; order Oscillospirales; family Ruminococcaceae; genus Ruthenibacterium. Next base: position 228 of record CANRZX010000167.1, on the reverse strand, counting down.
AGCCGTGGCACTATCGCTATGTCGGCGTCGAGCAGGCGCAGCTGATCAAGGCGAGCGGCCTGTGCTTAGAGGAATATTTGGCGCAGTAAAGCGGGCCGCGGCTGGCACCCCGTTTTGGTTCATGACAAAAGCCGCCTCAAGGAACCTTGAGGCGGCTTGAGACTGTCGACTTTGTCGACAGTCTCTGAGGGACACCAAACGCACGTCAGAACGGACTTCACTTTGTTC
>CANRZX010000166.1 GCA_947644575.1 uncultured Clostridia bacterium | reverse complement strand
GGCGGCGTGCCGCGCCCTCCGCCGGAAAGCCGCAGCCGACGGCAGAGCAGCGTCCGCAGACACAGCCGGCGCGCGCGGAGGAAGAAATTTCGGCCGAGGAGCGCCATTGGCAGCCGATTGACTTCCACGCCGCGATGCAGGCGCGCCGCGCGGAGGAGCAGCGCCGTGCCGTGATGGCGCGGCGCGCCGAAGCGCAACGCATGGCCGAGGAGGCACGCCTCGCGGAAGAAGCCCGCCTTGCCGAGGAACAGCGCAAGGCCGCGCAGGCCAATGCCATGGAGCCGGCCGCGCCGGTCGAGGAGCCTGTTGAAAGGCCTTCCGCGCAGGAAACGCGTACAGCGGAAGAAGCGCACCTCGCCGAAGAAGCGCGTGTTGCGGAAGAGGCTCGCCTTGCCGAAGAGGCGCGTCTTGCGGAAGAAGCCCGCCTTGCCGAAGAAGCGCGTGTTGCGGAAGAAGCCCGCCTTGTGGAAGAAGCGCGTCGTGCTGAGGAAAAAGAAAAAAGGGTGGAGCGCCGCGCACCGCAGGCTGCGTTCACAGTACCCGCCGCGCCGCAGCAGCCGGCGGACGCCGCGCGCCGCGCGGAGACGAACGCCATACGGATTCAGGCGGCACGCCGGATTCAGGACGAGCGCCGTTCGGAAGAGAGCCGCGCCGCTGAGGACGCGGAGCTGACTGCGATGGCGCGCCAGGCGGAGAAAACGCGCCTGCTGCGCGAGACACAGGAGCAGCAGGCCGTCCAGGGCGCACAGCAGTGGACGGCCTGGACGCCTGTCACCTTTGATTTTGAGCAGGAGGAGCCAGCGGAGGCGGTTGAGCGGCGCCCCGAAGCGGACGCCGCCGAATCGCAGACGCCGAAGGAAAGCCCCGCTAAGGAAAAACGCGGCTTTTTCGGCCTGTTCGGACGCAAGAAGAATAAAAAGGCGCGTGAGCCGGAGCCGGAGGCGGTGCCTGTTTCTGCACCCGTTCCGCGCCCCGAACAGCCCGCTCCCCAGCCGGAGCCGCGGCCCGTGGAGCCGCTGTCCCAAAAGGCGGAGGAGCCGCTTGTGCGGCTGAATGTTAAGCCGATCTCATGGCCCGCGCCGCCGCCGCCCTCGCGCAATTTTGTGCATCCGCCGCAGTCTACCACGCAGTTCGCGGCCATTACGCCGGAACAGATCCGACGGGCACAGGCTGAACGCGCCCGGCAGACTGTGCCAGTTCGGCAGGTTGAGCCAGTTCCGCAGACCGAGCCGGTTCCGGCGGCCGCGCCCTCTCCGAAGGAGCAGTGGCAGCCGGCTCCGCAAACCGAGCCGGCCCCGCGCGGCGCGGCACCCCATGAACCGCATCCCTCGGGACGTGCGGGTGTGGAGTATTTAGAGGCTGTGCAAAAGACAATCCCCGAGCCTAAGGGAACGCCCACACCGTATTGGCGGGAGTAACACTGCGAGATTTTTACGCAAAAAAAGAGAGAGATGTTCCGTCTCTCTCTTTTTTGGAATGTCTGGTGGCAGTTCCCCCTATCGTCCGAGCAGGGAATGGAAACAGACTACCGGATTTCAATAGCTTATAATTATCCTTTAAAATTCAGTCAAAATTCACCCCCCGCCAAGGAAAATTTGCTTTGGCAGGGGGTGACGTTTTTAATGTCTTTGCGTGCTCCAAAAAATTCTTTCCCCAGAGCGCAAAGGATTTGATACCTTCTTGCGATGGCGGACAAGGGCTTATGGAAACAGGAAAATATCCTCGATGGGCGTGTCCACGGCCCGCGATATGTCAATAGCTAACTTCAAAGAGGGATTGTACTGCGCTTTTTCCAGGCGCATGATCGTCTCCCTCCGCACGCCGACGCGCTCGGCCAGCTGTTCCTGCGTCAAATCCTTAAGCAGGCGATATTTTTTGAGCCTGCATTCAAAGTCCGGCATAGACAGATTCACTCCTCGTCCGCTTCCGCCTGTCCGCCATGATCGTAGCGGTACAGCAGGTATTCGCTCAGGAACAGCTCCAGCGCGAGGGCGAGCGTCACGGCGATCAAAAAAGCGATCAGCGCCAATTCCGTGCTCAGCAGGCTTTTTCCGAGCCCCACGACCAGCACCGCGAGAAAAATGACGGCGTGCGAGACACGGCCCGCCGCCAGCGCCGCCCGCGTCCGGTTTTCCCGATAGCGTTCGTCCATCAGCGTATTCGACAGCCTTCCCTCGTAAAAGAAGCCGAAAAATCCGAAGAACAGGAAAAAGCAGAAGGGGCTGATCTGCCCAAAGGCCGGATAGCTCCAAAAGCCGAGGCAGCCCAAAAAGCCAAAGAGCCCCAAATAACCCCACCGGGGATTGAGCCGCCGGGTGACGCGCGCCCTCGGTTCCTCTTTTCTGCGCGCGAAAATCGCCCGGAGCAGCAGCACGAAAAGATACAGAACATACGCCGCAAGCAGCAGCATCGAAGCGAGCATGGGCAGATCTCGAGCGGTGAACGCGTATTCGGAAAAGTCCATCGGCGCGACAAGGCGGGAATCGTTGAACAAAACCGCATATACGCTCGAGGCCATCACCGCCGCAAGGCAGAGAGCGCCAAGAATAAAAATTTTTTGAACGCGTTTTTTCATCAGAACATCCCCAATAGTGATATATTTATCTCTTTACAAGATAAATATATCACTATATAAAGAGACTGTCAAGCAAAAAGTGAGAAATAGTTCTCTTTTTTGAAATCAAAGGGAAACGCGACGTAAAGGCGGCGGGGCATGGCTTCGAAAAGGGCGGGGCGGATTAGGGCTTTTCCCGGAGCTATTGCGATGCAGAAGCATCGAAAAGGGATTTTAAGCGCTTGGGCCGTGGGGTTCACATGCGCACAAAACTTCATGCGCCCGGATTTTGTCTGTTTTTGCGGCGCGCTTTCTGCACATAAAGTTTTACGTGCAGCTGTATGGAACGCGCCGCGCCGGGCAATGCTCTCTTTGCACGAAGCAGAAGCATAGAAACCAAAGTACAAAAGCGAAGGGGACCGAACGCCGCCTTGCCCTTGTGAAGCGCTGAAAAGCGCAGATGCCGATTTGTCCGGGCGAAGGCGAAACCGATGGCGCGCGTCTTTCCTTCGCTAAGCCATGAAAGGAGGAAAACCATGCAAGCGATCGTGAACGAAGGTTGCATCGGCTGCGGCCTGTGCGCCGACGTCTGCCCGGCCGTGTTCCGGATGGAGGACGGCGTTTCCGTTCCCGTCGAGGGACGTATTCCCGACGCGGAAATGCCCGCCGCCGCGGAGGCGCGTGACGGGTGCCCGGTGAGCGTCATCGACCTCTCTGCGGAATAAGAAGCCGTATTCACAACCGTCAACGCCATCTGGCCAAGTCTTTTTCCGCCATTCTTCTGCAAATTTTTTGAAATCCACCAAGGATTCCTGCAAAAATTTTCTTTTGACTGGCAAAAAAATTCCTCGCCCATCCGGCATTTTCGCTTATGAATACCGCTTCTAACGGCCGGACCATCCGCCGGTTTTTGCGGGGGAGAGTGTGTGGGGGAACGGCTAATCCGTGCCGGCGCGGCGGAGCGCACGGCGTTTGGCGTCTCTCAAAGGCTGTTTGTTTTATCGAAAAGCATAAGGGCTGCCGCGCAGGATACTTTCCTGCGCGGCAGCCCTGAAGACTGTCGACTTTGTCGACAGTCTCTAAGGGACACCAAACGCGTTGTGCTTCGCTACGCTCCGCAGCCGCTTATTGGTTTCCCTCAGTTCTCCTTTCCGGCGAAAAAGCAGCCCATTTTGCGCACTTAGTACACAAAATGGACTGCTTTTTCTGTAGAGGTGTTTGCATGCCCGGCTGCGGCGCTGTCCAAATCTTTGATTTGGATAACAGCGCCCATGCAAGGGACGCCCGTGAATGGGAGCGCATCGCGCGAACCATGAACGGCTGCGGTCTACTGCTCATGTCCGTGCATGCAAACATAATCTATCCCTTTTTGCCAGCCCTGCTTTGCTTTTATATCGTGCCGTTCCCCGCGCGCGTGCGCGGCGAATCAATGGCGGCGGGAATAACCGCCGCCGCGGCGCGCCTCGGTGACGCGGCGTAAATCGGAGATTTTTTCCTCGCTGCGGGATTTGAACTGGCTCATCATATCCTCAAACGACATTTCGCCCTGCGGCTGGGACGGCGTGCGCGGCTGCCACGTGCGGCCGGTATCGGCGCGCGTGGGGCGCGGCGGCCGCGGCTCGGTCCGCTTGATGGAAAGCGCAATCTTCCCCTCCGGCGAGATGCTCATCACTTTCACCTTGACGACCTGTCCCTCGCTCAGCACGTCGGATAACTCCTGAATATACTGGTTGGACACCTCCGAAATGTGTACCATCCCTGTCTGGCCGCCGGGCAGCGCCACAAACGCGCCGAATTTCTTGACGCCGGTGATTTTGCCCTCTACGATGCTTCCTACCTCTACTGCCATTGACTGTGATAACCCCTTCGTTTTATGATAATTGCAAAGCCGCAATGCCTGCCTGAACCAAATGCCGACAAAGCCGGACGTCAGCCGCCGGACATATCCACATAGATATGCTCCCCGGGCAGAATGTAGCCCAATTTATCGCGCGCGACACGCTCCATATACGCCGCCTCGTCGTCCGAATCCAGCACGCGGCGCAGTTCCTCGTTCGCGGCCTGCTGCGCCTGCGCTTGCTGCGTCAGATTTTCGAGCTGCTGGCGCTTGGACACGATGTCGATCTGGGCGAACACCAGCGCGACGCACAGATACGCGCAAACGCCAATAAGCCCTACGCGGAGCGCAAGGGCGGAAAAACCGGTTTTCTGTTTGCGTGCCTTGTGCGCCATGACGAAACCTGCCTGTTACGACGAGCTGCCTGAAAAAGAACGCGGGCGCGGCCTTTCGGACAGCCCGATTGATACTTTCCAGTGAAAGCGAAAGGGTACAAAGGGTGCCAAGGGAGAAATCGGATCTTTCTGCCGCCTCAAGTAAGCACTGATTAAATTGACGTGTCATCGGCCGCGTTTGGAACGCGCGGCCGATACTTCCCCGCGGAAAGATGCGGGGTCAAAGATGCCGCCGAGACGTGCGCGGCAATTTATTCAATGATTACTCAAGCCCCTTTATTTTGAATTATACAACACATGCCCACTGTTTTGCAACCTTTTCTTTTGCGCGGCGCGGCTTCTTTTTGCGCGGTGTAAGCGCCGCGCGTCACGCGCGCGCACCCAGCGCGCCCGTGCCGCCCCAGACAGCGGGCGGATTACGGCGCGCCACAACATGACGAAGGGCCACGACAGGCACCATCGCACGAACGCCTCGATGCCGGAGAGCAGCGGCGCGATCGCCGCGCGGCTGAACAAAAAGCACAGCGCGCCGCCCGCCAGCGTGTACCAGCGGGGCTGCCCGGCGTAAAAGCGGCTCATGGCGGCGCTGCGATAGAGCAGCGCGCCCAGCGCGAGCACCGCCGTGTCGCAAAAAAAACACGCCGCGCGCCCCGAACCGAGCAGCATCCGCGCGGCGCTGTACGCCACGCACAGCAGAAAGCCCAGCCCCGCTGCGTAAAACAAATCGCGCAGCGCGAGGGCGACCGGGACGCCGCCGACCATTCACCGCACCAGCCTTTTGAAAAAGGAGCCCTGCTTTTCGCGGCGCGCCGTATACTGCATGTATTCGATGGAGCCGCCGATCTTCACCTCGCCCGTCTGAACGGACAGCTCGCTGACCGTCAGCCCCTCGCCGCCGATGGCGAGCGTGCCGCCGGGCGTTTCAAGCGTCACGGTGAAGGAATCGTACGAAACAATGGATAATATGCCCGTTGCCGTCAAGCGCTGGCGCTCCTCCAGCAGGAGGGTATGCGGCGTCTGCCGCGCGGTGTCCGCCGCCGGGGCGGCCGGATGGGTCGTCATTTGCTCAGCCCCTCTCTCTTTGACTATGTGTATGCGGCGCGAGGGGACGCTATGCGCGGCCGGGGGCGGACCGGGGCATCATTCCGACAGAACGACGTACATTTCGCGCGCGAGATCCTTGCCCGTGGGCGCGTCGGTCGACACGACGCGCACGCGCACCGGCCGCTGGCCGAACGCCACCTCAATGATGTCGCCTGTTTTCACGGCGTAGCTGGCCTTGACGGGCTTGCCGTTTACGGTGATCCGCCCGGCGTCCGCCACTTCGTTCGCCACGGTGCGGCGCTTGATCAGGCGGCTGACCTTCAAATACTTATCAATGCGCATGATCGGTTCCTTTCTTTTTGCGGCCCTCTGAAACGGTCTTTGCTCTCATCCATGCCTCTATTGAAACAGCCTGAAATGCTTGACGTCGATGGCCTTGACGGGGCACATCTCGTGGCAGCAGAAGCAGCGGATGCAGTGCGCCGGGTCGATGCGCGCCTTTTTGTCCCGCACGGCGATCGTGTGGCCCGGGCAGATCTCGGCGCATTTGCCGCAGCCGACGCACTTGCGGCGGTCGATTTTCGGGCGCGGGGCGATCAGGCGCTCGACGCCCGGCACGGCCCAGCGCAGCGCGCGCGGGGCCCGGTGCGCGAAGCT
>CANRZX010000165.1 GCA_947644575.1 uncultured Clostridia bacterium | reverse complement strand
GTCCCGCAGCCCTCACAGCTTTTGTTGTCGGCCCGCTTTGAGCAGCGAAGATACTGTGTCCCCATCGGATTGCCTACGCTCATATTGATAAATGCTTGCGCCGTATTTGCCACGCACCTCGGCACAGGAGAGCGTCCCAGGCCGCCGGTGGCCTCGGCTGTCATAACTTCGCAATAATGCGAAGCTCCCCCGCAAGTCCATGGGAGGGCGTAAGCAAGTTTCATAATCCCCCGCGCTATCATCGCGCTTGGCTTGCCATGGCCGGGTTTCAGCTCCGGATACTTTTCATAGATCATCAAGCTGCTTTTTCCCTCCAAGTATCCGATGAAACTCGATATCGCCACTTTGGGCGGGATCTTCAAAAGCATATGTATATGATCCAGATACACCTCTGCTTCGACGATCTCCACTTTTTTCCAGTTGCACAGCGTCCGCAGGATTTCTCCCATTTCCTTTCGCTTCTCTCCGTAAAACACCTCCCTGCGATATTTTTGCCAAAAAGCTATGCGGTACTTGCAATTCCATTTTGTATGCGATAAACTATTTACGTCATTCATTGTAATGACTTTCCTTTGCTTTTGTGTGCAGTTGGCTGACCGCACCGCTATTATTGCAAAAGGAGTTTCTCTGTCTACATCATCGCCATCAGGCTTCTTTTGAACCACTCGCCAAGCGAGTGGTTTTCTTTATACAAAAAGACGTTTACAAGGGCAGAAAATCTCTTGTAAACGCCTTTTCTCTTTTTTATGCTTCGCGAACAATTCCCCACGGCCCACCGGCCATTGTTGGAACGCGCGGCGGTTTATTTATAGCCTGCTCAAGTGCGCCGATTGTATCATCGGCCCGCGGGCTCTTATCAGACCTTGAAATTCACAGCGGTATCGCCCTTCAGATCGGCGCCAAACTCATAATCATTGCCCGGCAGAACAGCGTTGAGCACAATTCCCACAATAGCCGCGATAGCCAGACCGGAGAGCGTAAAGCTATAGGAGCCGCCCAGCGGGACCGTAATGCCGCCTACGCTGTTGAAGCCCAGCGCGGAAACCAAAATCACGGCCGCGATAATCAGGTTGCGGGATTTGGTAAAGTCAACTTGATTTTCCACGATATTGCGCACGCCGACAGAGGAGATCATGCCATATAGCACGAACGATATACCGCCGATGATGGCTGTAGGCACCGTTTGAATGGCCGCGCCGATTTTCGGGAAGAAGCTCAGCGCGATAGCAAAACAGGCCGCAATGCGCATCACACGCGGATCATATACCTTTGTCAGCGCCAGCACGCCGGTGTTCTCGCCATAAGTGGTGTTTGCCGGCGCGCCGAAAAAGCCCGCGAGACTGGTAGCGAGCCCATCGCCCAGCAGCGTACGGTGCAGGCCCGGGTCAGAGAGATATGGCTTTTCGCAGGTAGCGCTGATTGCGGCAATATCGCCGATATGCTCCATCATGGTCGCGAGCGCAATGGGCGCGATGGTGATGCAGGCGCTGATGCTGAATTTCGCCATGCTGCCGGTGCTGACCGCAAGGCCGAACCATTTTGCGTTGTTGATCGCCGCAAAGTCGACCTCGCCCATCAGCAGCGCAACAAGGTAGGAAACGACGATGCCAATCAGGATCGGAAGGATTTTGACCATGCCCTTGCCCCAGATATTGCATACGACGATGACCGCGAGGGCGATAAAGGCCAACAACCAATTTGCCTGACAGTTAGAAATCGCGCTGGGCGCGAGAATCAGGCCGATAGCGATGATGATGGGGCCCGTGACGACAGGCGGAAAAAAGCGCATGATCTTGCGCACGCCGAACACCTTGATGAGCGCGCTCAGCAGCACGTAGATCAGACCGGATACCACAATACCTCCGGCTGCGTAAGGCAGCATTTCACTGGGTGTTCCGTCCGCGCCCAGCGGCGCAACCGCTGCGTAGCCGCCCAAAAATGCGAAGCTGGAACCAAGAAACGCAGGCACCTTCCCTTTGGTGATTAAATGGAACAGCAGTGTGCCCACTCCCGCGAACAGCAGCGCCGTCGAGACGCTGATGCCGGTCAAAATGGGTACGAGCACCGTTGCGCCGAACATCGCGAATGTGTGCTGCGCCCCGAGAATCAGCATTTTGGGAACGCCCAATTTCCGGGCGTCGTACAGGCCCTCCTTGCCAAGCTCGACTTTTTTGGTTTCTTCGCTCATAATACTTTCCTCCTCTATAGAACTTCTGCATAGCCTCGGATCGGACAATCTATCGCAAACGCCTTTTGGGCGTTATGGCAGGCTTTGGACGGTGCGGCGGCCACTGGAGGACGCACAAAAAAGGCATTTCCCTGACGGTTAAACCGCCGCAGGAAATGCCTTTGAATTGCTTGTAAAAAAGGAAAAAGAGAGCGCCGCCCGCCACACCGTCAAATACCGCGCGAAAGGCGTTCACCCTGTGAAAAAACCGCCCGCAGCATCGACGCATCTGCAATTCCCCTTTCTTCGACATTCCGCCCTTCACAGCATTCAGGGCAGTCCTATCGCACATACTTTTTATATAATATCAGACCCTTGTGCGAATTGCAAGCTTTTTTGGGAATTTTTGCAGGAGTTGATATTGCAATTAAACTACAGGAAAATTTAGTCAAACAGATATAATTTGAGTATAGCAAAAAAGCACGGATTCTGCTATACTGAATTTGTGATTCCTCGCGCGAACCGCCCGGCGCGGCGGCGCTTTTCCGGAAAACAGCATGGAGGGGAGGGCTTCGGGGATCCGTCCATTCACAGATATAAGCATCGCTTGGCAAGGACAGGCACGGCCTTCAAGCTAAAACCTCTGAGCCCTTGTTAAGCGATACTACCGGAAAAGAAAACAGGAGATGAGGAGCATGACACAAATCGGCGCATTGACGAACGCGATGCTTTTGACGGGAGCGGCTGCGCCGCCCGCCCGCACCGCCGTCACCGGCACTTTTTTGGAGCAGATCGAAAGGGGCCTGCGGGCGGACGCCGCCGGGCAGACGGCGGAAACACAGGCCGTCAGCCTTGAGGACCGTCTGAAGGCGCGCTATCCGGGCCTTGCCTATCATGTATTCGACGGCGGCTCCCGCTATTGGAAGGTCCGGCAGGATTTTCCGTTTGACAAGATCTACCGGCAGGAGCTCGACGGCGCGGAGATTGAAAACTGGCGGCCGCAGGGGCCGAATCCCGACCCGCTCGACGCCGGCGTGCAGCGGAGCCTGTCGTCCATCCGGCCGGGCAGCAAGGCCGTAATCATCCACCCGAAGGTTCAGCAGCGCATGGAGGAGGACCCCGCCTACGCGCAGGAGATTTATGACCGAATCGAGGCGTGGTTCACCTTCGACGCGGTGCGCAACGACGCCATTCTGCCCGGCAGCAGCGCGACGATGTCCCAGTGCGTCGCCATCGGCGAGGACGGCCTGATCGTGAACGCGCAGGCCTGCGGCAGCAGCGGCAGCGTCAGCCGGTCCCAAAGCGGAACGGACGATGAGGATGATTTCTGGGCCGCCCGCGCCAAACGGCACCGGCTGTATATGCAGCAGGTGGTCGAGGCGCAGATCCTGCACCGCATGGGCGTCGCCCGGCGGCTCAGCGCGCAAAGCGCGTCGTGGGCAAAGGGCCCGGCGGGGTCCTCCGCACCGGGCGCGTTCGGCTCCGGCGGACAAATGGCCGCCATGCAGGCCGCGCAGGCCGCCGCCGCACAGACAATGGCGATGATCCATAGCCCCGAGCTGCGCCAGGCACTGGGCCCCACCCTCGCGGGAAATTCCATCGACGCGGTATTTGAAGCATCCGTTCAGGCAATCGCAGATTTTCACCCGGGCATTGTACTATAACCGTTTGGACTCCGTACGGATTCAGGCGCGCTGGGAGACAGTCCGCTGTTTTTCAGCGCGGCATCCTGATTTTGATTGTGGGAGAGAACGCACGGGCCTTGACTGACAGAGAGGCCCGGCCCGGGCCGCACCCCACCCGGAACGCGCGGCCGCACGGCGCGGCGCACGCAGCGCGGGAATCACAAGACAAAGCAGCCGGTTTCTTACCCTTTTCAGGGCAAGGGACCGGCTGCTTTGCGCTTTTGCTCACAAAATTTCAGTTATCTCTCCGAGCGCCGTTTTTCGATCTCCTCGGCCACACGCTCGCGCAGCGCCAGCAGATACGCCGCGCCGCGCGGATAATCGGTGAACGTCATCGGACGCATCGGCGCGTTCTCGTAAATCAGCGCCTCGGTAAAATCGCGCCCGGCAAGGCGTTCCATGCACTGCAGCGCGCGCAGATCGAGCAGCGCGTCGTCCTGTACCTCGGCACGGATGGACGAGAGCGGCGCGCCGTCCTCGCCGGGGTACACGAGGAACGGGTCGCCCGAGGGATAACCGTAGTCCCCGTGCGTGACGCGAAACGGATCGATCGAGCGCAGCGAGAACCTCGCGTTGTAGAAATTATACCCCCAGTGCAGAAAGCCCTCGATGCGGTACAGGTACATCAGCACGCCCATGATACGGCTGCGCGCGCTTTCCATCGCGAAAAAGCGGTTCGGCACAAGCTCGCCCTGCGCGCAGCAGTAATACACCCAGAGGCCGGGAACGTTTTCGTCCAGGAAAGGCTGGATATGGTCGTTTGCGCAGACAGGCGTCGGCACAAGGCCCTGGCGGTAAAACTTGAGGCTGCTCAGCGCATCGGCCACATGGCAGCCCTCTAACAGATCGGCGGCCTGACCGCGCGCCGCGCGGTAGGCGTCCGTCTGCCCGGCGGATGGTTCGTCGGAAATATGATAATACACATGCGCGTCGTCATAGCCAAGGTGCGCCAGCTCCGCGCGCAGCGCGGGCAGAAACGCGCACAGGAACGCGCGGTATGCGCCGCTGTCCGCCGGGACGTCCCAGCCAAAAATCCGCTTTTCCTCGCCGTCCACCGATGCGACGATCTTCGGCGTGGCCGCCGCACCCCACTGGGTGAACAGGTGCGGAATTTCTATATACTCCACCCCGTACCGGCGACACAGCCCTGTCCAGCACGCAAGACGCGTGAAATCAAACGAGTACGCCCCCGCGTTGCGCCGCACGCCGACAAGCTGCACGGTCGGGCGCTCGCCGCCCACCGGCGTGTCCAGCGGCGGCGTAAACACCGGCGTGAGCAGCATATTGATCCCATGCTCTTTGCCCGCCGCGCGGATGAAATTTTCCACGATCCGCCAGTATTCCGCGCTGAACACCGGCACGCCGTAATACTGCGCGAGGCAGTCGGTGTGAAACCACTCCGTGTGAATCAGCGTCTGCGCGGGCAGCGGCGCCGCGCCGACGCAGAGCGTGAAGCGGCACGCGAACGCAAGGCCGGCGGCGGACGCGTCCTCGAACACCTCGCCGTTCGGCTGCGTCTCGCGCATAAGCGCGCGCGCCGTCACCGTCACGTCATACGCGCCGGGCGCGGCGTCTTCCGGAACGTCCCAGCTCAGCCACACGGCGCGGTACTGGCGCGGCACAGGCATCACGAGCGGCTCGGCCATCGGGCGCAGCAGGTCCGGGAACAGCCCCGGCTCGCGCGTCAGATAAAATTCGTCCGAATTTTCATAGCACGGATACTCGGACGGCATCAGCTCCACGCCGCGCAGCGCGGCGGGCGCGGGCGCGCCCTGCACCGAAACGGCAAAGCGCTGCATCGGCATGCCGGGCGCGCCGTTTTGCGCGGTATAGACAAGCTGCACCGCGCACCGCGCGCCGGGCCAGACGGACAGACGCGCGCCCTCGGCCATCGCGTCGGGCCGCCGCGTGGGAAACACCTTTTCCAGTGAGGATGCGAGAAAAAACTCATAGCGCGGCATCGCGTCCGCTCCTTTCACAATTCCTTTTCGCCACGCGCATCTCAGCGCGTTTTTTAGGCGCCACCGCATAATTCTAAGTACCGAATCGCGCCGGCAAATTTTTTGTCAGATAAACCAAAAAACGCAGTCAATACTTTGTGTATTGACGAGGATTTTTGGGAAATATGACGGAAAATTTGCAAGCGAGACGGCGCTTAAGGCGTTAGCCGTGAATTGTGCGGTGTTGCCGTTACTCCGTGATCTCGATCACAAGATGCTCGATGGCGGTATGGCGGTGCATATAGATCACGTTCAGCCGCCCCTCGGCGTCTTTGCACATGGCGGGCTGGCACTTGTTGCCCGGCGCGGGCGCGAGTTCGAGCAGGTTCGTCCACGTCCTGCCCTCGTCCTTCGAGCAGGCCAGCGTCAACGGACTGCGCTCGTGCCAATCGGCCACGGGCGTGTTGTTGTAGGCCATCAGGATGGTGTCGTCGTCCCAGCTGATGACGTCGATTTTCGATTCGTTGTTGATGATCGACGTGGGCACGGGCTGTGTCCACGTTCTGCCGCCGTCGCGGCTCTCGGCCGTATAGGAGACGAGCGAGCGCACGCCCGCGCCCCAGCCGGTGTCGCCGGGGCAGGTGCGCGTAAACATGCGGATCGTGCCGTCCGGGCGCAGGCACAGCGCCGGCTCGCGGATCAGATTGCCGTCGTCTGCCGCAAGGATTGGGCCCTTTTCCCACGTCTCGCCGT
>CANRZX010000164.1 GCA_947644575.1 uncultured Clostridia bacterium | reverse complement strand
GGCGGCGGCGCGGGAGCGCGGCGTGCCGGGCTCGCTGGATCTGCCTCTGCCGGACGGCCGCACGGCGCGCGCGTCCGTTTTCCCGCTGGCAACCGGCGAGGGCGTGCGCGGCGCGCTGATCGTCCTGCTCGACGTGACGGCTGAGCGCGAGGCGGCCGCCGTGCGGCGTGAATTTTTCGCGAGCGCGGACGAGATCCTGCGCGCGCCGGCGCAGAACATCAAGGGCTTTGCCGAGCTGCTGGCCAGCGATATGCCGTTGGGCGGCAACAAGCAGCAGGAAATCTCCAAGCGGATGCTGCGCGAGGCCGCGAACCTGAATCACCTGATCGGCAGGCTGATTGTCCTGAGCCGCATGGAAAACGGCGACCTCTCCTTCTCCCGCGCGCCGCTGGAGCTGGCCGAGGTGTTCGGCGCCTGCTGCGACAAGGCGCAGGAGCGCGCCGGGCAGGCCGGCGTCACGCTTCGCCGCGCGCTGGAGCCGTGTACGCTTTGCGCGTCCCTATGGGAAATGAACGAGCTGGCCGGCAGCCTGCTGGACAACGCCCTGCGCTATAACCGCGCGGGCGGCAGCGTGGAGGTGCGCCTTGCTGTCGAGCACGGCGCGCCCTGCCTGCGCGTGACGAACACGGGCGACCCGATCCCGCCCGAGCACGCGCGCCGCATCTTTGAGCGCTTTTACCGCATCGACCGGGGGCGCGGCAAGGGGACGGGCGGCGCGGGCCTCGGCCTCGCGATTGTCCGGCATATCGCGGAAAATTACGGTGCGGTCGTCACGATGACGCCTTTGTCCGACGGCAACACGTTCACCGTGCGCTTTCCCGCGCCGGAACAGAGCTGAACGTTTTAAGCGTCCCTTTTTCGGGGGAAGGCCGGCAGAAAGGACGGAGTACCGCCGGGGACCATTCCGGGCTGCCGAAAAAAACTCATGCGGTTACAGGCGCTTTGTTTTTGGATCTCACGGCTCTCTTTGCCCGCGCGGATATGAGCCGTCCGTTTGGAAAGCTTAATCAAAAAGGGGGCAAGACCACGTCTTGTCCCCTTACATTCAGCACCCGCATCGCGGTTCCCTATTTCAAGGCCACCCCTTACAGCGCGGCGATTTCGGCGCGGCACGCGGCGCAGATGTTGCGCCCCTGATATTGTGCCACATCCTCGGCGCTGCCGCAGAAAATACAGGCTGGCTGATATTTTTTCAGCACTATCGCGTCGTTATCCACATAAACCTCCAGCGCGGCGTCCTTGTCGATATCCAAGACGCGCCGCAGTTCGATCGGCAGTACAATACGGCCTAAGTTATCCACCGGCCGAACAATTCCCGTTGACTTCAATGTACACGCTTCCTTTCCGCTGTTCCTATATGGAAAAAGCAAAGCGCCGCGCCGGCAAAAAAGGCATTCCCGCCGCTTTTGCGAGATAGCTGGGCCGGCACGGCCCAGTGCTGCATGAGGAAATTCTTTCTTCCCCCATCGCTGGTGCTAATTATACACTAATTTGCAGGAATTGTCAATATGTGGAATTAAATGAATTATTTTACATTTTTGGGAAATGAAACCACGCAAGGCGTCGAAAGCCGGGGAAACCGGTGGGCTTATAGCTGCAAAAAACCCACCTTTTTGTAGACCTTTGTCAGCAGGCGCGCCGCGAGCGCGGCGGCGCGCGCCGCGCCGTCCGCCATCACGCCGTCCAAATACGCCTTGTCGGCGAGCAGGCGCTTGTATTCCTGCTGGAACGGGCGCAGCGTGTCAATGACGCTCTCCGCCACGGCCTGCTTGAACACGCCGTAGCCCTGCCCGGCAAACGCGGCCTCGATCTCCTCAAACGTCTTGCCGGTGCAGACGCTGTAAATGCTCATCAGGTTCGTCACGCCGGGCTTGTCCTCGGCCGCGCGCACGCTGCCCTCGGAATCCGTCACCGCGCGCTTGAACTTGCGCAGAATCGCGTCCGGCTCGTCGAGCACGCGCACGACGGCGTTCTCGTTCGAATCGCTCTTGCTCATCTTCTTCGCCGGCTCCTGCAGGCTCATCACCTTCGCGCCCACCTTGGGGATCATCGCGTCGGGGATGGTGAACACGTCGCCGTATACGCCGTTGAAGCGCTGGGCGATGTCGCGTGTCAGCTCCACATGCTGCTTCTGGTCGACGCCGACGGGGACGTAGTCCGTGCCGTACAGCAGAATATCCGCCGCCATCAGGATGGGGTACGTCAGCAGGCCGCCGTTGATGTCCTCGGGGTGCTTGGCGCTCTTTTCCTTAAACTGATGCATCCGCGTCAGATCGCCGAACGGGCAGAAGCACCCCAGCACCCAGGAGAGCTGCGCGTGCGCGGGCACGTGGCTCTGCACAAACACGATGCTTTTTTGCGGGTCGATGCCGCTCGCGAGCAGCAGCGCGACCATCTCGCGGGACTGGCGGCGCAGGTCGGCGGGGTTCTGCCGCACGGTGATGGCGTGCTGGTCCGCCACGGAATAGATGCAGTCGTACTCCTCCTGCAGCTTCGGCCAGCCGCGCACCGCGCCCACAAAATTGCCCAGCGTGAATACGCCCGTGGGCTGGATGCCGCTGTATACGCGTTTTTTCATTTTCTCCATGACAGATCCTCCTTATATCCGCTCGCCGGAGCGGAAATGTCCTAAGGAACCACTGAAGCAGGCGTCAGGCGCATCCCGGCGGCGTATTTACCCCCGCGCCTTGCCACGGAGAAATGCCGGCCGCGCGTTCCAAACGCGGCCAATGACCTGCCGATGGAATCAGTGCTTCCCCAAAATATGCGGGTGGAATACAGTATACCACTTTCTTTCCCGGAAAGCAATTGACAAACCCCGCGCCAGCGGGTAAACTACTAACGGACGTATCAAACGCTTCCTCCTTATATACAGCGCGGAAAGCTTGATTGGCAAAAACCCGCGGCGGAGCCTTCCGAATTCCGCCGCCCGATAAAGGAGCATACAGATTATGATACCAACCGGAAAGGTCCGCACCCGCTTCGCGCCCAGCCCGACGGGCTATATGCATGTGGGCAACCTGCGCACGGCGCTGTACGCCTACCTCAAGGCGAAAAGCGCCGGCGGCACGTTCATCCTGCGCATCGAGGACACCGATCAGGAGCGCTACGTTGAGGGCGCAGTGGACATCATCTACAACACGCTGCGCGAGACCGGCCTTGTCTGGGACGAGGGGCCGGACATCGGCGGCCCCGTCGGCCCGTATGTGCAGAGCGAGCGCATGGGCATGTTCAAGGGCTACGCCGAGCAGCTTGTCAAAGAGGGCAAGGCGTATTACTGCTTCTGCGACAAAGAGCGCCTCGACGAGATGCGCCTGGTCCAGAAGGCCAGCGGACAGGCCCCCCATTACGACGGCCATTGCCGCAAGCTTTCCCCCGAGGAGATCAGGGCGAAGCTCGATGCGGGCGTGCCCTATGTTATACGCCAGAAAATCCCGCAGGAGGGCACGACAAGCTTTGAGGACGTCGTCTACGGCCACATCGAGGTGGACAACGCCACGCTCGACGACCAGATCCTGATTAAGACGGACGGCATGCCGACGTACAACTTCGCGAACGTCGTCGACGACCATCTGATGGGCATCACGCACGTCATCCGCGGCTCGGAGTATCTGTCCAGCACGCCGAAATACAATCTGCTCTACGAGGCGTTCGGCTGGGAGATTCCCACCTATATCCACTGCCCGCCCGTGATGAAGGACGCGCAGAACAAGCTGTCCAAGCGCAACGGAGACGCCAGCTATCAGGACCTCATCGCCAAGGGCTATCTGACCGAGGCCGTGCTGAACTACATCCTGCTGCTGGGCTGGAGCCCGAAGGGCGAGCGCGAGATCTTCACGCTGGATGAGATGAAGGACGTGTTCGACGAGAGCGGCATCGGCAAAGCGCCCGCGATCTTTGATCCGGCAAAGCTGCGCTACATCAACGCCGAATATCTGCGCGCCATGAGCGAGGAGACGTTTTTCACGAAGGCAAAGCCCTACATCGACAGCGTGGTGAAAACCGACTGCGACAAGGCGCTGCTGGCCGAGGTGCTGCACCCGCGCTGCGAGGTGCTGAGCGACATCCCCGAGCAGGTGGATTTCATCGACGCCATGCCGGAATACGACCTCGCGCTCTACACAAACAAAAAGATGAAGACGACCGCCAAGACGGCGAAGGAGGCGCTGGCCGCCGCGCTGCCCGCGCTGGAGGGCATCCCCGCCGGGGGCTTCACCAAGGACGCGGTGCACGAGGCGATGTTCGCGCTGATCGCGGAAAAGGGCGTGAAAAACGGCTGGATGCTCTGGCCGCTACGCGTGGCGCTCTCGGGCAAGCAGTTCACGCCCGGCGGCGGCGTGGAGCTGGCCGCCGTGCTCGGCAAGGAGCGCACGGTGGCGCGCGTCAAAGCGGCGCTGGAGCGGCTGTAAGCGGAGGTGTTTTGTATGCCTGCCTTGTCAATGTTTTTTGGAATTATTGTCCGCATGCAAAGCGAACAAGGGGAAAGCACAGTAAACCGCATATCCATGCTTTGTATGGGGAGCACGAAATTGTAGTAGGGATCGACGGCGAGATTTTGGAAGGGGGCTTCCCCAATAAGCAGCTTAAGCTTTTGCTGGCATGGATGGCGATTCATGAGGATGAACTAACAGCAAACTGGGAGCTGCTGCGCCGTGGTGACGGATACTTTAAGATTGACCCGCTGCGGTAGTATGGAGGAAACCATATGTTAAGACCGACCGCCGTTCACGTAAAAGCAGTCTGTCCCTATCAGCTCCTGGTGGAATTTGACAACGGCGAAAAGAAAAATTTTGATGTCGCGCCGTATATCAAGGGAGAATGGTACGGGATGCTGCGCTCCTTTGAATACTTCCGGCGCGTGGCCGTGGACGGTTACACGGTCGCGTGGCCCGACGGGCAGGACATTTGCCCGGACGAATTGTACCATCTTGGAAAGCCGCTTTCATAAAGCGGAAGAATCTTCAATCAGGAGATGAAAAAAATGAAATACTGCAAAAAATGTACGATGCCCGACACGCGGCCCGGCATCACGTTCGATGCCGAGGGCGTCTGCAGCGCGTGCCGCCATTTTGAGCACCGCAAGCAGGTGGATTGGGACGCCCGCTGGAAGGAATTCGAGGCGCTGTGCGATAAGTACCGCGGCTCGAACGGCCCCGGCGGCTACGACTGCGCGGTCGCTGTCTCCGGCGGCAAGGACAGCCATTTTCAGGTGTATGTGCTCAAGGAGCTGATGCACATGAACCCGATCCTGTTCAGCGTGGAGGACAACTTCCCCATGACCGAGGCGGGCCGGCACAACCTGCAGAACATCAGCGAGGAATTCGGCTGCACGATCATCAGCTGCAAGCCCAACATCAAGGCGCAGAAAACGCTGATGCGCGCGTTTTTTGAAAAATACGGCAAGCCGACGTGGTATGTCGACCGCTTGATCTACACGTTCCCGCTGCAAATGGCGCTCAAATTCAATACGCCGCTGCTCTGCTACGGCGAAAACGTGTCGTTCGAGTACGGCGGCAACGCCGACGAAGAGACGTATTCCGCGCGCGACCAGATCGAAAACGGCGTGGCGGTGGGCTTCCCGAAGGAGGAGCTGCTCGGCTACGGCGTGAGCGAGAACGACCTGTGCCTGACCGAGGCCCCCTCCTCTGAGGAACTGGCGAAATTGGACCCGTTCTACCTCAGCTATTTCATGCCGTGGAACAGCTATAAAAATTATCAGTTCGCCAAATCCCGCGGGTTCCACGACCTGACGCACGAGTGGGACCGCACGCATCACGCCGAAAATTTCGATCAGGTCGACAGCCGCGCGTATTTGGTGCACTCGTGGCTCAAATACCCGAAGTTCGGCCACGCGACGGCCACGGACTACACCGCGCGCTATATCCGCTACGGCATGATGACGCGCGAGGAGGCCATAAAGGTCGTGCGCGAGCGGGACGGCGCGCTCGACCCGCTGTGCGTGCGCGACTTCTGCGATTTCTGCGGCTACACGGAGACGGAGTTCTGGGCCATTATGGACAAATTCTATAACCGCGAGCTGTTCCAAAAGGACGAGTTCGGCCGCTGGATGCTGAAGGAGCCTATCTGGGAGGCATAATGCGGCGGACAATACCAAAATAAAATGAATAGCAAGCGCCGGACCCCTGCGGGCCCGGCGCTTTTGCGCTTGCAGTCTCTTGTGGTTTCCGGAGCGTCGGACGCCGCCGGGTACGGAAAACGGCGCGGCAATGGGATGTGTATCCCGCCGTCAGGGCCGCTCCAGCAGCTCGCGCGCGTAGCGGTCCAGCGCCTCGCAGGGCCCGGCTTCGGCGCAGTAGCCGACCCCGTCGATGACGAGGAACGGCGGATCCACCAAAAACTCCGTCTGTGTCCCGTCCGCGCGCGTCAGCGTAAAGACCACGCCCTCCCCGTCACGATCCGCAGGGGAATCGTCCTGTTCGCAGAGCGTCAGGTCGTTCAGGAGCGCCGTCAGCTCCTCGGTATCGTCGATTTGCACAATCTGGTCCGAAATCTCAAAGCGCACGGACGCCATAGCGAGGTCCGCCGCCATCAGCGCGCCGTACGGCCTGCCGGCGGGCGCGCCGCGCGTCTTGTCCTGCCCGTCGAGGGCGGCCGCGGCGGACGGCGTTCCCCCTGCTTCCTGCGGCGCGGCCTCTCCGGCC
>CANRZX010000163.1 GCA_947644575.1 uncultured Clostridia bacterium | reverse complement strand
GTGCTGCACAATCTGCCCGAGGGCATCCTGACGCTGTTCACCAGCTATGCGAGCCCCGCGCTCGGCGTCACGCTGACGCTGGCCATCGCGCTGCACAACATCCCCGAGGGCGTGGCCATCTCCGTGCCGGTCTTTTACGCGACCGGCAGCCGGGCGCGCGCGATGCTGTACGCGCTGTTTTCCGGTTTGGCCGAGCCGGCGGGCGCGCTGCTGGCGTTTTTTCTGCTGCGCGGTTTTTTCTCACCGCTGTTCCTGAACGGCCTGATCGCCATCGTCTCGGGCATCATGCTATATGTGTCCATCAGCGAACTCGCGCCCGGCAGCTTTTCCTACGGCAGGCGCGGATACGCCGTGGCCGGCCTCGCGGTGGGCATCGTCACCATGAGCATCGGCATCTACTTGGGCGAGGGATAGCGCGGCCTTCAGGCGCTCCGGCGCACGCCAAGCGACAGATTTGCCGCGCCGTACAACAAAAATACATGGCGTTTCCCGCGCGGATATTGTATAATTACCGCAAGGCGATTTACGATATAATATTTTATGGTTCTTCCGCGCCCGCAAGAGCCGCCGCATGGAAGAAAAACACGCCGCCGCAATGCTGTCAGGAGGGTCATGTATGGAAAACGCCGCGCTTCAAATTGAGCAGCTGCTGCAATTTGGCCTGCGCCACGGCTTGATCGGGCCGTCGGACGTGTATGTAGCGCGCAACGCGCTGCTGGATCTGTTCGGCCTGTCCGAGCCGTATGACAGCACGCAGTCCGGCGCGCTGCCCGAACCGCCGCCCGATACGCCCGCCGAGCTGCTGGAGCCGCTTTTGGACGAGGCCGCTCGGCGCGGCCTGTTCGACGGCGAGGTCCCCGCGCTGCGCGTCAATTTCGAGGCGCGCGTCATGGGCGCGCTGATGCCGCGCCAGAGCGAGGTCGAGGCGCGCTTTTACGCACTGTGGCAGTCGCGCGGCGTGCGCGCGGCGACGGATTATTTTTACGACCTCTGCATTCAGTCCAACTACATCCGCACCGCGCAGATCGCGAAAAACATCCAGTGGACCTATCCCTGCCAATACGGCGCGCTGGAAATCACCATCAACCTGACCAAGCCCGAGAAGGACCCGAAGACCATCGCGCTCGAGCGGCTCCAGCCCGCCTCCGGCTATCCGAAGTGCATGCTGTGCATCGAGAACATCGGCTACGCGGGCCGCGTGAATTTCCCCGCGCGGCAGAACCACCGCGTCGTGCCCATCACGCTGTGCGGCGAACAATGGTATCTGCAGTACAGCCCGTATGTCTATTACAACGAGCACTGCATCGTTTTCGCGCACGAGCACGCGCCGATGCGCATCACGCCGGACACGTTCGCGCAGCTCTTTGATTTCGTGCGCCAGTTTCCACACTACACCTGCGGCAGCAACGCCGACCTGCCCATCGTGGGCGGCAGCATCCTGAGCCACATGCACTTTCAGGGCGGCAATTACACGTTCCCGATGCAGCGCGCGAAAACGCTGCGGCGCTACCGACACCCCGATTACCCGCAGCTTGCAATCGAGACGCTGCGCTGGCCGGTTAGCACCGTGCGCGTCACGGGCGAGGACGCCGGCGCGATGCAGCGCTTCGCGGGCGCGCTGCTGACGGCGTGGCGCGGCTATTCCGACGAATCGGCGGATATTTTGGCCTTTACCGAGGAGGACGGCCGGGCCGTCCCGCACAACACCGTCACGCCGATTTTGCACCGCGAGGAGGGGCGCGGCTATGTGCTCGACCTTGTCCCGCGCAACAACCGCGCGACCGAGCGCCACCCGGAGGGCATCTTCCACCCGCACCGCGAGATCCACCACATCAAGAAGGAGAACATCGGCCTGATCGAGGTGATGGGCCTCGCGATCCTGCCCAGCCGCCTGAAGCGCCAGAGCGAGGACATCGCCCGCGTGCTGACGGGCGAGCTGGACGCCGCCGCCTGCCGTGAAAAAGCGCCCGAGCACGCCGAGTGGCTCGCATTCCTGACGGAAAAATACGGCGCGTCGCTCGCGCCCGACGCCGCGCGCGAGGCGGTGCGGCGCGAGATCGGCGCGAAGTTCGAGACGTGCCTCGAGCACGCGGGCGTGTTCAAGCAGACGCCGGAGGGCATCGCCGCGTTCGGCCGGTTCCTCTCCGCGCTCGGCTGCGCCGAGCAGGTCTGAGCCGCTTTGGCGGGCGCGGCGGGCAAAGCCGTGTTTATGAAACGAGGAGACGTATATGCAGGATAAACGCCTTGTGTTTGACACCATCCCCGAGCGGTTCGACAAATGGCGGGGCCGGTACTGCCCGGAGCTGTTTGACTATCTTGTCAAAGCGTGCGGGCTGAACCGGGACAAGCGCTGCCTTGAAATCGGTCCCGGCACCGGGCAGGCAACGGAATTTGCGCTTCGCACGGGCTGCGAATACTGCGCGGTCGAGCTGGGCCCACATCTCGCGGCGGTGCTGCGCGCCAAATTCGGCCGGTATGAAAATTTTCATCTGATTCAGGATGATTTTGAGACCCATCCGTTCGAGCCGGACTCCTTCGACATGATTTATTCCGCCGCCGCGATCCAGTGGCTCGACGAGACAGTCGCTTATCAAAAATGCGCCGCCCTTCTGCGGGAGGACGGATACCTTGCGATGTTTTTTTTGCGCGGAGATTATCAAAGCCCCAATCCCGCGCTGTACGAGGAGATCCAGCGCGTCTATGACGCGCATTTTGTCAGCTCGATCCCCTATGACAGAAGCTTCTGCTATGAGGCGGGCGAACGGTACGGCCTGCGCCTCGCGGCAAAAACGGAGTTTTATGGGAAACGCAGCTACACCGCTGACGAATATATTGAATATATCCAGACGCATTCCGACCACATCCTGCTGCGGGAGGAGCACCGAAAGCCGTTTTTCGACGGCATCCGGCGCGCGATTCTCCGTCACGGGAACAAAATCGAGTTCCGAGATACGTTCCCGCTCTATCTCTATCAAAAGTGACAAGCACCGTTTGACAAGAGGGCCGCCGCGCGGAGTTTTGAAAACCCCGCGCGGCGACCCTCTTCATGATACAGTCAGCACACGAGAAAACAAGCATCTTGTTTTCCAGTGGCGCGCTTTGCGCACCGCAGGCGGCGAGGGCGTGCTGACGACTGAATCGACAGGAAATCGCCGCAGACGATTTTGGCGCGGCATGCAATGCCGCGCCTCGAAAAGCACCTCTTTTCGAGTGTGTCGATTCTATTTGGACGACCCTTACACCGACAGCTCGGCCTTTTCGCCCAGCTCGGCCTTGTTCGCCTCCAGCAGCGGGCGGATGTATTCCGCGAGGAATTCCTCCACCTGCGCGGCGCTGCGGCCGGTAAACAGCTCCGGCTTCAGGATGGTCTCGATCTCCCGCCGGTCCAAGCCGAAGGACGGGTCGGCGCAGACGCGCTCGATCAGATCGTTTTTGCCGCCCTCCTCCTTCACGACGGCCGCCGCCTGCCGCGCGTAGACGCGCAGCTTTTCGTGCAGCTCCTGCCGGTCGCCGCCCTTTTTCACGGCGCTCATCATGATGTTTTCGCTCGCCATGAACGGCAGTTCGGCCATGACGCGGCTGTGGATCACCTTCGGATAGACCACCAGCCCGTCGCACACGCTGAGCATGATATTCAAAATAGCGTCCACGGCCAAAAAGCCCTCGGCCACGGCGATGCGCTTATTGGCGGAATCGTCGAGCGTGCGCTCGAACCACTGCGTCCCGGCGGTGAACGCGGGGTTGAGCACGTCGATCATCACATAGCGCGCCAGCGCGCAGATGCGCTCGCACCGCATGGGGTTGCGCTTGTAGGGCATCGCGGACGAGCCGATCTGGTTTTTCTCGAACGGCTCCTCCATCTCCTTGAAGCTGGCCAAAAGGCGCATGTCGTTGCCGAATTTCATCGCGCTCTGCGCAATGCCGGACAGCGCGCTCAGCACGTTGTAATCCACCTTGCGCGAATACGTCTGGCCCGAAACGGGCGTCACGCGTTCAAAGCCCAGCGCCGCCGCGATGTCGGCCTCCACGGCCTTGACCTTCGCCTCGTCGCCGCCGAACAACTCGACAAAGCTGGCCTGCGTGCCGGTCGTGCCCTTGCTGCCCAGCAGCGCGAGGCCGCTGAGGCGCGTTTCAATCTCCTCATAGTCCATATACAACTCGTGCAGCCACAGCGTCGCGCGCTTGCCGACGGTCGTCAGCTGCGCGGGCTGCAGATGCGTATAGGCCAGCGCGGGCAGGTCCTTGTACTCCCCGGCGAATTTCGCCAGCAGCGCCATCACGTTCAGCAGCTTGCGGCGCACGGCGGTCAGCGCCTCGCGCATGATTAAAATGTCGGTGTTGTCGCCCACATAGCAGCTGGTCGCACCCAAATGAATGATGCCCTTGGCCTTGGGACACTGTACGCCATATGCGTACACATGGCTCATGACGTCGTGGCGGCATTCCTTTTCGCGGGCGACGGCCACGTCGTAATTGATGTCGTCGCGGTGCGCCTCCAGCTCGGCGAGCTGCTCGTCGGTGATGGCGAGGCCCTGCCGCTGCTCGGCCCGCGCCAGCGCGATCCACAGCCTGCGCCATGTTTTGAATTTGTTGTCCTCGGAAAAAATATACTGCATCTCCTTAGACGCGTAGCGGGTGGAAAAAGGCGAAAGATAGGAATCGTGCGCCATCATAAAACCTCCGTTCCGTCAGGCAAGCGGGGCGACGCGCCGGCCGGCCCCTCTTTTAGTAATCACTGATTAAATCGGCAGGTCAGATCGGCGAGCAGATTTTCTGACTGTTGAAGCCTCAAAATCGCCGGAATACTTTGTGTCCCCGCAAGGGGGATGCCAAAATTCTAAAGCGGCACAGCCGCTAAGAATTTTGCAATATTTCAAGATTTTGAGGCAAAAACAGGCGGGAAATGTGCCGTCGAGATGTGCCTGACGATTTATTCAGGGATTACTTTAACCTGTATCATTGTAGCATACTTTCCCGCACGGGACAAGGGAGCGCCGGGAAAACTCGGATGAAATCATCGGGAGTGTCCAAACAGCGAAGCGAAAACAAAACACGCGATTCAGACACTCCAAAAGGACCGCGCGGCTTTCCTTTTTTCAAAAATGTGATATACTGTACAGTAACGGGAAAAACTTTTGCGGACCCATTAAAAAGCTTACGCAAATCAATCAAAAGGGGGAAATCATTTTATGATCGGATGGATCATTCTTGCGGCGCTTTTGGCCCTGATCGCGGCCGTGCTCCTCCGCACGGCAATGTTCAGGCCCGAAGCGGGCGAGCGCGGCGCGGCGGAGCCCGTCGCGGTGGACGGTGCGGGCGCTGCCGAGCGGCTGGCGCGGCTGGTGCGCATTCCGACGGTGTCGTCCTACAACGAGGACGAGTTCGACGAGGAGGTGTTCGAGCAATTCCGCGAAACGCTGCGCGAGCTGTATCCGCGCGTACATGAGGCGTGCCCGCCCGAGCGCATCGGCCACACGGGGCTGCTCTATCGCTGGCGGGGCAAACGCGCGGAGGACCCCGCCGTGCTGATGGCGCACTACGACGTCGTGGCCGTCAACGAGGCGCAGTGGAAGCATCCGCCGTTCTGCGGCGAGGTGTTTGACGGCGAGCTGTGGGGACGCGGCACGATCGACACCAAGATCACGCTGCTGGGCGTGCTCGAGGCCGCCGAGCGCCTGATCGGGGAGGGCTTTGTGCCCGAGCGGGACATTTACTTCTCCTTCGCCGGGGACGAGGAGGTCGCCGGGCCCAGCGCGCCCGCGATCGTGGAGCACATGAAGCGGCAGGGCATCCGCCCCGGCATGGTGGTGGACGAGGGCGGCGCCGTCGTGGAGGGCGTGTTCCCCGGCGTCACCAAGCCCATCGCGGTGGTGGGCATCGGCGAAAAGGGCATGATGAACGTGGAGCTGACCGCGCGCGCCGCGGGCGGCCATGCCAGCACGCCGAGCGTGCCCTCGGCGCTGGGCGCGCTGTGCAAAGCCGTGGCGGACTGCGAAGCGCACCAGTTCCCCGCGCACCTGACCGAGCCGGTGCGCGCGCTGCTGCGCAACGTCGGCCCGCACGCGCCGTTCGCGCTGCGCATGGTGTTCGCGAACCTGTGGCTGTTCGGCCCGCTGCTGACGGGGCTTTCGATGAAGCTGGGCGGCGAGCTGAACGCGATGATGCGCACCACAATGGCGTTTACAACGGCGCAGGGCTCGCCGCAGATCAACGTGCTGCCGAACGAGGCCACGGCCGGCGTGAACCTGCGCCTCATCAATCTCGACACGCCCGAGAGCGCCGAGGCGCGCCTGCGCCGCGTGATCCGCAACGACAAGGTAGAGGTGCGCACGGTACACGCGCAGAAGGCCAGCCCCTACGCCGCGTCCGAGGGCGAGCACTGGGACAAGCTCGCGCGGGCCGTGGGCGACACCTGGCAGGACAGCATCGTCTCGCCGTACCTGATGATGGCCTGCTCGGACAGCCGCCACTTCAGCGCGATCTGTCAGGACGTGTATAAATTCAGCGCGATGGCGCTGACGAAGGAGCAGCGCGGCTTGATCCACAACAATGACGAGCGCATCCCCGTGAGCGAGATCGCCAAAACCGTGGAATTTTTCACACGGCTGGAAAAAAGCCTGTGAGGCTGTCGAAAAAGAGGATCATTCCGTTTGCCTGCACGGACATGTGCCGGGCAGGCAAACACCGCTACAGCAAAAAGGG
>CANRZX010000162.1 GCA_947644575.1 uncultured Clostridia bacterium | reverse complement strand
GTTTCCCTGCCTGCATTTTCAGTGTATCACCCGGAGATAAATTTTCAAGGCTTTTGGCGTGAAATGTCATCCGGAGGGCATGAAATGTCCAGAAGGAGATCCAGCGAGAAGCGTCCGCGATTTTTCTCCGTCCGCATCATGCCGTGGTATTTTTCCGCAACCGAGCGAATATTCGCGAGTCCGGTTCCCTCCGGGGGCATGGGGCTATCCCCGCAGGTATTTGTAAACGTCAGCAAATAAAAATCGCCCTGCCGTTTTCCACTGACGCAAAGCGTTCCGGCTCGGCCGAGAAAGCGGCAGGCGTCGATCGCGTTGTCGAGCGCGTTCGCGAAAATTACACAAAGGTCGAAATCATCAATCCCACAGGGGGTGGGCAGCGTCAGCGAGATCTCGGCTACGATGCCGCTTCCCGCCGCCATTCGTAACTTTTCCCGTAGCAAGACATCTACTACAGGATTTCCCGTTTGATAGGTCGGGGATAGCGCGGCGGCCGCAGCCGTCAGCCTTTGCAGATACGCGCGGCCTTCGGCCCACTTTTCCTCGGCGAGCAAACCGTTCAGGACGGATAAATGGTTTTGGAGATCGTGACGGAACGCCCGCGTCTGCACATGGCGCCGCCGCGCCTCGGAGACGTAAATCTTCTGGGCGTTGACTGCCTGCGTCAGGGAATCCAGCGCCGCCTGCGCCTGAAAGCCTCGGCATATGCGTCGGTACGCGTATAAGGTGCAGAGCAGCGCGGCCAGCCCGAGGCATTGCAACAGCAAAAGCGCGGTGTGCTGCCCCGTCAGCGCTAGCCGCTGCGCCGCCGTTAGGACCCCCAAAAAAGAAGAGGAATAGGCGGTTTTCAGGACATACGCTTCGGCGAGAAACACAAACAGGAGCGGCAGTAAAAGAAGCCTCCATTCCGACGAAGGTCCCCGCTCCGTTAGGGTAAACAGCTTTAAGACGGCGGCGTAACAACAGGCGCACAAAAGAAGAGCCGCCGCCGTGGCGGCCGCCACCAGCCCGTACAGCATTGGAAGGTTGGTTACGGTGGGAAACAACATGGCTTCGACCGAATTGACCGCCCCGAAGGAGAGCTGAGAGATATAGACTGCGAGCAGCGCGGCGACCCAAGCGTCGGAGCGGTGCAGGTCCAATGCGAGACGGAGCGTGCCATACAGAAGGAGAATCTGCGCCGCAACGGCAAATTCCCATGCGAGACCGGTGTGCCGTGCGGCCCATTCCGCCGCATGTAGCAGTAAAAGATAAAAAGCGAATTGCCAAAGTTGCGGCTTTTTTTGCGCCAGACGGCCGGAAAAGGAAAGCTGCAAAACGCCCTGCGCCGTAAGGCACACGAAATTTAAGAAAAGGATGAAGCATTCTGTCATGGTGGGCGCTCCTCTCTCAGTCTGCGGGAATAGGGGGCGTTTGTGTGCCGGCAGGCCGCTTCATATGGCACAGCAGCGCCTGCTTGAGCGCCTGTTCCCGCAGGCGGGAAACCGGGATTTCGCCGTTCGGGATTAGGTACACGCGCCCGGGCGAGCACCCGCGGATATGATCCAAATTGACGAGATAGCTTCGGTGGCAGCGGAAAAAACGCGTATCGACACGCTTTGTGAATTCGTCCAGCCGTCCGTAAAAATCAAGCACCGTGCCGTCAGTTCGGTGCAGATAGAGCTTGCGTCCCTGAACCTCGCAATAGACCAGATCGGACAGGGGAACGACGGCATACATACCCTTTTGCCGGAGGATCAGCCGCGTCCTCGCCTCTTTGGAAAGCTCGCCGAGCACCCGATCCATCGTTTGCCGAAAGCGTTTTTCATCCAGCGGCTTGACGAGGTAATCAAAAGCGCGCACCGAGAACGCATCGAACACCGTTTCCGTCAGGACGGTGGTAAAAATCAACAGGCTGCGGTTTCCCCGCTCGCGCAAAAGCCGTGCGGTTTCCATTCCGTCGGGCGGCGGCATACGGATGTCCAAAAAAATGAGGTCAAATTCACTGCTGCTTTCCAATAGAGAATTGCCATCGGCAAAGGTTTTGATCCTGAAATCCACTTCATTTTCCGAAAAATATTCCGAAAGCAGGTCGGCCAAAATTTCCGCCATCCCTGCTTCGTCATCGCAGATCGCGAGCGTTATCATATAAATCACCATGCAGACCGTAAGGCAGTCTGCACAGATAGTGATGAAAGCATGCAGACAAACGGTCGCCTTTCTTATAAGCAAAAATATTTATGTTAGGGGAGGCACGCTGCGGCAGGGAAGCACGGGGCGTCTGTGCTTAGCTTTTTCCTTTTTATTATACACTGTCTTTCTTTGTCCGGCAAATTTTTTGGCGGCGTTTTTTGCGCTTTTTCGCCCTATGGCTTCGACACGCTTTTCTCCCTGTGCGTACTACACTTAGACTGTGCGGAGGGAGTGGGTAAATGCGCGGCATTGTCTATGTGGATATTCTTTTTTTCATCAATGCGATTATCGGGTATTTCCTTCTGCGCGCCGCGATGCGGCTGTCCGGCGTAGCGGCGCCCGACTGGCGAATCTTTTTAGGCGCGGCGGCGGCGGGGTTTTCGTCGTTTCTGCTGCTTCTGCCGCCGCTGCCCGCGTGGCTGATGTGGGGCGCGAAGTTGGGCAGCGCGGTGCTGATCGTGTTCATTGGTTTTCCGGTACATAGCGTGCGCGGCTTTCTGAAATGCAGCTTTTGGTATATCCTGCTGAATCTGACCTTCTCCGGCGTGGTGCTTGCCGCGGTATATTCCGGCGCGGCGAAAAACGTCCGTACCAATAATTTAGCCGTTTATTTCAATATTTCCCCATTGCTGCTGATCGGCTGCATTACCGGGATGTACCTGACGGTGCAGTTGTGCGCGTGGGCGTTTGGGCGGCCGCGCCCGACGAAAACGACGTCATTTGCCGTGCGGTTCGAGGAGGGCGGTGTACAGGGAACGGCTTTGGTGGATACGGGGCTTTCCGTTCGAGATCCTATTACGGGCGCGCCCGCGTTTCTCCTCAGCTTTCCCGCTGTGCGCGAAGCTCTTCCACCGGGGCTGTTGCACACGCTGTCTTTATATTTTGACGACGGCGTAATCGAAGCCGGCGGCGTTCCGCTGCGGCTGATACCGGCCCAGACGGCGGTGGGAACGCGCGCGCTGCCCGCGGTACGGGTGCGGGAGCTGCGGGTGGGGGATGGCGGCGCGGCGGCGCGGTACGATCAAATGTGCGCTGTTTTTACGCCGGAGCGTCTGGCGGACGGATCTTTTTGCGCCATCGTGCCCGCCGAGGAATGACCATGCGCCGATGGCCTGCCTGCGCATTTTAGCGGGATGAGAAAACATTTGACACAGGGGGAAGAGGAAAATGCCGCTGTTTACAGCCATGCGAGCCCAATGGGGCGCTTTGCTGCGCAGATGGATCTTGTTCATTCGTCTGCCGGATTCCGTATACTATATCAACGGGCCGGAAACGCTGCCGCCGCCGCTGAGCCGTGAAGAAGAAAAACTGGTTTTCGAGGGCCTCGCAGCCGGAGATCCGGGCAGCCGTGATCTGCTGATTGTACATAATCTGCGTTTGGTGGTATATATCGCCAAAAAATTTGAGAGCAGGACCGCTTCGGTGGAGGACATGATCTCCATTGGGACAATTGGGCTGATCAAAGCGGTGAACACGTTTGTCCCCTCCAAAAATATCAAGCTTGCCACCTACGCCAGCCGCTGCATAGAAAATGAGATCCTGATGTATCTGCGCAAAAGCAGCAACCGGAGACAGGAGAGCAGCATCGACGAGCCGCTGAACACCGATGGAGACGGGAACGAGCTGCTGCTCTCCGACGTGCTGGGCACGGATACCAACCAGGTAGGCGACGATCTGGAGCAGGCGGCGGAAAAAAGCCTGTTATTAGAGGCCGTGAGCCGCCTGTCCGAGCGGGAGCGGCAAATTATGGAGCTGCGATTCGGTTTATCCGGCCAGACGGAGCACACGCAGAAGGAGGTAGCGGATATGATCGGCATTTCGCAAAGCTATATTTCACGTCTTGAAAAACGCATCCTTCGCCGTCTGCGCGGAGACATGGAGAGTATTTGCTGACAGCGCCGTTTTTTCAGGCACTTTCATCCACCAACGCCGCCCCGTGGAAAACGCAGGGCGGTGTTTTTACATTTTTTGCTCGGCGAAATCGGAAAAAGTGCGATCCCATCTTGTACTTTTCGCGAAAAAATGGTAAGATAAACTGATACATTTTACCATCCTATAGGGAAATGTCGCGTATTCGGCAAAAAGGAGGGGACGCCGGTGGACTGGGAGCTTTTAGCCGCTTATGTGGCGCGCGCTATCGCGCTGCTTGTCGCAATCCCTGTACATGAATCCGCCCACGCGTGGGCGGCGTATAAGTTAGGGGACCCGACGGCGAAGAACCTGGGCCGTCTGTCCCTGAATCCGCTGCGTCATTTCGACCCGATCGGCGCGTTGTGTATGATCGTCGCGGGCTTTGGCTGGGCGAAGCCCGTGCCGATCGCGGCCGTGACGCGCTTTCGCCATCCGCGCCGCGATATGGCGTTGTCCGCCGCCGCAGGGCCGGCGTCCAATTTCGTGCTGGCGTTCTTTTGTATGATCTTTTACAAGCTGGTTTACTACCTTGCGCCGATTGCGGCCGCATGGGATTTTGCCGCGGCGGTGCTGTTCCAGCTGGTTTGGACAAATATTACGCTCGCGGTGTTCAATTTGCTGCCTGTTCCGCCGCTGGACGGCTCGCGCGTCGTGACGGCTTTTCTGCCGCAGCAGGCTTATTTCGGCTTGATGCGGTATGAGCGGTATATCATGCTCGCGCTGTTCGCGGCGCTAATGCTGGGCTGGCTGGATACGCCGCTGCGCGTTGTCGATAATGCGGTGTGGACGTTTCTTGTTTACGCCACGCAGTTTGTTGAATGGATCCTGCGCCCGCTGCTTATATAATTGAGTAAGGAGTACGTCCCCCCTAATGGAACAGACAATCACCTTTCGGCTGGAGGATTTCGAGGGGCCGCTTGATTTGCTGCTGCACCTTGTGTCCAAAAATAAAATGAATCTGTATGACATTGAGATCGTTTCACTGATCGATCAGTATGTATCGATGGTAAACGGGCTGCCGGTATACCAGATGGAGAGCGCGAGCGAATTTATTGAGATGGCTGCGCGGCTGGTGCAGATGAAATCCTTTTTTCTGCTGCCGAAAAGCGACGAGGCCGAGCGCATGAAGCAGGAATTGACTGGCCTTTTGGTAGAATACAGCGTCTGCAAGGCGGTGGCCGCGCAGCTGCGCAGCCGCACGCAGGGCCTGTACACGGCGGTACGCCAGCCCGCCGCGTTCGAGCCGGATACCGAATACGGCCTGCGACATGATCCCGCACTGCTGACGCGCGCTTATGACGCGATCCAAGGGCGGGGAAGAGCAAGGCCTGAGCCGAGGCCGGAGCAGTTTGAGCCGCTGACGGCCGCGCCGATCGTTTCCGTCACCTCGCGCATTATTTATGTGTTGCGCGGCCTGATGACAGGCAAAGTCGGGTGTTTGCGGCAGTTGTTCCAGCGGGACGCGCCGCGCAGTCAGGCGGTGGCCACATTTTTAGCGGTGCTGGAGCTGGTGCGCGCGGGGCGTGTGTCGATCCGCGAGGATGAGACGCTCTCCGTTCACCCCTCGGACCGGCACGCGCGCCGTTCCTGACAAAGCCGGCGAAAATGATGTGACGGGAGAAAAAGATGGATTTGAAACAGATCAAGGCCGCTGTGGAGGCAATGCTGTTCGCCCATGCCGAGCCGGTGACGGCCCAGCGGCTGGCCGCCGTGCTGGGCGCGGAGGAGGAGGTCGTCGCGCGTCTGCTGTTTTCCCTGCGCGACGAGTACGAGGCTGAGGAGCGCGGCTTGGTGCTGCTGCAGCTGGAGGACCGCTGGCAGCTTGCCACAAAGCCCGCCTATGGCGCTTATATTAAGGAAATATTGGATACGAGGCGCAACGCGCCGCTTTCGCCCGCCGCGATGGAGGCGCTCGCCGTAATCGCGTATAATCAGCCGGTTTCCCGCTCGTTCATTGAACAGGTGCGCGGCGTGGATTCCGCCTCGCCCGTGCAGACGTTGCTGCAAAAGGGGCTGATTGAGGAGGCTGGACGGCTTGATTTGCCCGGCCGCCCGATCGCGTTTGCCACAACGGATGTGTTCCTGCGCACCTTTGGGCTCGTCTCGCTGGCGGAGCTACCGCCGCTGCACGCGGATACGCCCGAAGCCGCCGGAGAGCCGGAGGAGGGAGAGGCGCGGGAGGAGGAGGCGTGATGCGGATTGTCCTGATGGGGCTGGGCTGGGCGCTGCTTGCGCTGGTGGCGCTTCTTCTGCTCGCGCTTGTGCTTCCGGCGCGCGCGGCGATCGAGTACCGGGAGGGCGCGCTGTCCGTGCAGCTGCGGCTGCTGGGCATACAATTCCATGCGTATCCGTTTCCCGAGGGACTGAAGCGGCGCAGACCGCCCGCGCACAAGCCAAAGAAAAAGAAAAGCGGGAAGCGCGGCCGGCGCGCCGGAAAAAAGCCAATGTTTGAATGGGACGATCTGCAGGGGATTTTAGGAATGGCCGGCGCGTTCACACGGCGGGCGCTGCGCGCGATCCGTATTACGGATATTATCCTTATTGTGCCCGTTCACCGGGATAACGCCGCCGAGACGGCCCTTGCTTGCGGGCGGAGTGAAGCGTGGCTGAGCGGTGTGGCGGCGGCGCTGCAAAATTTTATGGAGCTGCGATGGACCCAGCTGCGTGTGTTGCCAGACTTTACGGGCGAGATCAC
>CANRZX010000161.1 GCA_947644575.1 uncultured Clostridia bacterium | reverse complement strand
GCTCGGCGGCGCGGTGGACCGCGGCGTCGTGGTGACGAAATACGGCCACAGCGAGGGCGCGATCGGCGGCCTTGAGATCTGCGAGGCGGGGCACCCCGTTTTGGACGAGAACAGCTTTGCCGGGACGCGGCGGGCCGCCGAGGCCGTCGCGGGCCTTGGCCCGGACGACACGGTGCTGTTCCTTCTGTCCGGCGGCGGCTCGGCGCTGTTTGAGCTGTCGGAGCTGCCCCTCGCGGAGTTGCAGGACATTTCCCGCCAGCTTTTGGCCTGCGGCGCGGAGATCGGCGAGATGAACTGTGTGCGCAAGCACCTGTCGCTCGTCAAGGGCGGGCGCTTCGCGGCGATGTGCGCCCCGGCGCGCGTGGTGTCCGTGATGCTGTCGGACATCATCGACGATAATGTCTCCGCCATCGCGTCCGGCCCCACCTGCCCGGACCCGACCACCAGCGGGCAGGCGCTGGCCATTGTGGAAAAGTACGGTCTGACGCTCTCCGACCGGGCGCTCGCGCTGCTCGGCACGGAAACGCCGAAGGAGACGCGGAACTGTGAGTATCATGTCTGCGGCAGCGTGCGCCAGCTGTGCGGGGCCGCGGCGGACGCCTGCGCGCGCTTGGGCTATGAAAGCGTCGTCCTGACGGACCGTCTCAGCTGCATCGCGCGCGACGCGGGCAGCTTTTTGGGCGCTGTCGCGGCCACGCACGCGCGGGACGGCAAACGGCTCGCGTTCCTCGCCGGGGGCGAGACAGTGGTGAAGCTGACCGGAACGGGCCTCGGCGGCCGGAATCAGGAGCTCGCGCTGGCCGCGGCCAAGGAAATCGCGGGTTTGGACGGCGTTGTCCTTTTCTCGGTCGGGTCGGACGGCACCGACGGCCCGACGGACGCCGCAGGCGGCATGGTGGACGGCACGACGCTCGAACGCTTGCGCGGCGCGGGCCTTTCCCTCGACAGCGTTTTGCAGGACAATGACGCGTACCACGCGCTGAAGGCCGTGGACGGGCTGATTTTTACCGGCCCGACCGGCACCAACGTCAACGACGTGGCCGTAGTGCTGATCGCGCCGGACGTGTGACGGGTTTGCTGCGCGCGGCCCGGCAGCCCAGTATATCTGACAGTTCGGTATATAAGATGTTTTCATAAAAAGCCCTCTGTGCCCGCGCATTGCGCGCGGGCACAGAGGGCTTTCAGTCTGGATAAAAACGAAAAATCTTGTTTGTATGCGTGAGCCTGTGCGGGGCAAAGCGGTCTACGCGCCGAAAATTTCCTCAAACGCCTGTTCCAGCGCCGACGCGATGACATACTGTCCCATTGTGTTGGGGTGTACGCGGTCCAAGGCCATGCGGCAGGAGTAGTGGCGCGTCAGCACGGCGTCGAAGCGCTCCTGAAGGTCGATATAGGGTACGCCGCGCGCCTTGGCGCAGCGCGCCATCTCGGCGCGGTAGCGGTCGGCCGCCGCGCGCATCGGGTCGTCGCGGTTCGGCTCCAGAAAAAACGGGCTGGAGAGGATCACCCGGCAGCCGGCTGCCTCGGCGCTGTCGATCATGGCGCCCAAATTGGCGCGGTACTCCTCGGTTGTAACGTGTACGTCCGGCTGGAGCGGCCGGTCGAAATACCGCCAGGTATCATTAATGCCGATTTGGATCAGCACATAATCCGGCTTTTGCGCAATTAGGTCATTCGCCCAGCGGGCAGCGAGGTCGCGCGAGGTATTGCCGCTTACGCCCATGTTGATGAAGTGCAGCCCCCACTCGGGGTGGTCGACGCTGACCATCGCGTCCAACAGGCGCACATAGCCGTTGCCCAAGGCGTCGGGGCTGCCCTCGCCCACAGGCCGCGCGCGGCCGCAGTCCGAGATAGAATCGCCCATGACGACGAGCTTTTTTACCGAGAAACCGTTTTCCATAGAATCACACCTCGTATCATAAGATTTGCAGACGATTGATTCAGCGGTTCTTTAGAGTGCGTCTGCTGAATTCACTCCGTTCGGCCAGCAGGCTTGGAGATGCCCGTGGTAGAATAGCTGTGGGACAGCGGGGGCCAGGCGCTCGCTTCCGGTTGAGCCGCAGGGCTGCTTCACAGGAAAGCCCGTCCCCCGGAGCCGGAAGTTAGCCGCAAACGCATTGGCTATTTGCCGGGTGCGGCGCGGCCGGATGGTGTCTGCTTCCTTTTTACAGTATATCACGTTTTCCGGGCTCGGTACATACGCAAATTAACGACAAATATGAACCGTTTTATAGGTTAGCGAGCTGCGCCGGCGTTTCGCCGGACTCCGCTTCGGCCAACGGTGCCGCGCGCGTGGCCACGCACGCGGCGCTGCATCCCGCGAAAGGCCGCGGCCTGTCGGGAAGGACGGGCGAAGGAGAGAATTTTGGGAAAAACTATTGACAATCCGGGCGCAAATTGCTATTATAATAAAGCGCCCTTCATTCGCCTGTCCGCGCGGGCTTTTTGGTGCGGCGCGGGATCCGCAAAAGCGGGGCGGGCTGCGTTGATGCTGGTGTAGCTCAGCTGGTAGAGCAGCTGATTTGTAATCAGCAGGTCGGGGGTTCGAATCCGTCCACCAGCTCCAAAATTGAATAGGGGAGAGTTCCCGAGTGGCCAATGGGGGCAGACTGTAAATCTGTTGCGTCTTCGCTTCGATGGTTCGAATCCATCCTCTCCCACCAAAATGAAAGCCTTTGATCTTCAAGGGCTTTCATTTTTTTTATTGGCCTATCGGCGGCTTTGGAATTTGCGCTTTTGCGGATAGGATCGCGGCGGCATTTCCGGGCGGGGCAGGACCGCCCCTGTGGCACTTGGAACCAGATTGCTTAAATTGGGTATAAAACTTAACCCCTTACCCCTCCCCCCTTTTTTTTGGGGGGGAAGGTGGCCGAGCGTCAGCAAGGTCGGATGAGGGGAAGTGTCCATAACGCACAATTTTCCCCATAAAAGTGCTTGACATTACCACAGTGTAAGGGTCTATCCTATATTCGGGAACCGGTTCCGACAATAAATCAAGGAGGAATGTCATGCTTACGATCGGCGACTTTTCCAGATTGAGCCGCGTTACGCCCCGCATGCTGCGCCACTATGATATGCTGGGCCTGCTCCGGCCTCAGGCCGTGGGCGAAAACGGCTACCGCTACTACCTGCAGGAGCAGCTGTCCGAGCTGGCGAAAATCCAGTGGCTGAAGGGCTACGGCTTTTCCCTCGGGGAGATCGGCCCCCTGCTGGCGATGGACGATAGCCGGCTTCTTCCGCATTTGCGGCAGCGACGGCAGGGGATAGAGGCGGAATTGAAGGAAAAGCGAGCGGCGCTCTTGCGAATCGAGGCGGACCTCCTCCGCATGGAAGGGAAGAAAATCATGGACAAAGCATATCATGTCATCCTGCTGGAGGACCCGGAGCAGAAGGTGTTCTCCATCCGCAGAACCATCGGCGTGGAACAGTACCACGCGTTTTTTGAGGAGCTGTTCCGCGAGGCGGCCGCCCGCGGGCTGACGCAGGCGGGGCCCATTCAGATGCTCTACCACGATGAGGAATTCAACCATGAGCGCTCCGATGTGGAGGCCCAGATGGTGGTGGCGCAGGAAGGGCCGGACGTCAGGGTCAGGCCCGCGTGCCTTTGCGCGGCGGTGCAGCACAGGGGCCCTTATGAAAACCTGCATTTGGCCTATGAGGCTCTGTGCGCCTGGCTGGGGGAGCACAGCGAGTACCGGATGTGCGGGCCCGCGATGGACCGCTACTTCGGAGACCCTGACAATACGCCCCCTGAGCAGTTAGAGACTGGAGTGCTCTTCCCGGTGGAGAAGGCTGCCGCTGAAGGAACGGCTGAATAAACCGTCAGGCACATCGCGGCCGGCGCCCCATTGATGGAATCAGCAATACTTCAAGGGGAAGGTCAAGAGGCTGCGTTTTCTGCAAAAATTAGGCAGTCTGGCCCCAAGTGCCGTAGGGGTGGGGCTTGCCCCGTCCGGAAAGGCTGCCGCAAACCTCGCGGGAGGGCCAAGGCTCTCCCCTACGGTGCTTTGAAATCGTTTGAGGGATCTGAGCGGCATATAATTTTTGTGCAAAAATCAAGTTTCCTCTATCGGTACTCCACCTCATCCGTCGGCTTTGCCAATCACCTTCCCCTTGAGGGGAAGGTGGCCGAGCGCAGCGAGGCCGGATGAGGTGGAAAATCAACAGAAGCTGCTTTATTTTTCTAAACAAAAATAAAAATCCGAGCCGGGGCCTGCGGGCGACGCGCTCGGTTTTTCGCTTTGACCTCCTTGGCCGCCGTCCGTTATGGCCGGATGTACGCGCCCCACGCCCCGGCCAGACGATCCATCGACCACGCGGCGTTGGCGGGGCTGGTGCTGGGCAGCTTCACGGCGGGCAGATCCGGCATGGCGCTGTACGTCTGATACAGGCGGTAGGCCGTCGCGCCATTGCACAGCACGCGCCGGATGCCGGTCCCGCGCGCCAGCGCGGCAATATCCGTGGGAACGACGTCCCGGATGGACGCGTCCGACGCGCCGGTGATGGTGCAGCTTTCGATGGTATCCCAGAGCGCCAGCCCGTGCGCGAGCAGCAGCGCCTTCTTTTCCGGGATCGTCTGCGGCACGGCCGCGCCGAGCAGGCGCGCCATCAGCGGCCAAAAGCGGTTTTGCGGATGGCCGTAGTAAAAGCCCTGCTCCCAGCTTTTGGGGCTGGGCCAGGTGCCGACGATCAGCGTATGCGCGCGCGGGCCACAGACCGGCTCAAACGACATCGTGCTTCCTCCCTTCGCCGATGATGAAGCGGGGCGCGTGCGCGGCGCGTTTTGCCCGCTCTCCGCAAAAGCGCCCCGCATTTTTAATCCGTAATTACTGAAGCGGTTTGATTCGGCAATAAGTATTTCTCAACCGTGACGGCGACGCCGTCCTCGTTCGCCGGGGGCGCGACGATGTCCGCCGCCGCGCGAAGCTCGGGCGAGCCGTTGGCCATCGCGACGGAGAGCCCGGCGGCGCGCAGCAGGTCCGCGTCGTTTCCCCCGTCGCCAAACGCCGCCGTCTCGGCCCAGAAGACGCCGAGAAGCTCCAGCAGCCTGCCCACGCCGACGGCCTTGTCCGCGTCCGCGCGCAGAACGTCGTACCATCCGGTCTCAAACGCCAGAAAACGCAGGCCGAGATGGCCGTATTTTTCGGCGAAGCGCGCAACATCCCCGGCCTGCATGGCCGTGCAGGCGGAAAACGGCATATCCCGCAGATGCCGCGTGTGGTCCTCGCCGTCGCGCAGCATCCGCATCAGGGACGCGTCCGCGCCGACGCGGGCGTACCGGCGCGTCAGGCTGTCATAGCCCACATACGCGTGATAGGCGTCGGAAAAGATAAATTCCAGCGGCAGGCTGTAATCCTCGCAGAAATCGACCAGCGCGTACATCTCCTCGGCCGTCATGCGGCTGCTCCAGAGCGAACGCCCCGCGGCGTCCGTCACATCGCAGCCGTTCGCGGCGACGAAGTAATCGGGACGCAGCGCGCCGAGCACGGGCTCGGCGGTGTAACGCGCCCGCCCCGTGGCGATGATGACCGCCACGCCGCTGCGGGAGAGCGCCGAAAGCGCCCGGACCGTCGCCGGGCTGGGCATGCCCTGACCGCGCGGCACCAGCGTTCCGTCAATATCAAAAACCGCCGCCCGGATCCCCATGCGGCCACCTCCTGTTTTGAACGCCGCGCTTTCGCGCTGTGCGCAGGCCGCGGCGCGCGCCGCCCGGTAAGCGCGGGACGGCGATCTCATCATCAGTACGGAACCAGTATACCACCCTTCCGCCGTCCGCGCAAGCGGGCTTTGCACAGCGGATTTTGCAAAATTCTTCGGAAAAGGTCTTGACAACAGGGGGCATTCCTCGTATAATAATAAAGCACTTTGATGCGGAATTGTGTAATGGTAGCACCTGCGACTCTGACTCGCATTGTGAGGGTTCGAATCCTTCTTCCGCAACCAAAACGCACGGCAGCCCAAGCTGCCGTTTTTCTTCGGGGTATAGCGCAGATGGTAGCGCGCTGCGTTCGGGACGCAGAGGCCTTGAGTTCAAATCTCAATACTCCGACCAGATTGCCGCAGGCTGTATATCGCCTGCGGCTTTTTCTTTGCGGAAAGCGCGGGCGCGCCTTTCCCGCGGGCGGCAGATTGAATCAGCGCCTCCCAACCCGCCAGTCCTCGGGCATGCCGACAAATCGCTCATCCGCCGGACAGCATCCGCCATACGCCGCGCCAGAAACGGCCGTTCGCCCAGTCGAGCAGACCCGCGCATACGCCGCCGCGCAGCCCGGCGGAAATCTGGACGCAGCGCAGCGGGCTGCCCAGCGCGCCGGCTAACAGCATGCGCGCGGCGGGGGTGTCCTCGCCGCCGCACCCGCGCAGGAGGACCGCTCGGACGCAGCGGTACAAAAGGCGCGTCGCGGGGCAGGCGTCCCGCATTTCAAGGAGCGTGCTGTCCATTGTGAACGAGCCCCGGCGCGGGGCCGGAGCGCTTTCGGACGGAAACGCGTCTCGCGCGGCGGGCTCCTGTAAGGGCGCGTCCCCGGCCGCGTCCGCGCCCGGGATGCCGCCGCACATCGCCCGCCAGCCCGCTTCGTCCGGCGCGCCGTGCGGGCGCTCGTACCAGCTGCCCGCCTGCCACGCGGGGGCGGGAATTTCCTCGCCCGCGACGTCCAAAAAGCCGCGCAGCGCGCACCGCGGCCCGCCGCCCACCTCGACGCCGTAGCGCCCGGACGGCACGCGCCCGCCCCCCGCCCACACGGCAAAATCGCGGCGGCACAGGGGGAAAGCGACCGTCCG
>CANRZX010000160.1 GCA_947644575.1 uncultured Clostridia bacterium | reverse complement strand
CCGCGGCGCAGCGCGTCGTACAGCTCCCGCAGCTGCCGCCCGGCCATCTCGCCCGCGCGGACCACCGGGCCGAACCGGCCCGTCAGTTCCGCGAAGATTTCCCATGTGTTCGCGCCCGCGACGTGCAGCCAGTACCCCTCGAAGGAGGTCTTTGTATAATAGGCGTGCGGCCCGAAGCAGTTGACGACGGCGATCTCGCCCTTTTTGGCGGTCTGCTCCTGTCCGCCGTCCAAAAAAGAAAAGCCGCCCCGCGCCACAAATACCAGCAGCACGCTGTCAAAGCGCGCGCGCTGGACCCGATACCGGCTGTCGCAGTAAAAATGTCCCGCGCTCAGCGGGTAAAAGAACGCGTCCCCGCGCGGGCGTCCCGCGTAAAAGAACATCTGGGAGCGCTCGAGCACGCCCTCCTGCAGGTTGGCCACAGGCTTTCCCCCTCTCTCGATGAAACGGATGAATTTACAGCAGGATTTCGATATTTTTCAGCAGCTTTTCCAAGGAAATCCCGCCGCGCTTATTATACAATGAAGAGGGAAAAGGGTCAACCTTCCAGAACAGGGAGCACTTTTCCCACATCATGAGGCGCGAACCGCGCGGAAAGGGAGACGCAGCATGAAAGCAGAAATCCGATGGGAGACCGTCGAATTGCC
Organism: uncultured Clostridia bacterium; assembly: GCA_947644575.1. Classification (GTDB taxonomy): domain Bacteria; phylum Bacillota; class Clostridia; order Oscillospirales; family Ruminococcaceae; genus Ruthenibacterium. The sequence goes on along the minus strand of CANRZX010000160.1, from coordinate 6,310 downwards.
GACCTATGAGACGGCGGCCCCGGAAAAGGCCCCGCTGTTCCTGGAGCGGCGCACGTATCAGGGCAGCTCGGGCAAGGTCTATCCGTTCCCCGTGACGGAAAAGCTCTCGGACGAAAAAACGCGCAAAGCGTACCGCGCGATCATTTTGGAAAACGACTACCTGTATGTGATGCTCCTGCCCGAGCTGGGCGGGCGCATTCACCGCGCGTATGACAAGACGAACGGCTACGATTTCGTCTACTACAACCGCGTCGTCAAGCCCGCGCTCGTCGGCCTGACAGGGCCGTGGATCTCCGGCGGGATCGAGTTCAACTGGCCGCAGCACCACCGGCCGTCCACCTTTCTGCCCGTGGACGCCGCTGTGCGCGAGAACGCCGACGGCTCGGTGACGGCCTTTGTCGGCGAGACCGACCGGATGTACGGGACCAAGGGCATGGCGGCGGTTACGCTCTATCCCGACCGGGCGTACATCGAGGTCAAAGGGCAGCTTTACAACCCGACGGATCTGCCGCAGACCTTTTTGTGGTGGGCCAACCCCGCCGTAGCGGTCAACGATTCCACGTTTTCGGTGTTCCCGCCGGACGTCAGCGCCGTGTATGACCACGGCAAGCGCGACGTCTCGACCTTCCCCATCGCGACGGGCGAATATTACAAATGCGATTATTCCGCGGGCGTGGATATCTCCCGTTACCGCAATATCCCCGTGCCGACCTCGTACATGGCGGCGCATTCCGATTTCGACTTCATCGGAAATTACGACGAGGGCCGCGGCGCGGGCCTGCTGCACATCGCCGATCACCACGTCTCGCCGGGCAAAAAGCAGTGGACCTGGGGCTGCGGGGATTTCGGGCGCATGTGGGACAAAAACCTCACGGACGAGGACGGCCCGTATATTGAGCTGATGACGGGCGTTTTCACCGACAACCAGCCCGATTTTACGTGGCTCAAGCCGCACGAGGAGAAAACCTTCACGCAGTATTTCCTGCCCTATAAAGGCGTGGGGCGCGTGTCCAACGCGACGCGGGACGCGGTGATCGGCGTCGAGGGGGACACGCTGCGCGTCTATGTGACGGCGGCGCGGGAGAACGCCGTGATCCGCGCCGAGGCGGCCGGCCGGGTGATCTATGAGCGGACCGTCACGCTCACGCCGCGCGCCTGTTTCTGCGCCCGGATCGACGGCCTGCGCGATTTTTGCGTCCGGGTGTTCGACGGCGGCGGGGCGCTTCTCTGCGAGTACCGGGAGTATCGCCCCAAGCGGGAGCCGGTTCCGAAGCCCGCCAAGCCCCTGGAGCCGCCGGAGCGGCTGCGCTCGACGGAGGAGCTGCTCCTCGCCGGGCGGCATTTGGAGCAGTACCGCCACGCGACCTTTTCCCCCGCCGCGTATTACCGCGAGGGCTTGCGCCGGGACCGCGCCGACCTGAGGCTCAACAACGCCTACGGGCTGCTGCTGTTGCGCGGCGGGCGGGTGCGGGAGAGCGTCCCGTATTTTGAGCGCGCCGTCGAGACGCAGACCTGGCGCAACCCCAACCCCTACGAGGGCGAATGCTGCTGCAATCTCGGCGTGGCCCTCGCGCTGCTGGGCGAGGACGAAAAGGCGTACGACGCGTTTTACAAGGCCACCTGGAGCGCCGAAACGCAGGCGCAGGGCTTTTACTGGCTGGGCTGCCTCCTCGCGCGGCGGGGCGAATGGGAAAAGGCGCTCGAAATGGCGGAGCAGTCGCTGGCACGCGGCGCGCACAATATGGCGGCGCGGACGCTGAAGGCCGCGCTGCTGCGGCGGCTGGGGCGGGACGACCGCGCCTTTCTGCAAGAGAGCCACGCGCTCGACCCGCTCTCGCCGGGGATTTTGTACCGGATGGGAAAGCCGCTCGGGCGGGCCGACAACTACCTGCGGGCGGCGCTCGAGCAAATGCGCTTCGGGCAGTACGACGCAGCGGCGGAGCTTTTGGACGCCTGCCCGGAGCCCTGCACGCTCGCCGAATACTACAAGGGCTACGCCGCGTACCGCGCGGGCGACGCCGGCCGCGCGCGGGCGCACTATGAAAAAGCCGAGGGGATGCCCAGCGAATATGTGTTCCCGAACACGCTCGAGGAAATGCTCATTTTGGAAAACGCGGTCCGCGTGCTGGGCGACGCGCCGATGGCGAGCTTTTATTTGGGTAATCTGCTCTACGACAAGGGCCAGTATGAGCGCGCCGCGCAGTGCTGGCGGACGGCCGCCGAACGGCTGCCGTCGTTCGCGATGGCGCACCGCAACCTCTCCATCGCGCTTTACAACAAGGAGGGCGACGCCCGGGCGGCGCTGGCCGAGATCGTCACGGCGCAGGAGCTGGAGCCCGGCTACAGCCGCTTTTTGCTGGAGCGGGACCAGCTTTCCGAGCGGGCGGGCGTATCCGCCGCCGAGCGGCTGGCCGTTTTGGAGCGGCATCGCGGGATGCTCGAGGAGCGGGACGCGCTGTACCTCGCCTACATCACGCTGCTCAACGCCGCAGGGCGCGCCGAGGATGCGCTGCGGTGCTTGGAAGCGCACCGCTTCCACCCGTGGGAGGGCGGCGAGGGCAAGGTGGCCGCGCAGTACAAGGCCGCGCTGTTCGCGCTTGCCGGGCGGGAAATGGAAAACGGGCGCTATGAAAAGGCGTACGAGCTGTGCGAGAGGACGCTGCGCTATCCCGAGAATTTGGGCGAGGGCAAGCTGGAAAATACGCCGGACCACCGCGCGTATTACGAGATGGGCCGGTGCCTGCGCGCGCTGGGCGACGCCGAGGGCGCGCAGGCCTGCTTTCGCAGGGCCAGCGCGGGCGGCTGCGTGCCCGCGCCCGTGCGCTATTACAACGACCAGCCCAGCGATTACATCTATTATCAGGGCCTTGCCTTCTGCGCGCTGGGCCAGCCTGCGCGGGCGCGCAAATCGTTTTACCAGCTGATCGCCTTTGGGGAACGGAACCTCGGCGAGCCTGTAGAGGACGACTTTTTCGCCGTCTCCGTGCCCGAATTCGAGATTTACCGCGAGGACGCGCAGAAGCGCAGCGACGATTACTGCCGCCGTTTGATCCGCCTCGGGAAAGAGGGCTTGGAGAAGCTGTCCGGCCCGGCGTCCGACGGCTGACGATCCGGCGTAATTTGCATAAGGGGGAAATGAAGATGAAACAGAGAACGGAGCTCCGGCACTGGCATTTTTCGATTGACGCGCTCGGCTATGAGCGGGACGTCTGCCTGCCGCACACCTGGAACGTCGACGGCCGCGAGGACGTTCAGCTTTACCGGGGGCGGGCCGATTACCGGGCGACGGTTTCGCTCCCGTCCGTGGAGGGCAAAACGGCGGCGCTCTATTTCGGCTGCGCGTACCACACCGCCGAGGTGTCCGTCAACGGCCGGGCCGCGGGCGTCCACACCGGGTCGGGCAATACGCCGTTTGAGATCGACGTCACGGGCCTGCTGCGCGCGGGGGAAAACGAGATCCATGTCGCCGTGGACAACGCGCCGAAGGAGGAAATGCTGCCGCACATGCTCGACTACGACTGGGCGGACGACGGCGGCCTGACGCGGGACGCGGCGCTGACGCTCTATGACCGCGCCGACCTGCGCCGCCTCGACGTGGCGTATGACATAGAGGAGCAGGCGGACGGCCGGTGCGGCGGCGTGCTGCGCCTTTCGGCGGAGTGCGTGCCGCAGGAGGCCGCCGTCGAGCTGATCGACTGGAAAAGCGGGGAAACAGTCCTTGCGCAGAAGGTCTTTTTGGAGGGCGGCGTTTCCGTGCCCTTCCAGGGGCTGAAGCTGTGGTCCCCGGACAGCCCGTCGCTGTACACCGTCCGCGTCCGGACGGACGGCGACGTGACCGAAAAGCGGATCGGCCTGCGGAAAATCGAGGTCGAGGGCGAGCGCGTGCTGCTCAACGGCAGCCCGGTCTATCTCGCGGGGTGCGAGTGGATGCCCGGCTCCCACCCCGATTTCGGCATGGCGGAGCCGCTTTCGCACAGCGTCCTGCGCCTGTCGCAGCTCAAGCGGGCCGGGTGCGTTTTCACGCGGTTCCACTGGCAGCAGGACACGTCGCTCTTCGACTGGTGCGACGAAAACGGGCTCTTGGTGCAGGAGGAGATCCCCTATTGGGGGCGCCCCAAAAAGGCGGGGCCGCTGCAGCTGCGCCTCGCGAAGGAGCACGCCGACGCGATGGTGCGCTGGCACGGGCACCATCCGTCCATCATCTGCTGGGGCGTGGGCAACGAGCTCGACGGCGCGGCGCAGGAAATGATCCGCTATGTCGAGGAGATGTACCGCTATTTCAAGGCGCTCGACGGCAGCCGCCTGGTCAACTATGTCTCCAACACCGTGGGGCTCGATCAAAATGTCGAGCGGGACGAGGCCACGCTCCACGGCGACATCGCCATGTGGAACGAGTATCTGGGCCTGTGGCAGCGCTGCGACAGCGTGGAGGGCGTCATCCGGCGCACGTTCCGCAAGTTTGAGGGGATGCCGGGAATGGCGACGGAATTCGGCCTGTGTGAGCCCGCGTATTCGGGCGGCGACGCGCGGCGGATTGCGATCCTCGAGGAGCGCATCCCGATCTACCGCTCGCTGCCGGGCGCGGCGGGGTACGTCGCGTTTTCGCTGAACGATTACCGCACGCACTGCGGCGAGGCGGGCGAGGGAAAGCTGCGGCGGCGCGTCCACGGCTCGACCGATTTGTACGGCGAGGAAAAGCCGTCCTACCGGGTGCTCGCCCGGCTCAACGGGGCGGAGCCCCTCGGCCCGCGCTAAACAGGCTGCCGGCAAAGCCGACAGCCTCTGAGGAACACCAAGCGCACGTCGGAACGGACTTCACTTTGTTCAAAGCGGGCTTTGCTTATAATGCCAGTAGGCCGCAGCCACAGTTCGCGCATGCAAACAAGATTTATTCCTTTTGCCGGCCGCGCATTCTCTGCGCGGCCGGCGTTTGGCGTTTTCAGTAATAAAGACGCAGCGATCAGTTTATTGCCTGCTCAAAGCTCCGGTTCGGGCAAAGCGGGCGCTTCGGGCAGATTGCCGCTCTTCAGCGTCACAATGGCCTTGAACAAGTCGCCGTCCACCGCTACCTCAAACGAACCGCCCTGAAGCTCGGTGAAGCTTTTGACGATGGCGAGGCCGAGGCCGCTGCCCTCGGTATTGCGCGACTTGTCGCCGCGCACAAAGCGCTCGGTGATCTGCTGCGCGTCAAAATCCAGCTCCGTCGCCGAGACATTCTTGAACGTGATGCGCGCGCCGCCATCCGCCGGCTCAAACGTAATATACGCACGCGTGCCGGGCATCGCATATTTGGTGATGTTGACAAGCAAGTTTTCAAAAATACGGCACGTCTTCTGCCCGTCGAGCACGAGCGGCACCCGGCCCTCCGGCAGCTGCCAACGGAAATCCACGCCGCAGCTTTGCAGCTTGTCGGCCAGCTCAAACTGCATCTGCTTGAGCAGCGCCGCCAGGTCGACCTCGGTATAATGCATCGTCACGTTGCCCGTGGCGGCCTTGCTCACCTCAAATAAATCCTCGATCAGTCGTTTGAGCCGCTGGGATTTGCGGTCGAGCGTGTCGACGTATTTCGCGCGGTCCGTCTCGGGCAGGTTCGGGTCCTTCAGCAGGTCGACATAGGTGATGATGGCCGTGAGCGGTGTTTTCAGATCGTGCGAGACGTTGGAGATCAGCTCTGTTTTCATATTCTGGCTGCGCACCTCGGCGGCGACGGCCCGCTCAAAGCCGTCGCGCACGTGGTTCAGTTCGTCGCGCAGGGGGTCGAACATCCCGAGTTCGCCCTCGATGGGCGTCGTCAAATCGCCCTCGGCCATGCGGCGCGCGCCGTCGAGCAGCGCGGCGTAGTTCTGCTGCTCGCGCTCAAGCCGCCCGCGCAAAAGGAAAAACAGCAGGACGGTATACACCACCGTGCCCAAAATGCCGAAGATCCACAGCGTGCAGATCAGCGTGACGATGACGAAGTTCGCCGCCAGCAGCCGCAGCAGCGTGCGGTCGGCGGAATCGCGCAGGTCGACGCGGGTGAGCGCGTTCCACAGCCGGACGATCTGCCGCCCGAGGGCGCGCCAGAGCACCCGCGCGAGGCGCAGGAGATACCCCGCGAGGGTGTGCCGGGACAAATATCCCCTCCAGCCGTACCGGACCATACCCTGGCGGATGGCCAGCACGGACAGAAATACGGCCCCGAGGACGAGGAACGCCACCGCCAGCGCAATCAAAAACGCGAACGCGTTTGCCGCGGCGGGCAGGTCAACGCTGAAATTGTTTTCCAGCTCATAGGCGATGCTGCCGTCGCACAGGCTGACAAGGCATTGCG
>CANRZX010000159.1 GCA_947644575.1 uncultured Clostridia bacterium | reverse complement strand
GCCGCCGAGAACCTGTCTGCCGCCAACAGCCGCATCCGCGACACCGATATGGCCAAGGAAATGATGAACTACACGAAGATGAACGTCCTCGTGCAGTCCGCGCAGGCCATGCTGGCGCAGGCCAATCAGCAGCCCCAGAGCGTGCTGCAGCTGCTGCAATAATCTCCTTTTTCGCACGGCGTGAAAAACACAGGCGACTTACGAGGGGGCCGCGGGCAATGCCCGCGGCCCTTTTCCTGTAAACAAACAATAAGGGAGCAATACAATGAAAACTGCGCCGCTTTTGTCCATTGGTATGATCTTTAAGAACGAGGAGCGCTGTCTGGAGCGGTGCTTACAGTCTTTGCAGTCCTTGCGGGACGCGATTCCCTGCGAGTTGGTGATGGCGGATACCGGTGCGACGGACGGCAGCCGCGCCATCGCCGAGCGGTACGCCGACAAGGTATTTGACTTTCCGTGGATCGACGATTTCGCCGCCGCGCGCAACGCGGTGATGGACCGCTGCCGTGGCAAATGGTACTTGACCATCGACTGCGACGAGTGGCTGGACGCGGATTTTTCCGAGCTGTCAGCGTTTTTGAAGGGCGAGAACCGGGCCGATTTTGCCTTCGTCATCCAACGGAACTATTTTTCTGCCGAACTGGAGCGGAGCGAGGCTTTTACCGATTTCCGTGCATTGCGTCTGGTGCGCATGGCCGCCGGCGAGCGTTATCACGGCGCAATCCATGAATCATGGGGCTTTCGTGAGCCCGCCGCAAGGCTGACCCGCACCATCCTGCATCACGACGGGTACCTGTTTATCACTCCGGAGGCATCTAAAAAGAAAACACAACGCAACATGAAACTGCTACGAGAGCGCCTGAAAGAGGAGCCGGATAGCCTGCGTACCTTGAATCAATGCATCGAAAGCGGCGGCAGAGACGCTGACCAGACCTATTATGTCCGGCACGCCGTTGAAATTGTGCAAACCGGGCGTGACCATTGGCAGCGGTACGGCGGCCTGATTATGCGCCACGCCGTAGAGCATGCGCGCACCAGAGAGATGCCGGAGTTGAATGAATGGATCGACTATGCAAAAACCCAATTCCCCGGTTCGATCTACACCCTTGTTGATATAAACTATAACGCATTCTTGACCGTCTATGACGATAAAGAATGGGAAAAGGCCATCCAATACGGCGAAGCCTACCGTGAGGGACTGCGAACCCTGCACGCCCAAAATCATTCCAAAGAAATCGAAGCCGATCTAACCGCAAGCACCATCCATTCCGGCAACGCGGTTGCAGAGCGCACGCTGCTGATCGCCCTTGCCAACGCCTACCTGCAGGCCGGACAGGGCGAAAAGGGACTGACGCTGTTGGCCGGTTTGGAGGGGGAAGCGCTAAGCCCCGATCAGGTGCGCAACGCGGTAATCGCGCTGTGCAAGCTGCACGCCGAAACTATGCTGAACGCCGCGCCCGCGCTGCGGAATTTTTACGAACAGATTGGCCAAAAAACGCCGGATGAACAAAAACAGAAAGCGCGCCTTGCTGTGTTTGACGTAATTGCCACGGTGCCGTTCGGCGAAAGCTACCGCGAGGAAGAAAAAGAACACGAAGGTTACCGGCAGCCGGCCTACACCGCTTTTGCCGCACTGGCTGATGTGTGCGAGGCCGGACGCGCCGCCAGGATCATGCTGAGCGCCGACCCCGCCGAAATACGGGAATGGCTGCTGCGCGTGGAGGACTGGCAGGCGCTGCCCATCGAGGCGTTAGAGCGCGCTCTGCAGGCGGGCGTGCCGTTCCCGCTGCCCGAAAAACCGCTGAATCAGGAGATTATGAGCGGCCTTGCCGCCCGGCTGACCCACGATGAAAACTTTGCGTGGCGGACGGCGCTGGCCCTAACCGATGAACAGGAATATCCCGGCCTGCAAAGCCTGCTTTGGACGCAGACGGTGGTGTTGGCCGCGCTGCGCTCGTTCGATTGGACCTTGGGCAAAAACGCAAAGGCTGTCAGCAAATTTTTCTGCCCCGAAAAAAACAAGGATGAAAAGCCAAGCAAACGCCCTGTCTGCACCCCGGAGATCGGCCTTGCCTTTATCCGCCGGTTTGCCGGCTTGGAGGCCGCGGCTTTGCCGCTGTTGTTTGCGCCGGAGCTGCTCACGGAGGAAAACGCCGCCCTGCTGCCGCCCATGCACCGCTGGGGGCTGTATTGCACATGGGCGCTCGACGCGCTGGACGCGGGCAGGCCGCAGGAATATCTGGTTATCCTGCGCAAGGGCCTTGCCGCCTGCCCCGGTGAAAAAGAGATGGTACAATTTTTGCTGGATCGCTTCATGGAGGACGCCCGCCCCAAAACAAGCCCCGAGCTGCTGTCGCTGGCGGAAAAGGTGCGCGCGATCCTGGCCGCGTATAATCCGGACGACCCCGCGGTAAAAGCCATTCGCGAGAGCGACGCTTACAAGCAGGTGGCCTGGATCATCGAGGAGCCCCGCGGCCTGCCGGTGCAGTAACCGGCCATACAGTGGGATGAATGGAGGAAAAACATATGCAGTCGGATCAGATCGCCGGCATCCTCGCACTGCTGGAAACCATCGGAGAGGGCATGGAATATCTGCAAAGCCACGAGGACGCCAAGACGGCGCGCGCCGTCTTGGCAGGGCGGCGTTCCGCCGCCCTGCAGATTGAACAAGCGCTGGGGGATACGCTTGCCAGGCGCATTTCTGCCGACGCGCTGTGCGATGCCGAATGGCTTAGCGCGATGTACCGCATCGTGGAACAACTGGCCGACCCGTTCCAGCCGGCCAACGCGTTTGACCACGAATTTTCAGGCTTTATCCAGCACATTTGGAACACCGGCGAAGAGGAGCTTTTTCAGCAGATGAAACGCACCCTGAACGGCTGGAAAAAAGCTCCCGACAGGAAAGGCGTATACCAAAGCTTTGTGGATTATTTTGCCAGATTCCCACTTTGGGGTACGCTGAGTCCGGAGAGGGGAGACTTCGATACGCTCCGGCGCCGCGCGGCGGTGCTCAAGCGGCACAGCTATGACTTTTTGTGGCTTTACCGCCGGCTGGACGATTATCTCTCCAAACGCACTTTAGCCGCGATTCTCATCAACTGGGCGGTACTGGATCTTGCGTACCCGCAAACGGTCAAGTCCATCTTCCCGGATTACTGGGAGCCGGATCTTTTCCCGGATAACCGGGAAGATGTGCTGGTGGACGTGGGCGCGTATACCGGGGATTCCATCGCGCATTACGCGCGGGTGTACGGCGCCGGCTATAAGCGGATCTATGCCTACGAGGTCTCGCCGGATAGCTGCGCGGCCATGCGGGCAAATGTGGAAAAGCTGGGCCTGCACGATGTGGTGATCCGCAACAAGGGGGCAGGCTCGCAGCGCGGCGAGCTGTTCCTCAGCCGCTCGGCCAGCGACGCCTCGGCCAACCAACTAACAGCGGACGCGAGCGCCGGCGGGCAGCGGATCGAGGTGGTTCCGCTGGACGAGGATCTGCCGGAGCCGGTCACTTTTTTGAAGATGGATATCGAAGGGGCCGAGTGGGATACGCTGTTAGGCTGTGAGAAAATCATTTCACAGCAGCACCCGAAACTGGCCATCTGTGTCTATCACGGGTATGACGACCTCTGGCGCATTCCGGCTTTGATCGAAAGCATGAACCCGGACTATGAAATGCATCTGCGGCATTACGGCGGCAACCTGATCCCCACCGAGTTTGTGCTGCTGTGCCGGCCGCAGCGGAACTATCTTCATCAGAGATTGAAATGACAGCTGCAGCAATCGCGCGCTGCTCTACAGCGGCTATGTAAGCCCAATATATGATTTTGTACTTATTGCGATTTCGTATTTAGGAAGCACTGATTGAATCAGTGCTTCCTTTAATTGTCTCATATGTTTCGGCTATAGTAACCACTGAATAAACCGCCGCGCACATCTCGACGGCATCTTTGACCCCGCATCTTCTGCGGGAAAGTATCGGCCGCGCGTTCCAAACGCGGCCGATGACACACCGATTGAATCAGTGCTTACTATACTCCATCCTTCCAGCCGATCACCTGCTGCTCATTCCCGAGCAGGGCCTCATAGTTTTGTATCGCGAGGACGCGGAGATTGGCGTTGATGTCGTCCATCGTCCTGCGGCACAGCTTTTTCAGCGCGCGGGGCGTAGCCTTCTCCGGCGAGATCCGCGCGTCCCCGGCGATCTTCTGCATTTCGAGCGTCACGCGGCTGCGGGAATAGAGTGTACCAACGCGCGAGCGGAAGATCGCCCCCTCGTGGATTCCATGCTCCTGCGCGTATGTAAGCAGCTCCTGCGCGAGCGCCGCCGGCACATACAGCAGCTCCGGTGTCTTGCCGCAGAACACCTGCAGATGCCCCGTCCGCATCGCCTCCACTGTCACCGCGCCCAAATCGTTCGCGGACAGCGGCACCGTCCCAAACAGCTTGATGAGCAGGTACGCGCGCCGGTTCTCCGCAATGCGTGCTGTTTGCAGCAGCCGCAGGTATTCTCCCCGCGTGATCTCCGGGCTCGGCTGAACATCCGGCGGCAGCGGGTCTGCCTTCAGATCGCCCCGGCGCAGAAAGTCCAGCAGATTGTTCGCGATGGAGATATTCATATTGACGGTGCCCGTGGAGTAGCCCGTCCGCTGCAAATCCCGCTGCCACGCTTCGAGCGTGCCCGGGCCGAGCAGACCGGTCGGGGCGAGATATTCGCACAGCTTTTGCAGTCCAAACGCGTAGCGGCTCATCGTGTCCTCTGTCAGCAGCTTTTCCCGCTGCCGCGCAAGGAACCTGTCCACCACCTCCGACGTGATTTCTACGCTGCGGGGCATCGTTTTCTTACTACGTGTGCTTTGCATAACCGATGGCTTCTCCTGTATCGTTCCCGATGTTTTTATCCTCATGTCTTTGAATCAAATTACTTGCCCCTATACAAATTCAGAAATCAAAATAAAGAAAAGATGAAACGCCCGCAAATGACATAATAGACCATACCATAAAAAGAACTGTAATTAATGAAGTTGCTACTGTAGGCTTAAATTGTATCTCGCCGCTATTACGACAATTTAGAACTACCGCAAACGATCCTATAATGAACATCCAAAGATTAAAGCCTGTAATTTGAGACAGGAAGAAGCTTAAAAAAGGAATCGCTTTTTCAAGTTCCACAATTTCCAATAAATTGAAGCATTCAAAAAACTCTGGCCTTATCCAGAAGTCAGAAAGAGTGTACAGCCTTTTGAAAAAGCAAATCGCTTGAGAAATTGAGTCCGCCCTAAATAAAATCCACAGTCCATTTACAAGCATAAATGTTATCGCCCATTGAGTTACTGTTCCGACCTTGTCCCATTTCTTCTCAAACATTCTGTTCAAACAATTTAATATTCCATGAAGCAATCCCCATAAAACAAATGTAAAATTCGCCCCGTGCCATATCCCACTGATAAGGAAAACAATCATTATGTTGATATATGTTCTTTTTTTCCCTTTTCGATTTCCTCCGAGAGGGATATAAATATATGCTCTTAAAAATCTCGTCAACGACATATGCCATCTGGACCAAAAATCCATAATAGAGGTTGATTTATACGGAGAATTAAAATTATGTGGCAAATCGACATTAAACATACAGCCAATTCCTATTGCCATATCACAGTACCCGCTAAAATCAAAATAAAGTTGGAATGTATAGGAAAGCGAAACGATCAATGCTTCCATTGAGGTAAGTGTTGGTATTGTTCCAAATCCAAGTGAAACAACATTTCCAAAAGTATCTGCAATGATTACCTTTTTGAAAAGCCCTATCGCAAAAAAGTAAAGTCCTCTTGCAAAATAAGCAGTTATAAATTTCCGCTTATTTATATCGCGGAATTGTGGAATTATTTCATTGTGCAAAACAATGGGGCCTGCAACAAGCTGTGGAAAAAATGATACAAACAACGCGTATTCTATAAAATTATAGCCCGATGTCTCTCCTCTATAGGAATCAACTAAAAATGATATTTGTTGGAATGTAAAAAAGCTGATTCCCAGCGGCAAAAGAATATTTTTCAAATTAAAATTCAGATGGAACAAACCATTTATGTTCTGTATAAAAAAATCATAGTATTTATATTGAAAAATTACCGCTATATTTGAACAAATTCCCAGAAGCAAAACTATTTTTCGCATATATACGCAATCTGACTTCTGTATCAATTTACTGAAAAAGAAGTTCACAACGATGCTTCCGCATATAATAATTAAATATGATTTATTAAAATATCCATAAAAGTACAAAGACATTGCAATTAAAAAGGCATTCGAGATTTTATGCAACTGAAAATGATTCAATATATAATAGCCAATTAGTGTCACAGGCAAAAAGAGCAACACAAAAACATAAGAATTAAACAGCAATATAACCTCTTCTTTCTATTCACGAATTGAACTATAATCATATGTTTTGTAAAAATCCTCTAATGCAGCTAAATACTCCTCATAATTGTCTATTGTCAGCAAATAATTATCTTCGTCAAATTGATTTAACATCCACGAATTGATCCATTCTCCATAATGTGCCCGATCTTTGTAATTGTCCAGATTAGTAATCAATTCGAAATTGTTTGTAAAGGAAAATAATTTTATATTTTCACATTGCAATATTTCTTCTATAGCGGCCCTCTCCGCATTGATATGCCATGAAATCATTCCTTTGTTATTCAAATCATCCCAATAGCAAATACTGTATGGAGGAAAAAAATATATAAATGTTGTCTCCGGATGTTTATTTGCTGTCTCTATCACATTTTGCCGGATGTTATCGTATATAATACAGCGTTCTTCTTCAGTCAGTTCTCTTTCCGTATCTGATTTTTCCCCTAATTCATAGCTTTTTAGAACTTCTTCTTTTCCAAACGTGTGGTAGTTGTTCCAGTTTGTGTACTCATCAAAGTCCGTTGTTTTATTCCCTGAATTTGTATATCTGATGATATTTGCGAT
>CANRZX010000158.1 GCA_947644575.1 uncultured Clostridia bacterium | reverse complement strand
GGGGTCTGCTGGGGGCCGCCTTGATAACCAAAACAGGGCGGCCCCCAGTGGACTCTGGCCATATCGCGCAGAAAACCGCCCCATTTTCAAGGACGGCTTTCTGCGTAATGTGATAGTTTCAATCTGTTTTCTTGTGTTTTCGTCAAAAACCTTGCGTTTTCGTGTTCCTAATAAGAGTTAATCATATGATTACATTTCGATATTTGAGGAATCTTGGCCTGATGGACCGAAATGGGGAAGGGCGGCATTGTGAATGCGTGAACGGCGTTTCCGCGCAAGATAAAGCAATGTCAGCGCCAGGGTCGCGCCCGCAAGGGCCCCGGCAAGATCGAGCCAAACATCCTGAATGCGGCCCGAACGGCCCGCGACGAATAGCTGGATCGTTTCGTCGCACAGAGCGATCACCATGCCCAGCATGGCGCTGTGCAGAAGCAGGGGAGCCGGTTTCCCGGCTCTCGCGGCAAAAAAGCCTGCTGCCAACACGCCAAGGACGCCGAATTCCATAAAATGCGCCAGCTTGCGCACAAAAACCGCCGAGAGCTCATGATGTACAAGCTGCGAAAGCGGCTGCCGCACCCGTTCACTCTCCTGATTGGACGCCTCGACCGGCTTGAGCGAATGGCTGAAAATGAAAAGAATCCAAAGAAGAAGCAAAAGAAGGAAAATAAAGCGCTTTTTGTTCATAAGATCGAGGACTACTCCTTAAAGCTTGAGGGCCGTAAAGACCTTTCCATTATTTTAACAGACTCAGCAGAGGATGGTCAACCGGCTTTGCAGGCGGAGAATATCCAATTCGCGTATGCGCATCAAGATAAAAAATAGATCCGATGGTATTTATAAGCTTGGCCGACATTTGCGGACCAAATGCCAGCCATTTGTTCAGTGCTTACTTTAAGGCTTTTTCACAAAGCTTTTCATACGGTGATACAAGGCGGCCGCAACGGGAAAAAGGCCTATTTTTTTCAAAAAAGCGGAGGCCAGCATCTTGATCGATATAGGCTCGCGCGCAAATTTGTGGACGAGCTCATCAAAGGGCAGTGTGTCAAGATTCGCGAAGAACTCCGCCCGGCGGGGATGCGGCGGCACGGATTGCAGCATCGAGGGATTGCCCTTTAGCGCTTCATAGGTATCAACAGGTTTTATCCGAAGGGAAGGGGCGATTTCCCGGAGGATGTTGTCGCCCTTCTCACTGTGAACCAGCACAAGCGACGTTCCCTTGTCGTCGTCCATATCGGGCGCAATATTTTCTATTCCCCAAAAATCAGCTAAGGTGATATCGCTGACGCGATTCAATTTCTTAAAAGAGCATGCGTGACAGGAGGGCCGGAGGCAGGCATTCCGAAGGAATGCCTGCATGTACAGATCTTCTCCGAAGATCTGTACGTTCGCATTATTATTTGAGAATTCAAATAATAATGCGAACGTTTTCCAGCCATATTTCTTATGTCTGGAAAACGTTCGCCGCACGGGCGCGCCCGCGCGGCCTTCGCGGAACTCGACGTACTTGTTCCACACTTTTGGCGATGGCACGCCATGACAAATAAAATCCACACACAGCAGATTTGCGTCCTCGTGTCCTAAATAAGCGCGCAGCGCCTCAACCTGACAGGGCGTCCCGGAAAAGAGTACTTTTCTGCCCGCCTGCAAAGCGGCTTTTACCTGTTTGTAAATTCCCTGTGTATCGCTTTGCATATATTTGCTGCCGCGCAGCCTCTCCAATTCCTGCGGAGTCTCCGCCGCGATATGGGCGGCCGAGCGCTGATCCTCCCGCATGGCCGCGCCAAAGACAACGCCGCCCAAGGCAAGCGTCCGCTCCGCCAGCAGTGTGAATATGCCGCCGCTGGAGCTTGCCAGACGGACCGCCTCATCCTTGTTGCAGGCTGCGTAGGCGGCAGGAGTGCTTTGCGGTATGGCTCCGTCTGTCACCGCCTTCTTTTCGACACGCAGAACCGGACAGATTTGCTCACATTTGCCGCACCGGACACAGGATGCTTTATCGATATGGGGATAGAGGAAACCCTCATCGTCCGCCCGCATGGAGATGCAGTTCTTCGGGCATGCGTCCGCGCATGCGGCGCAGCCGGTGCAGCGTTCCTTATTTATAATAAATGCTACATTCATAAAAATCCTCTATTTCTCAATGCTTTCTCAGCAGCCCAAGGATCGGCTTTATAAACAATTGTTTTTCTTCGCTGTTCATACCAAACCGCCAAAAAGAGAGCATATAAATGCCCATATAAAGGATCATGAACAGCAGGAATGATGGTACATTGCAAACCTTTACCCAACGTATGATAACAGCACCTGCTGCAACCGGAACAAATAAGCCTTTGCCCATCTGCAGGATGTTTTTCCAAAACTTCGGGATGTCTATCCTCAAAGTCTTCCAATAATATAAATTCATCACCAAGCCGTTGCCTAACAAAAGGCTGAGCGCTGTTCCTGCCGCAGAACCCACGGGGCCATATCTTTTTGCAAGGGGGATGCTGACAAGAATGTTCATCACAGCAGCGGCCATATAAATAACGGAACGGAACTGGTGTTTATTTACCGCCCTCTGCACTTCTATCCCAATATTTTGCGTCAATGCAATCGTGACAGGGAAAATTAGAATTAGGGCGGTTGGGTATGCCTGAATATATTCTTTTCCAGCAAATATTTCTGTAATGAAATACTCCCCAAAAATCGTAAACCCGGATAAAATAAGCCCAAGGACAAGGAATTGAATTCGGCCAACCTTAATAAAAAGCGGTGTGACTTTTGGGCCAATTAAACCGGATGATTGAGCTGCAATCTGGTTGACGCGCGGCGCAAAAACAGAGGAAATTGCTGTAGAAAAATTAAGATACAATGCGTTGATTTGTGCGCCAACGCCATAAACCGCAACCGCCCCGGTTCCAGTGGTTCTTCCTAAAATAAATTTATCTACTGACCAATTAACCTGATCAATAATCATATTCAGAAACAGGAAGAAACTGAAACCTGCGATTTCTCGCAGCAGCGGCCAATCGAAACCATGAAAGCAAAAGGGAGCGTGCAGTTTTCTTAGGCAAAAATAAGCATTGACGGCAAGCTTGGAAATGGTGACAACGGTTGTGACGGATACAACCGCCACAGAGCCATACCCCATCAGCAGCAGCGGCAGGCATAGAAGCGGGTTAAACAGCACCCCGACAAGCTGTAATAGTCTCTGAAAGAAAAACTGTTCGTGGGCACTGACGATAGAGTCAAAGATAGACGAAGGAAACGTCAGCGCTATGTTGCAGACCAATATTTGCATTAAAATTTTAGCTTTTATTGCTTCATCCGCCGACAGCTTATCGCCGAATAATTGTCCGGTAAATTGTGCCAATATCAAACCGCACGCCAGCGCTGCCGCGCTCATACAGAGAAACAGGGACAGAAACATTCCGTTCAGGCGCGCGATGGCTTTCTGATCATTCGCAGCCTTACAGCGGGAATAAAACCGCAAATAGGCTCCGCCAAAACCAAGGCTGAACAGGCTTAAGTAGCTGACTACACTGCCGACCAGCGTATACAGTCCATATTCACTTTTGCCAAGCAGGTGAATCATAACGGGCGTATACAGCAGTTGAATTACCATATTCGCACCCATAGAAATATAGGACAGGACTACTCCAATTTTTAGTTGGTTTCCTTTGATAGCCAATGTTTATCTGATCCCTGCCTTTTAACGTTGGATTACTTATTTTCCACTGCGGGATCGGTCGTATCAAATAGAGCCGCCCGCAGAAAATTCATGGAAAATTCCCGCTCTTTTTCAAGCAGTTCATCCGCGCGGGCAAATTCCTCTTCCGTAGGCGGGCGATGCTCCCGCGCGCATTGGGTCAGCCCGGTTTTGGAGAGAAGCGTATCGATGCGGCTGAACATATTGGCGTCTCTTCCATCATTTTCAAGGCGTTGATATACATAAAATGGTCTGTGAAATAAGATGCAGAAAACCGTCCCGTGAAAGCTGTCCGTAAAAACCATCTGTGCATGGTCGATCATTTCAAGAAAACCGTCAGGACCAAAAGTATAGTAGGGACTGTGCCAGTCCATCATTTCAATAATTTCTGCTTCAAATGCATCCGCTTTTTGCTGCACCTCTATCCGCACACTTTCAGGCTGTGGGCCAAGAAAATATGTCAGGATATATTTTTTGTTCTCAGACAGCGTATGTGTTTCAATTTTTCGCCATTCCTGCGCTGTAAGCAGCAGCGTCGGGTCAAGAACGACAGGCACATCTTTTCCAATAAGTTTTTTTACAATTTGTGCGCCGGATTCCTCTCGCACTGAGATGGCTTTGAATTTGGAAAGTTCCTTGGCAAAAGGCTTTTCCCACTCCTGCGGCAGCACCGGAATGCCGAAGCTTGCGGCGTAAGCGATGCGTTTTTCAGGGGGAGCAAAGGTAAGCAAATATCTGTTGAACTCTGGCCAGGGGTTTTTACGGTCCCAAAATAAGGGGTTCCAAATTTGGTCGCTGCCCGCGATAAAAAAATCGCAAGTACTTTTCAGGGATAAGGCCGCCTGCGAATTGGATATACTAAGGGATGGAATATATTGTTTTGTGAAACGGAGAAAACTACGCTTTCTTTTCTGATCGGGTGCAGCTTTTTTGAAATCATCCAACGTCTTAAAAGTAACTTTCCCCGATTCCTTTTTCAGAAATATTTTCGCAATTTTTTTTGTGAAAGATTTTATTGGTGATTCCCAAACAGCGAAAGTGGCCCCATCAGAAAGAAAATCGAGTGCCTTTTGATGCAGCGCGTAATTTTGCAGACGATTGCCGTAGTTAAATAATCCATACAATGTGATAATTGTAAATTGTCGCATGATTTACCTGCCATTTTTTGCGATTTAATTCAAATGCTTCCTTACCATGTAAGAATAAATTTCCCGCGAAAAGTAATATATATGTGGGCTGACGCAGCATAGAATAAAACTGTTTTTTTGTGTTTTAGATGCACCAATATCACATTGAAGATATAACCATAATCCTTTCCGGAGTTCTTTCAAAAATTTTTGATAATAGGGTAAAGAACACCACTTGTTTTTGATTAAAATATATAAATAGTTAGGAATCAATCCAACTTGGCGAGCTTTTACAGCATTAAAAAGAATGGGATCGGGCTCAATAACTTTTTCTTCTATTCGCAGAGCATCCAGAGCGGAAAAAATTTGGGGGTCGAATCTTTCTTTTTTTTGTTGATTTGAATACTGTGCGCTTTTCGAATGCTGACGGTAATGATATGCAATCTGTTTAGTCCATTTTATCGGGCGGCTTGTATGACTTATGTATTGCATAACGAATAAATGATCTTCACACTGTGTGATTTTTTCATCAAACCATATTCCGTGTTCTTTTATAATTTCCATATCGAACATTTTTGAATGACAAAATCCACATATGCCATCAAAACGAATTACAGACATTTGCGCTTCTGTTTGATCCATTTCAATTGTTGTGTCTATATCGCTTTTTTGCTTTTGGATAGTCTCTTTTTTAGTGCCCGCATACTCATATACCAGCCCGCATACAGCCATACATCCCGGCTGCATATGTGCAGCCAAAAGGGAAAGATAATTTTGCTCAACCCAATCATCCGGGTCTACAAATGTTACATAGCGCCCTTTTGCAATTTGCAAGCCCGCATTACGCGCTGCAGAGACTCCAGCATTTTTTTGATGGATTACCTGAATATTTTTGTTTGTTTTTGCATATTTGTCGCAGATTTCTCCGCAACGATCAGGTGAACCGTCATCAATTAGGATGATTTCATAGTCAGGATGATCTTGATTTAGAAGAGAATCAACGCATTGTGTCAAATATTGTTCTACATTATATACAGGAACTATTATACTGAATTTCATCTTAATAAATCCTCTAATCGCTATCATGGCTATATGTAAATTTGAACTTCAATTTATTCTTTGGTATGCTTTCTAAATTTATACTTATTCCCAAAAAAATTGGTATGGCATCGTGTGGCCAATATTGTTAAAGGAGAGGCGTATTATATATTGAATTCCACACAGCAGTACGATCAAAAAAGTAATACGTTTCTTTTTCCTTTTTGAACCGATTCCATTTTCTATTAAAGATGGAATGAAAAAAACCAAATATGGGCCAAAAAGTCCTGCCAGCCGTGTTGCAAAAGAAAAGGTGAAAGCTAAAATGTAGGAACAGATATCTAAAATTAGCATCCAAACACCTATGGGATCGGATTTTATAATAAAATCATGCTTGTTTCGTTGCGTAAACATGTAAATGAAAATAAATAAGCCAAGATGCAAGAGCCCAACGGCCAGTACCTCGAAGTTAGCAGAGCCAGCCATAAAATATCCGCGATAACGGCCGGGAACAAACCCAATTAAATAAGGACGAAGATATGAAAAAAAGGTAGAGAACAGTAATACAACACCCCAAATGATTTTTGTTCTCGTTTTTGTTAGATTAATCCCATTTATTAACCAATATAATGCAAAGAATATGAGAGAAGAAGTATGAAACATTGTTGCGGTCAATATACAAACAGAAAAAGGGATTGCCTTTCGTTTCTTTATATAATCAAATGATAAATATACAATCAATATCGCAATTGCATTTCTGGTAGTATTCATTTGAGTTTGAAAAAATCCAAGGGTTATGTATAGCCAAACGCTCAGCATTAAATTTTGAGAGTGTCTTTTGATCAGTACATAATTCATTACAATGATAAGAACACTATTTGCTATTGTTATAATTTGTCCGGACGATCCCCAAAAAGTCAAAAGCTTATTATATAACCGATATCCCATTTCCAAAGGTAAAAGCCAGCTGCGACTATCTGCTCCGTAAATACTCGCAGTAAATACTTCCGAAAATTTCAAATTGTAAATTTGAATGAAAGCGGAATAATATTGCTTTGTATCAGCGCCTACACTTTTTCCTCTCATTGCCATGAAAAAAAATAACAGTGACATGGACAAAAAGAGAAATATGGTTTTTTTAGTTAAATAACGTCCATAATTAATTTTTGACGCCAAATATATTG
>CANRZX010000157.1 GCA_947644575.1 uncultured Clostridia bacterium | reverse complement strand
CGCCCGTCATTGTGTCCGCGTCCCAGCCGATGCGCAGCTTCACCGTCACGGGAAGCTCCCCCGGCACGGCGTCCCGCACGGCCTTCATAATGCGGCCCGCCAGCGGCGGATTTTTCAGCAACGCGCTGCCCGCGCCCGAGCCGGTGATCTTCGGCGCGGGACAGCCCATGTTGATGTCGATAAAATCAAACCGGAGCCTCTCCCGCATCGCGCAGGCGATGCGCGCGGCTTCGGCCATTGTCTCAGGCTCGGCCCCGAAAAGCTGGACGCCGAACGGCGCGCTTCCGCCGCCGCCCTCCATCAGGCGGACGCTTTTCCGGTCGCCCATCGTCAGGGCCTTGGCGCTGACCATCTCGCTGACGGTATATGCCGCGCCGTACTCTGCGCAAAGGCGGCGCATCACGGCGTCCGTCGCGCCCGCCATCGGCGCGAGCGCCGCGCCCGTATTCAGTTCCAACGCTCCCAGCCGCATGCCATCCCCCGCTGCTTCAAAATCATTTTTTCTATTGTACCATAATTTCAAAAAATGTGGTAGAATAGACATGGTAGAAAAATTCCGGGAGGGAAAACGCCTATGCGGAGAATGCCGGTCCTTCATACAAAGCGCCTGCTTCTGCGCGGCTTTGCACAGGGGGATCTGGCGGCTGTCTATGCGATTTTCAGCGACGAAACCGTCAACCGCTTTCTGCCGTGGTTTCCGCTCCAAAGCAGGGACGATGCCGCGGTTTTTTTGACCGAGCGCTTGGACATCCGCGCACGTTCCGAGGGCGCTTATTGCTACGCGGTCTGCCCGGACGGCGGAGCGCCCGTCGGCTATGTCACGATTTCCGGGGATGACAGCCGCGATCTCGGCTACGGCCTGCTCCCGGCGTACTGGCATAAGGGCATTGCCACGGAGGCCGCCGGCGCCGTGCTCGAGCAGCTCCGACGGGACGGCGCGCCCTATGTCACGGCCACGCACGACGTCAATAACCCGCACAGCGGCGCGGTGATGCGGCGGCTTGGGATGCGGTACCGGTATACCTATGAGGAACAGTGGATGCCCAAAAATTTTCCCGTTATGTTCCGCTTGTATCAGATGAATTTTCAGGCGGACAGCAAAAATGTATACAGAAAGTATTGGGATATCTCAACTGTTCATTTTGTAGAATCAAATCTGTGATAGAACCGGCATACTCGAAAAGGCGCGAGGAAATCGTCCGCGGCGATTCCCGGCCGAGCCCGAGGCCAACCTGCGTGCAATGCCGCGCGCTGCGGCATTGATTTTACCCGAATCAAATCCATCAGGAGGACACATTTTGAAACTGCTTGTATTGGACGGCAACAGCATCGTCAACCGCGCCTTTTACGGCATCAAGCTGCTCACCACGAAGGACGGCCGCTTCACCAACGCGATCGTCGGCTTTCTGAATATCCTGCTGCGGCTCGAGGCCGAGGAGCATCCGGACGAAATCGCCGTCGCGTTCGATTTGAAGGCCCCCACCTTCCGCCATAAAATGTACGGCGGCTACAAGGCACAGCGCAAGGGCATGCCCGAGGAGCTGGCCGCCCAGCTTCCCCTTCTGAAGGAGCTGCTGGCCGCCCTCGGCTATCAGATGGTGACATGCGAGGGCTACGAGGCCGACGACATCCTCGGCACGCTCGCCGCCGCCTCGGCCGCGCGCAGCGATATCTGCGTGCTGGCCACGGGCGACCGCGACAGCCTGCAGCTTGTCGGGCCAAATACGCGCGTGCTGCTCGCGGGCACGGCGATGGGCAAAAGCGTCACCACCGTGATGGACGAGGCCGCCGTGCGCGAAAAATACGGCGTATCCCCGCGCCAGCTGATCGACGTCAAGAGCCTGATGGGCGACGCGTCCGACAACATCCCGGGCGTCACGGGCGTCGGGGAAAAGACGGCACTCGGGCTGATTCAGACCTTCGGCTCGCTCGCGGGCGTATATGAAAATATTGACGACGCGCGCATCAAAAAGGGTGTGCGCGAAAAGCTGTTGCGTGACAAAGCGCAGGCCGAGATGAGCCGCACCCTCGCCGAGATTGTGTGCGGCGCGCCCGTTGAGACAGCGCCCGGCACATATCGAAAAGCGGGGCCGGACACGGCCGCGGCGGCCAAGCTGATGACGGGATTAGAGCTGTATACGTTGATGGAGAAATTCGGTATCCGCGCCGACGCGGCCGGCCCGGCCGGGGACGACACACCGCCCGACCTCCCCTATGTCGAAGCAAGGCCGCTGGCCGCCCTGCGGGGCGAGGTGTGCGTCTGTGCAGCGGGAGATACGATACTGATTGTACAGAATGGAGATGTTTACACTTCTGGTATAGACAATGAGGCGTTTTTGGCACTGCTCTCCGATGAAAGCGTTCCGAAAAAATGCTTTGACGCAAAACCGTTTTACCGCGCGTGTCTCGCGCACGGACGCGAGGCGAAGGGCATTCTGTTTGACGCGAAGCTGGCGGCCTACCTGCTGAACCCGTCGGCTAGCGAATACACGGTCACGCGGCTCGCGGCGGAATACGGCGTACAGCCCGCGTTCGCCGCTGATTGGCCCGAGGCCGGCGTGCTGGGCGGCCTGTGCGAAACACTGCGCGCGCAGTGTGACGAGGCGGACATGGGGAAGCTTCTGAATGAGATCGAGCTGCCCTTGTGCGGGGTTCTGGCCGGGATGGAGCACGCGGGCATAGCGGCCGACCGGCGGGGCATTGAGGCGTTCGGCAAGGAGCTGCAGGCGGCGCTGGCCGCCGAGCTGGCCGCGATCTATGACGAGGTCGGCTATGAATTCAACGTCAACAGCCCCAAGCAGCTGGGCAAAGCGCTGTTCGAGGATCTCGGCCTTCCCACGCGCCGCAAAACCAAAAGCGGCTATTCTACCGACGCGGAGACACTGGAGAGTCTGCGGCGTTACACGCCGGTGATCGACCACATCCTGCAATACCGCACCTATCAGAAGCTCAATTCCACCTATGTGGAGGGACTGCTCAAGGTGATCGGCGCGGACGGGCGCGTCCATTCCACATTTATCCAGACGGAAACGCGCACCGGGCGCATTTCCTCCGCCGAGCCAAATCTGCAGAATATCCCCGTGCGCACCGAGCTGGGCAGCCGTTTCCGCAAATATTTTGTCGCGCCCGAGGGCATGGTGCTGCTCGACGCCGACTACAGCCAGATCGAGCTGCGGCTGCTGGCGCATATCTCGGGGGATGAGGCCATGCGCGAGGCGTTCTGCACGGGGGCGGACATCCATCGCAGCACCGCCGCGAAAATCTACGGCCTCGCGCCCGAGCAGGTCACGCCCGCGCTGCGCTCGTCGGCCAAGGCGGTCAATTTCGGCATCGTGTACGGCATCGGTGCGTTCAGCCTGTCGAAGGACATTGGCGTCAGCGTGAAGGAGGCGGACGCTTTCATCAAAAGCTATTTCGCGAATTTCCCGCGCGTCAAGCAATATTTGGACGAGACCGTCGCGCAGGGCCGTGAAAACGGCTATGTGACGACGCTTTATGGCCGCCGCCGGATGCTGCCGGAGCTTTCGAGCAGCAATTTCAACGTGCGCAGCCTCGGCGAGCGCATGGCGATGAACACGCCGATTCAGGGCACCGCTGCCGACATCATCAAGTTGGCGATGGTGCACGTCGCGCGGCGGCTCACGGCCGAGGGGCTGCGCGCGCGGCTGATTCTGCAGGTACACGACGAGCTGATCGTCGAGTGTCCCGTCGAGGAGGCCGAACGTGCCGCCGCCATTTTAGGCGAGGAGATGCGCGGCGCGGCGGCGCTCTCCGTCCCGCTGACGGCGGACGTCAGCCAAGGGCAGACATGGTACGACGCGAAGGGATGAGCGCGATGCGCGACGGGGAACCGGCCGAAAAGGAAAACGTCTTTCTGTTCCGGGAGATGCGCGCGCGGGATGTGCCCGCATGCGCGGCCATTGAGGCGAGCGCGCCCGACGGCTGGAGCGTGGACGCCCTGCGCGAGGAACTGGCGCAGCCCGCCGCGCGGCTGTTCGTAGCCGAGGTGCGCGATCTGCGCGGGAACGCGGAGGAGGGCGGCGCCTCGTCCCCGGCGGACGCGGCGGGGACAAGCGCGGGGGACGGTTCGGGGGGCTCCATCGCCGCGGTCGCGGTGTTCCAGCTTGTCTGTGAAGAAGTGAGCCTTTGCGCGGTCACGACCGCGCCGGAGCACCGGCGGCGCGGCGCGGCGCGCGCGCTGCTCGGGTACGCGTTCGCACGGCTGGCACAACAAGGGGCGCGGACGGTCTTTTTAGAGGTGCGCGCGCAAAACGGGCCCGCGCGCTCTCTCTATGCGGCGCTGGGCTTCGAGACGGCCGGTGTACGGCGCGCCTTTTACACAAGGCCGCCCGACGACGCAGTGCTGATGCGGAAATCAATTCGCGCGGAATGAGCCGTCCCGGAGGCCGGCTCCGACCGGCGCGAAATTTGTATACCGTGTACACAGCCAAACCCGCGCCGGGAAACCTTCCCGGCGCGGGTTTGGCTTTTCTATACGTTATCTTGGGGAGCCGCTTTCGGCACCCGCGTTATTTCAGCAGCGGCTGTACGGCGGCGGCCAGCTTTTTCTGCTGCGCCTCGGCCTCGGCGAGATCCTTGCCCAGCGTGGTGAAGTACGTCTTGATCTTCGGCTCGGTGCCGGACGGGCGCACCACAACGCTCGCGCCGCCCTCGAGGGTGTAGATCAGCACGTTTGCGGCGGGCAGGTCGATCGGCTCGGTCCTGCCGGTGGCGACGTTTGTTTTCTCGCGCCTTTTGTAGTCCGCGACGGCGACGACCTTGTAACCCGCGAAATCCGCCGGGGGATTTTCACGCAGGCGGTTCATGATATTCGTCATTGTCTCCATGCCGGACAGGCCCTCGAACTCGAAGCTGTTCACCTTGTTCAGGTAGCGGCCGTATTCGCGGTAGATGCGCTCGAGCTCCTCCTTGATGGACGAGCCGATGCTGCGGTAGTAGGCCGCCATTTCGCAGATGAGCATCGAGCCGACGACGGCATCCTTGTCGCGCACATAGCTGCCCGCGAGATAGCCATAGCTCTCCTCAAAGCCAAAGATGAAGCGCTCCACCTCGCCCGCGGCCTCGAGCCCGGCGATCTGGTCGCCGATCCACTTGAAGCCCGTCAGCACATTGCGGCACTCGACGCCGTAATGCGCCGCGACGGCGTCCGCCAGCGGCGTGGAGACGATGGATTTCACACACACGGGATTTTTCGGCATCGTGCCGTTTTCGATGCGCGCTTTGCAGATATAGTCCAGCAGCAGCACGCCCACCTCGTTGCCGGTCAGCAGCTCATAGCTGCCGTCCGCGCAGCGCACGGCGATGCCCACGCGGTCGGCGTCCGGGTCGGTCGCGAGCATCAGGTCCGCGCCGGACTGCTCTGCCAGCGCGAGGCCGAGCGCCAGCGCCTCGCGGATCTCGGGGTTGGGATAGGGGCAGGTGGGGAAATTGCCGTCCGGCTCCTTCTGCTCGGGCACGACGGTGATGTCCGTGATGCCGATGTCGCCGAGCACGCGCGTAACGGGCACAAGGCCGGAGCCGTTCAGCGGCGAATAGACCAGCTTCAGCCCCGCCGTTCTGCACAGGCCCGGGCGCACGCTCTGCGCTTTAATGTTCTCGTACAGCGCCTCGATGGTGTCCTGCCCGATATAGACAATGTCTCCGGCGGCCAGCGCGGCGTCGTAGTCGGCCAGCTTCACGTCCGCGAAAATATCCGTGGCCTGCATTTCGGCGTATACCGCGTCGGCGGCCTCGCTCGTCATCTGGCAGCCGTCCGGCCCGTAGGCCTTGTAGCCGTTGTATTTGGCCGGGTTGTGGCTGGCCGTCACCATGATGCCCGCGTCGCAGTGCAGATGGCGCGTCGCGAAGCTGAGCGCGGGAACGGGCATCAGCTCGCGATAGAGATACGCCTTCACGCCGTTCGCGGCCAGCACGCGCGCGGCCTCGTGCGCAAACGTCTCGCTCTTGA
This sequence comes from uncultured Clostridia bacterium, assembly GCA_947644575.1. Lineage (GTDB taxonomy): Bacteria > Bacillota > Clostridia > Oscillospirales > Ruminococcaceae > Ruthenibacterium. The sequence continues at coordinate 1,108 of CANRZX010000157.1, read as the reverse complement.
TGCGGCTGTCGTAGGAGATAGCGACGCTCTTTTCGCCGCCCTGCCGGTTCAGGTAATTGGCAAGGCCCTGCGTGGCCTTGCGCACCATATAGATGTTCATGCGGTTTGTGCCCGCGCCCAGGACGCCGCGCAGGCCGGCCGTGCCGAATTCCAGCGACACGGCGAAGCGGTCCTCAATCTCCGCGTCGATGCCCTGAATGCTGAGCAGCTCCGGCTTCAGATCCTTGTCCTCCAGCTCGGCGGCAAGCCACCGTTCATATTCCTGCTGATACATCAAAAATATGCCTCGCTTTCCTGAAGCCCGCGAGCCGGTCGCCGCGCGGCGGGGCCGGGGCTTTCATTCGTTCCCGCGCAGCCCGCGCGCGGAATAATTATAATGTTATCATACCGGATTGTGCAAAATCTGTCAATTCGCACCCTGACAAAAATCATAAAAAATACTGTGAAATCTGCAAAAAAATAACGCGTTTTGACCGGCGGCCCTGTGCGGGAAAAGGTTTTTCTTGTGCAAACGGGATTTGTGGGATATAGTAGAGGAGGGGCGAACCCGCGCCGGTTTTGCCGGACGGTGCGGCGGCAAGGCTGCTTCGCGCTTTTCAGCGGGGGGATGCTTCGGCTCTCTTCTGCGATATTGAGAAAATGTCTTCACAGGGGGCGGCGGAATGTTTGCAAGAGTGAATAGCCTGGGTGTGTTCGCGCTGCGTGGTTTCGGCGTGAGCGTCGAGGCCGACATCAGCGGCGGGCTGCCGCAGTTCGCGATCGTGGGCCTGCCGGACAGCGCCGTGCGCGAGGCCACCGACCGGGTGCGCAGCGCGCTGAAAAACCTCTCCTTCACGTGGCCGGTCAGCCGCATCACGGTCAACCTCGCGCCCGGGGATATCCGCAAGACCGGGCCGGTGTATGATCTGCCCGTGCTGCTGGCGATCCTCGCGGCGTCCGGCCAGCTGGCCGTGCCGCCGTCCGACACGGCTTTTCTGGGCGAGCTCTCGCTGGACGGCGGCGTGCGGGAGGTGGCGGGCGTGCTGCCGATGGCCCTCGCGGCGCAAAAAACCGGCGTGCGGCGGCTGTTTGTCCCCGCCGGGAACGCGGCCGAGGCCGCGGCGGCGGA
>CANRZX010000156.1 GCA_947644575.1 uncultured Clostridia bacterium | reverse complement strand
ATCGGCCAGCTCACGGGCGTGACCGATCCGCTGGGCAATGTCACGAAATATTTCTACGACGAAAACGAAAACCTGACAAAGCAGGAGAACGCCGACGGCAGCGCGCTGCAGTTCGCCTATGACGCGCTGAACCGCGCCGCCTCCTACACAGACGGCAACGGGAATGTCTTCACAAACACCTACGACGCGCTTGGGCAGATCATCGGCCAGACGAACGCGGACGGCGGCGAGCTGCAGTACGCCTATGACGCGCTGGGCCGTGTGACAAAGCAGCGCGATCCGCTGGGCTACGTGACGGAATACGCGTACGACGTGGTGGGCAATCTCGTCTCGGCCACGCTGCCAAATGGCGAGACATATGCCTACACCTACAACCACACGGGCTTCCGCACGTCCGAGACCGATCCGCTCGGCAGCGTGACAAGCTGGACGCCGGATTTGATGAACCGCCTTGTGGAAAAGACGCTCGCGAGCGGCGCGCGGTACGGCTATGAATATGACGCGCTCGGGCGCATTACCGAGCTGACCGGCCCCGAGGGGCAGCGCCTCGCCTACGCCTGGGACGAAAAAGGCAACCTCGCGAGCGAGACGGACGCGCTGGGCCGCGTGACCTCATATGCGTATGACAGCATGCACCGGCTGACGGGCGTCACGGACGCGGCGGGCGGCGTGACAAACCTCTCCTACGACCAGAACGGGAACGTTGCGGAGATCGTCTCCCCCGAGGGCCGCGCGCAGCGCTATGCCTACGACGCGCTCGACCGCGTGACGCAAAGCCTCGACCCCGCGGGCGAAATGACGCGGTACGTCTATGACGCGGTGGGCAACCTGACGCAGATCACCGAGCCGCAGGGCCGCGCCACCACGCTTTCCTATGACGCGAACGGCAATGTCACGCAGATCACCGACGCGCTCGGCCAGACGGTGAACTTTACGTATGACAGCATGGACCGCGTGCTGACCGCCGCCGACGCGAAGGGCGCGCGGACAAGCTACGCCTACGACCTCGCCGGGCGGCTGTTGAGCGAGACGGACGCGCACGGCGGCCTGACGCAGTACCTCTATGACGCAAACGGCAACGTGACGGCAATCACCGACGCCGAAAACCGCGAGACAAGCTATGCGTATGACGCGCTGAACCGCCTCGTCGGCGTGACGGACGGCACGGGCGCGGCCGTCAGCTACGGCTACGACAATGTGGGCAACCTTGTTTCCCGCACGAACGGCAATGGCAATGTCACAACCTATGAGTACGATCTCGCGGGCCGGCTGACGGGCACGACGAACGCCAGGGGCGAGACGACGGCGAACGCGTACGATGCGGCGGGCAGCCTCGTGCATACCACGCTGCCCAGCGGCAAGGAGATCGCCTACGACTACGACGCGCTCGACCGGCTAGTGGAGAAAAGCTACAGCGCCGGGGAAACGGGCGTGGCCTATGCCTACAACGCGGACGGCGACCTTGTGTCGATGCGCGACGCGACGGGCGACAGCACGTTCACCTATGACGCCGCCGGGCGGCTCGCCTCCTACACGAACGCGTTCAGCGCCACGGTGGGCTATGCCTACAACGAAAACGGCGAGATTTCCGCGATCACCTATCCGGACGGCAAGACGGTTTTCTATGAATACGACGCGCTGGGCCGCATGGCGAAGGTGACGGGCCGCGACGGCGGCGAGACGCGCTATGAATACGATGCGCAGAACCATGTAACAAGGGTGACGCGCGCGGACGGTAGCGTGACGACGGCGGAATATGACGCGCTGGGCCGCGTCGGGACGCTGACAAACTTTGACGGCGCGGGCGCAGAAGTTTCTTCCTTCGCCTACACCTACGACGCCACGGGCAATATTGTGACGGAAACGGTCTCGATGGACGGCGAAACGGTCGAGCGCAGCTATGCCTACACCGGCCGGGGCGAGCTCGCGAGCGTGACGGAGAACGGCGAGACGACAGCCTATACCTACGACGCGGCGGGCAACCGCGTCAAAGAGGAAGGCCCTGCGGGCACGACGGTCTACCTGTATGACGAGACGGACCGCCTGCAGAGCACCGAGGGCGCGCGTGTCTCGGCGTACACGTGGGACGCGGACGGCAACCTGATCGGCATGGAATCGGACGAGGGCGTGTACGAATACTTGTACGACACCGAGAGCCGTCTGCTGGCGGTGCGCGAGGGCGGCAGCCTGCTGATGAGCGTGCTCTACGACGGGCTGGACAACCGCGCCTACGGCCTCGAATACAAGATGATTGACCGCCATCTGAACCAGTTCCCGCATCTGCCGGGCTACTGGAACAACGGGCAGTGGAACTGCATCCCCGACGCGCCTGACGCGCCGAAGAACGGCAGGCAGGCCGCGCAGGCGGACAGCGCGCCCGAGGAAACGGCCGAGGAGCAGGGTCTGTGGGATACGGTCGTGGAATGGGTTTCTGAAATCTTCGGCGGCGAAAATGCCGGAGAGGAAGCCGGGGTCGACACGCAGTCCAAGGAAAAAGCCGCCAAAGGCAAGGGCAAGGATGACGGCTACACGAACAACGGCAACGGTAAGCCGGGAAACAACGGAAACGGCAAGCCAGGAAACAATGGCAACGGGAATGGCAACATCGGGAACGGCAACGGCAACAATGGCAATGGAAATGGCAACGGCAAGCCGGGAAACAACGGAAATGGCAATGGGAACGGCGGCGGTGCGGAGACAGCCGGGCCGATCTCCGATTGGGCGCGCAAGAAGCTGACAAAATTAGGCTTCACGGAAATGGACCTTGAGATGCTCGAGCGGCTCGGCGTCACGGACGCGGACGCGCGGCGCATTGTCGAGACGGCCGGCGTGCCGAACACGGGCAACGGCCCGACGCACTTCATCCCGACGTATGACCTGATGTTCTACGTCAACGATATCAACCGTGAAAACGTCGAGGTGCTGGCGATGGTACTCCAAAACGCGGAAATGGCGAGTGCGGGCACGGCTGTGCTCTATTACTGTCCTGTTTTTCGTCATCGTCAAACGAAATCGCAAAAAGACACATAAAGAATGGTAATCAGCAAAGCACTAAAAAGGCAGCTGAAATGCTACTAACATCCTACAATGAAAATGCTGTCTTTTGTCTAATTCGCAAGCATCTGTGAAATGATCTGTTTTTCAAGCAAAAGCCGCCATGTTTCCTATTATGGAGACATGGTGGCCTTTTGTGCAAAAATTTAGTTGATAATGACATTTGATTAAGACACCCGCCGCTCCACAAACCAACGGCCAATATAATCGACACACTCGAAAAGAGATGCTTTTCGAGGCGCGGCATGGGATGCCGCGCAAAAAATCGCCTGCGGCGATTTCCTGCCGATTATGCAGTCAGCACGCACGCGCCGCGTACGGCGCGCAAAGCGCGCCACTTAAAAACAAGCAGCTTGTTTTTAAGTGTGCTGGCTATAACATTCCCCGTCAAAGCAGCGGAGCGCTCGAAGAAAAGATAGCTCTGCCGCCCATGCACCCAAATCGTGTACCGGTCGCCCTGCCCGCTTGCTCTCATCGCGGCTGCGCCTCCGCGCTTGTCCTCCCTATCGCAGCGTTCCGTCCCGCACCTGCCCGGCGTACCACGGCTCGGCGGCGTGCAGCGTCTTTTCGGAGAGCGCGGCGCAGGGGTCGTCCGGCGGCAAGGCGGGAAAGCGCAGGCTGTATGCGCACAATGCCTGATACTTTAGCCGCAGCTCGCGGTTGACGGTGTTGCAGCCGTATTTGCCGTCGCCCAGCACCGGGCAGCCGATCGAAGCGAGGTGCGCGCGGATCTGGTGCGTGCGCCCGGTGACGAGCATCACCTCCAGCAGCGCAAGCCGCCCGCTGACAGCTAATGTTTGGTAGCCGGTGACAATCTCCTTCGCGCCGGGCCCGGGCGTGCCGCGCACATACACACGGCCCTGCCGCGCGTCCTTGTAAAGATAGGCGCGCAGCGTCGCGGCATTGGGCACGGGGTGTCCATACGTGACGCAGAGATATTTCTTTTCGATCGATCGCAGACGGATCAACCCCAGCAGGCGCTGATGTGCCTGTGGCGTTTTTGCGACCAGCACAAGGCCGGACGTTCCGGTGTCCAGCCTGTGGCAGAGGCACGGCGTAAAGCCCTGCCTCGGAGCAAATTCCCCCTTGCGGTACAAATAGAGCATCGCGCGATGAATCAGCGTATCGGCGGCGCGCCCCGTCTCTTCCTCCACAGGCAGGCCGGCAGGCTTATCCACGGCGAGCACGGCCCCGTCCTCGTAGACAATGCGCAGCTCCGGCCGCGCCGCGAGAAACGGTAGGCCTTCCGGGGCGTCAAGCAGCGCGTCCGGGAGATAGACGCGCACCGAGCTGCCCCTTGCGAGCCGCGCGGAAAGCGGCAGCCTTTTGCCGTCCACCTTGATTTTATTTTCCCGCAGGTATTTGTGCAGGCTGCCTGCCGACAGCGTCGGGAACCGCGACAGCAGCGCGGCGGCCAGCCGGGGCGGCGGGGTTTCCGTTATGACAAATTCACGCATTTCAACCCTCCCCGCTTACCGTTTGCGGAAGGGCAGTGCAGCGAGATTGCCCAAAAGGGCGAGGACGCCGAACGCGGGGACATAGACCCACGCGGTATCATTATAGAAAAGCGGAACGGATGGCGCAAACAGCAGCGCGACGGCCGGCGCGTACCAAAGCCGGAGCCCGTTCCGGACGCCGAATGCCGCCGACGCGGCAAGGCAGATCGCCGGCATCGCCGCCAGCAGCAGAAACATCCCGCTGCCAGTATCCCGCATCAGAAGCGGGAGCGCGTAAAAATCCAGCAGCAGCACGCAAAAATACGGCAAGACGCCCTTGAATCGGTTCATCTGCGCAAACGCTCCTTTTGTGCTAACGAAATATTTATCATACCATGAGCGCGCAGCGCAAATGGTATAATCGGCGATTTCGCCAGTTGCCCGCAGAGCGGGCAAGGTGAACGCCATAAGAATCAAGTATAATAGCCGCTCTGCGGTTATTATACCATGACGCCGCCGCAGGCGGCTCCGACAAAACTTCGCCGCGCAAGCGGTGACAGTTTTGCATGGTACAATGTTCTTAGGCCATGCGCGATGAGCGCAGAAGCGTCCGCAACGCGGACACGTGGCCGCGTCAGCGGCGGCCTAAGGTTATTATACCATACGCGCCAAAGCAAGTCCATACCAATGGACAGACACGGCGGCTGTGTGGTATACTTGCTATAAATTATAAGACGATCCGCGCAAATGCGGGCGCGGTGTGCGGGAGAGGAGAAAGATCAATGCGGCTTTTATTTCGGCAGCGGATGTTTTCGTGGTTTGACAGCTACGATATTTACGACGAGGCGGGCGAGACGGTTTATACCGTGAAGGGCCAGCTTTCCTGGGGCCATCGCCTGAAAATCTTCGACGGGACAGGGAACGAGATCGGCATGGTTCAAGAGCGGGTGCTCACGTTTTTGCCGAAATTTGAGCTGTATTTTGGCGGAGAATATGTCGGCTGCATCACCAAGGAGTTTTCCTTTTTGAAGCCGAGGTATAATATCGACTGCAACGGCTGGCAGGTTGAAGGCAGCTTTTTAGAATGGGACTACAGCATTGCCGACGCCTCCGGCCAGCCGGTGGCCGCCGTGTCAAAAGAGCTGTTCAACTGGACAGATACCTATGTGATTGAGGTGTACGATCCACAGGACGCGCTGTGCGCGCTGATGCTCGTGCTTGCCATCGACGCGGAGAAATGCTCGCGCGGCAATGACTGAGCCGCGCCGCTTTTCAAAAAGGCTTGTTCTCAAAATCCCGCATGTTTGATAACATGCGGGATTTTTGGCAGAACGCCCAAAATTAGATGAATAATTTGTAAAATCAGCCAAGGCATGCTTGCTTTTCTCCTTTGCCGTGATATACTGAAAAAGCCGACCGACCGGTCGGTCGGGTTCCGGGAGGACGCGGCTCTGGCATGCCCGTATTGTTTTCAGGCAGCCGCCCGCGCCTAAAGTACGTGCTGAATCAAAAGGCGCTTTGGCGTCGGGCATCCCGGGAAATGATCATAATGGGGGGAAAGCGATGCTTTCGCGTTTCAGTGTAAAAAAGCCGTATACCGTGCTGGTGGCCGTGGTGCTGGTGCTGGTGCTGGGCGTCATTTCGTTCTTGGGCATGACGACCGACCTGCTGCCGTCCATCGAGCTGCCGTACATCGTGGTCATGACGACCTATCCCGGCGCGAGCCCGGAGAAGATCGAGGCCACCGTCACAAGGCCGCTGGAATCGGTGCTGGGCACGACGGGCGGCATCAAGAATGTCAGCTCGATCTCCAGTGAGAACGCCAGCGTCATCATTTTGGAGTTCGAGCAGGGGACGAATATGGACTCCGCCACGATCGAGCTGTCGGGCAACATCGACCTTGTCTCCGGGCAGATGGACGACGCGGTGGGCACGCCGATGCTTTTGCGGATCAGCCCGGATATGCTGCCCGTAATGGTGGCCAGCGTGGACATGGACGGCATGGACGTCAAGGAGATCTCCTCCTTTGCGCAGGAGGCCGTGACGCCCGCGTTCGAGCGCTTGGACGGCGTGGCCAGCGTCGACGCCACGGGCCTTGTGAACGAGCAGGTCACGGTGACGCTCTCGCAGGAAAAGATCGACGCGCTCAACGACCGCGTGCTGGCCAGTGTGGACGCCGGCCTGTACGACGCGCAGCGGGAGCTGAACGACGGCCTCGCCAGCCTTGCGGACGGCAAGGCGAAGCTGGCCGACGGCGAGGCCGCGCTGGCCGGGCAAAAGGACGGCGCGCTCAATCAGATGGCGCAGGGCAGCGCGCAGCTGGACGGTGCCGCCGCGACGCTGAGCGCGCTGCTGAGCGAGGAGACGACGCTGGCCGCCAACAAAGCCGCGTTCGAGGCCGAGCAGGCGGGCTATACGCAGGCGAAGCAGGGCTACGACGGCCTGAACGCCGCGCTCGCGGCCGCGCAGGAGACCGCGAGCCAGACGGCGGAGGCCGCCGTGCGGCAGGCCGTGCTGGAGCAGGTGAACGCGGCGGCGGCGCAGATGGGCCTGCCCGCGTTCACTACATACGAGGAAGCGGCAGCGGCC
>CANRZX010000155.1 GCA_947644575.1 uncultured Clostridia bacterium | reverse complement strand
GCCGCGGCGTCCCCTTCCCCGGGGACGCCCATGTAGCGCAGCGCCTGTGAAATGTCCGGCCGCTCGGGCAGCGGCACCGCCCACGTCATGCGCGCTCCGGCAGCAGGTCCCGGATGCCGTCATACACCCGGCGCGCCACCTGCGCGTTGTTCATCGCGTACAGATGGATGCCGTCCGCCCCGCCGATGATGAGATCGCGAAGCTGCTCGACGGCATACTCGATGCCCGCGTCGAGCAACGCCTCGGCGTCGTCGCTGTATTTGCTGATCATCTTGGTAAATTTCGGCGGCAGGCTGGCCGAGCTGAGCGCCACCGTGCGCTCGATCTGACGGCTTGTCACGATGGGCATCACGCCGGCCTGTACGGGGACGGTGATCCCCGCCTTGCGCGCCATGTTCAAAAAGCGGTAATAGCAGCCGTTGTCGAAGAAAAGCTGCGTAATCAGATGCGTCGCGCCCGCCTCGACCTTGTGGCGCAGATTTTCCACATCCTGCTTCAGGGACGGGCTCTCAAAATGCCCCTCGGGATAGCACGCGCCCGCGACGTCGAAGCCGCCGGACGCAGTGATCGCGGCCGTCAGGTCGCTGGCATAAGCAAAGTCCGTCTCGCGCGGGAGCGCGGGGTTCTCGTCGCCCCGCAGCGCAAGGACGTTTTCCACCCGCGCGGCGCGCAGCGCGGCCAGCGCGGCCTCGATGCGCGCGCGCGAGGAATGCACGCACGTCAGGTGCGCGAGGGCCTCCACGCCCAGTTCATTTTTGATATAGGACGCGATCTGCGCGGTGGACTGCCCCGCCGCGCCGCCGCCCGCGCCGTAGGTGACGCTGATGAAATCCGGGCAAAGGCCGCGCATGGCCTCGAGCGCCGGATACAGCACGGCCTGCACCGCGCCTTCCTTTTTGGGAGGGAATACCTCGATGGAAAAAACGCAGGGCTTTTTTTGGAACATCTCGGAAATAAACATCGCTCACCGCTCCTCTGGCGCGCGTCCTTCGCGCGGCGCCCGTATTTTTCACCCGCCCAGCCGGAGCGGGGCTGATTTGCTGCTTTCCCCATTATTATAAAGCGGCGCTTTGCCGTTGTAAAGTTTTTTCCCGATCTTTCAAAAGAGTTTCCGAGCTGCGCGCCTTATGGCTATTGGAATTTGGCCGCCTATTTCCAAGCTCCGCAAGGGGCAGTCTTGCCCCGCCTGGGAATACCGCCGCGTTTTTTTGATGGGGACGCGCCGGCGGTCCACGATATATTTTGTATTCACAGCAAGAACGCTCTGCGCCGGAGGGCCCGGCCAAAGCGGTTCGCCGCAAAGGAAGTGGAAATATGAGCCCGCACACGTATGTCGCCATTGATTTGAAAAGCTTTTACGCCTCCGTCGAATGCCGCAGGCGCGGGCTCGACCCCCTGACGACAAACCTTGTCGTCGCGGACGCCAGCCGCACGGAAAAGACTATCTGCCTTGCCGTGTCCCCTTCTCTGAAGGCATACGGCATCCCCGGGCGGGCGCGGCTGTTCGAGGTGCTTCAAAAAGTACGCGAGGTCAACGCCGGGCGCCAGCGGCGCGCGCCGGGACGGCGCTTTTCCGGCGCATCCAGCGACGCCGCCGCCCTGAAGGCCGACCCCTCGCTCGCGCTTGACTTCATCATCGCCCCGCCGCACATGGCGCATTATATGAAAGCCAGTACCGAAATCTATAAAATATACCTTCGGTATATTGCACCCGAAGATATACACATTTATTCGATCGACGAAGTGATGATGGATGTGACGCACTATCTGCCCACGTACGGCGTCACCGCGCGCGAGCTGACGATGCGGATGATTTTGGACGTACTGGGCCACACCGGCATCACGGCCACAGCGGGCATCGGCACCAACCTGTATCTGTGCAAGGTGGCGATGGACATCTGGGCCAAGCGCTCCGCGCCCGATCAAAACGGCGTGCGCATCGCCGAGCTGGACGAAGCGTCCTACCGCCGCAATCTTTGGAGCCACCGTCCGCTGACGGATTTCTGGCGCGTCGGGCGCGGCATCGCGAAAAAATTGGAGGGCTGCGGCCTGTACACCATGGGAGATGTCGCGCGCTGCTCGTTGGGCGGGCCGGACGATTTCCTTAACGAGCAAACGCTGTATGATCTGTTTGGCGTCAACGCGGAGCTTCTGATCGACCACGCGTGGGGCTGGGAGCCCTGCACCATGCCCTATATCAAAGCATACAAATCCGAGGAAAGCAGCAGCGGCGCGGGACAGGTGCTGAACCGCCCGTATACGTTCGACGAGGCGCGGCTCGTGGTACACGAGATGGCCGACCAGCTTGCGCTCGATTTGGTGGACAGCGGCCATGTCACCGACCAAATTACGCTGACGCTGGGCTATGACGTGGAGAACCTGCGCGACCCCGAGCGCCGCGCCCGATACAAGGGCCCCGTGACGACCGACCGCTACGGCCGGCAGATTCCCAAGCACGCGCACGGAACGGAGCATTTAGGCGCGTTCACCTCGTCGTCAAAGCGCATCATCCGTGCGGCGCTGGCGCTGTTTGACCGCATCGTCAACCCCGACCTCCTGGCACGGCGGATGTATCTGGTCGCGAACCGCGTGACCGACGAAGCGGTGGCGGAAAAGCTGCCCGCTGCTGAGCAGATGGATCTGTTCACCGATTACGACGCGCTGGAAAAGCAGCGTGCTGCCGATGCAAAGGAGGACGCGCGCGAGCGCAAGCTGCAGCAGGCCATGCTGACCATCAAAGGCAAATACGGAAAAAATGCCATCCTCAAGGGTATGAACCTTGTGGACGGCGCGACCGCCGCCGACCGCAACGGCCGCATCGGCGGACACAAAGCATAAGGCTTGCCGGCGTTTTCCGGCAAGCCCTAAAAGGAGCGAAAGCAATATGAACGGTAAGATCCAACGCGAACGCGTGATCCTGCATATTTCGGACGTCTATGGCATTGAGCCGGAATATCCTTGGCTCGATTCCCCCGACAGCGTGGTTTTCCGCCATCCCGCCAGCGGAAAATGGTTCGGCCTGCTGATGCGCGTGGCGCGCCAGCGGCTCGGCCTTGCGGGCGAGGGAGCCCTCGATGTCTTGAATGTCAAATGCGATCCCATCCTGATCGGCTCGCTGCGCGCGGAGCCAGGTTTTCTGCCCGCGTACCACATGAATAAGACAACGTGGGTTTCCATCCTCCTCGATGGGAGCGTGCCCGACGAGCGCATCAGCTTTTTGCTCGGGCTGAGCTATGGCCTTGTCGCGCCGCGCGCAAGGCCATAGCACGGCGCGGCGGGAAAGGAGTGACGCGGCCTTGGAACACAAGACGCACGCCTATGACGATATTATCCATCTGCCGCACCATGTGTCGGAGCGCCATCCGCAAATGTCGATGGAACTGCGCGCGGCGCAGTTCGCCCCGTTCGCCGCGCTCTCCGGCTATGAAGAGGCGGCGCAAGAGGCCGGACGCCTGACAGAGCCCCGGATCACGCTGGCCGAGGACGACCGCGCCGCGCTGGACGAAGCGCTCTGTGCGCTGGCGGCGATCCAGTCGCGCCGGCCGCACGTGACCGTCCGGTACTTTTTGCCCGACCGGCGCAAGGACGGCGGCGCGTACCGCACTGTGACAGGCTTTGTCAAGCGCGTCGACGCCGCCGCCGGAACACTGGCCCTGACAAACGGCGCCGTCGTTCCCCTCGCCGATATTTTCCATCTGGAAACGGCGCCCGAAATTCCCGGCGAGCCCCTTCCCTGAACGGATTTTCAGCGCGAAGCTTTTCCACGCAAGGCTACTCCCCGTGCGGAAGCACCATCACCTTGATGGAATCGCCGCCCATTTGGGTCAGGATCGCCTGCTCCAGCGCGTCGATACCGAAGGTATGTGTGAGTAGCGGCTTGACGTCGACACGGCCGTTGTTCAGCAGCGCGACGGCGCGCTGGTGTGTGTCGGGGTTGATGAACGAGCCGCGGATGTTCAGCTCCTTTTTATATACGTCGAACAGCGGCAGCGGCACGGTGGCTGTCGGGGACGGCACGCTGAATAGCACCACCGTCGCACCGAAGCCCGCCGCCTCAAACGCACTGCGGGTGGCGGCCGTATTGCCCACACACTCGATTACCACGTCCGCGCCGCTTTTGCCGCTCGCGGCGCGCACGCGCGCGGTCAAGTCGTCGTTCAGCGGGTCAATCGCAAGGTCGGCCCCCACGGCGAGCCCCACGCGCCGGCGCAGCTCCGCCGGCTCGCTCAGGAGCACGCACGACGCACCGGACAGCCGTGCAAGCTGCACCATCAGCAGGCCGATCGCGCCGCCGCCCACCACGCAGACCGTGTCGCCCGGCCGAATCCCGGCCGCGTCGATCCCATGCAAGCAGCAGGCCAGCGGCTCGGCCATCGCGCCCTCCCGGAAGGACAGGTTCTTTGTCAGCTTGAAACACTGCGCCGCCGGGGCGATGCTCGTCTGCGCGAAGCCGCCGTCCCGCGTGACGCCCAACGCCTGCAAATGCGCGCAGAACTGCTTTTTGCCGTCCCGGCACGCGACGCACGCGCCGCAATAAATATTCGGGTCGACGGCCACGGCGTCACCGGGGGCAAGGCCGCGTACGCCCGCGCCGACCTCCTCGACAACGCCCGCGTATTCGTGCCCCAGCACCACGGGCGGCGTGACGTCGGCGGAGCCGGCCTCGCCATGATAGATATGCACGTCGGTGCCGCACACGCCACACGCCATTACGCGTAAGCGCACTTCGTCCTGTGCGAGCGCGCGCGGCGCGATTTCACGCACCTCAAACCTTTTATTGCCCAAGAAAAAGGAACCCTTCATATCCGTATCCTCCTTTTTGATAAGCCCGCGCATGCACGGCGGCGAGATCAGAGACGGAACCGCCCTTTTCCACAGGCTTCTGATATCTATCAGTACCACACCTCCGCCGCTTTGTATATGAGCTGTATGAAAAGTATCTGCAATCATATGTTAAGGGATGGAGACGTTAGTCAAACAGCTCGACACCCTTCGCCCGCAGTGCCTCTGGCAGGCCGCTGTCCTCCAAATAAGTGCCTTCGGCTTTATGGTACCATATTTTTACCACTTTGTAAAATTATTTTAATATCTTTCCGGCAATTTTTTCAAAAAAACACACAAGGAGTCTAAGGCTTGCTTGCTTGAAAAATGTCAACACCGCCAAATGCCCTGCGATTTTTCTGTATTTTATCCATACAGCATAAAACCCCCGGTCATATGACCGGGGGTTTTTGAATGGGACGCAGCCCACTTCAATATGGTGCGAGGAACGAGACTTGAACTCGCATGGTATAACCACACGCCCCTCAAACGTGCGCGTCTGCCGATTCCGCCATCCTCGCATAACATCGCGGCACTTGAATACCGCAAAAAATATTTTACCATATACGATGGGAAAAAGTCAAGGGCAATCCGGCACAAAGATTGTTCTCGGATTGCTCCGGATTATTTTTTGTCAAATAAGACAAAAGCCGCAACCCATATCTGGTGTATTTGTGAGAATTTTTGTAAAATATAACGAAATTTCGCATGCAAGACGGGTGCAAAGCCATTGGGCGGTCTTTGCGCGGCGCCGCTCAAGCTTTCTTCCTGCACGTATTCGCTTTTACCGCCGAATATTTTTCCGCGCAACGCGCGCTGTTTGCACGACGGCGCGGAATGTGTTATCATAGGAAAGGCTTTGCGAGCGCGGCACATTGGCCGCGCGGAAAACGGCGCTTTTTTCAGCGCCGAAAGAGTCGCCGAAAAGGAGTGATGGCCTATGTGGCTGGAGGAAAGCGTATTTTATCAAATTTATCCGCTCGGACTGTGCGGCGCGCCGCGTGAAAACGATGGGATCACCGTCCCGCGCATCCTGCGCGTGCGGGACTGGGTGCCGCATCTGCAAAAGCTCGGCGTGAACGCAGTGTATTTTTCGCCTGTTTTTGAATCCGACGCGCACGGCTACGACACGCGCGACTATACCCGCATCGACTGCCGCTTAGGATCCAACGAGGATTTCGCCGCCATCTGCGCGGCGCTGCACGCCGCGGGCATCCGCGTGGTACTCGACGGCGTGTTCAACCATGTCGGGCGCGGCTTTTGGGCGTTCCGCGACGTGCAGGAAAAGCGCTGGGACAGCCCGTACAAGGATTGGTTCAACCTGTCGTTCGACGGCAACTCGCCCTACAACGACGGCTTTTGGTACGAGGGCTGGGAGGGCCACTACGAGCTGGTCAAGCTGAACCTGCGCAACCCCGCCGTCGCCGACTATCTGCTGGACTGTGTCCGCGGCTGGGTGGACGCGTTCGGCATCGACGGCCTGCGCCTCGACGTGGCCTATTGCTTGGACGAGGGCTTCATTCGCCGCCTGCGCGGCTTCACCGACAGTCTGAAGCCTGATTTCGCGCTGATCGGCGAAATGCTGCACGGCGACTACAAGCGCCTTGTCGGCGGCGGACTGCTGCACAGCGCGACGAACTACGAGTGCTACAAGGGCCTGTATTCCAGCTTCAACTCGATGAATCTGTTCGAGATCGGGCACAGCTTGGGCCGCCAGTTCGGGCCCGAGCCGTGGACGATCTACAAGGGCCTGCCGCTACTGGCTTTCGCGGACAACCACGACGTCACGCGCGTGGCGACGATTTTGTCGGACAAGCGGCACCTTGTTCCGCTGTACGGCGTGCTGTTCGGCATGCCCGGCGTGCCGTGCGTGTACTACGGCAGCGAATGGGGGATGGAGGGCGATAAAAAGGACAGCGACGCCGCTCTGCGCCCGGCGGTGGAGCGCCCGACTGAAAACGAGCTGACGGAGCACATCGCCCGCTTGGCGGCGGCGCGCCGAAACAGCCGCGCACTATGCTATGGCGGCTATCGCACCGTGCTGCTGACGAACCGCCAGCTTATTTTTGAGCGCGCGGCGGACGGCGAGCGCGTGTTGGTGGCCATCAACGCGGACAGCGCGCCCTTCGTGGCGCATTTTGACGCGCAGGCGGGCCGCGCGACCGATCTCGTCACCGGTCTTCCGCACGATTTCGGCGGCGGCAGCGAGCTCGCGCCCTACAGCGTGGCCTACTGGCGCACGGAGTAAAGGCAATCCCGCACAAAGCACGCCGACCGGCTTTGTACCCATCCTGCCTGCAGATTTCCCGTCCTATTTTACAAAAATCCTCGGTAAGCCGCAAAGGCCTGTCTCAGAGACTGTCGACAAAGTCGACAGTCTCTGAGGGACACCAAACGCTTTGTGCTCCG
>CANRZX010000154.1 GCA_947644575.1 uncultured Clostridia bacterium | reverse complement strand
ATTTGAATATCGAATAACATCCCGAATGGATTTAATATAATTTTTTACTCCATATGGTACATCTATAAAAAAGACTGTATCTCCTTTGACCCCAAAAAAAGGTAATAAGTGTGTAACACAACCACTTAAATATGCTTCAATTCCCCAGCGGCGCAAAATTTGCACTGTTTGTTCATCACGACACCCTATAGGGGAATATCTTTTTAAGTAGCTAAGATTATAATCGTTAAAGTAACGCTCTTCATAATAGCCAATATATGCACCAATGTATACAGGGATAATCTTGGATGAAATCGAAATTTTATCTTCACACATAAAAATTCTGCTAAACAAAGAAAAGTTTATGGGAAGCAACAAATATTCCTCGCCATTATATGTCTGCACTTGCTTCGACTCAATTTTCACGACCTCATCCGCAGGGATATTCATTTGGCTATAGATATAGTCAATCGAAAGAAACTGGAGTTTATCCCCCATATTTACAAGCTGCATATTGCTGTTCTTGATATTCGAATTAAACCAAGATATATTTGCAAATCGCATAAGGCCACCTTCTACTATGTAAATTTTATAGTAATCTTTTCATTAGGTGCCAGCTGCTGGGCAGGGGGGACCTCGACGCCGCTGAATCCCCGCCCATTACAATGACGGCAAAGCTTCACCATCTCCGGCATCTTTTGAACATTTACATAATCTGATATTCTGTCCTGCAAACCTTCATCTTCACATCTCAGATCAATATAATCCTTCTCGTCAGACTTAAAAATCCCAAGCCGATGTAAATGCGCTTGGATCGGGCAGCGAAACAACAGCCCGTCGATTGCGTATTGCGCGCCATTTCCGCCCAATTTGCAGCAATCAGACACGGCATCAAACAAAGCTTTCCCGCTTTGTGGTTGCTGGTGAAATGTGCATAACTCAAACCATTTTTGCAGCTGAACAATATATTTGATGTGATTGTTTTTCAATACCGGTATCAGCTGATCCTTTTTTGAAATTGTACCGTAATCAGAAATCCGGACTGAAATTTTGGGGTGCCTCAGCGCACTTAACAATTTATCGTTGGGAATCACGGTACCGTTTGTGACTGGAAAAATATTCAGCAGGTTTGGCAGCTTGCACAGCTCCCGCAGCAGTCTTGGCAGCGGTTTCCAAAGGAACGGTTCGCCCCCTTCAACTAAAATGTGATGTGTTAACCGTCCATTCAGAACAGTCATTATATCATGCAGAACATCCTCATAAGAAAAAGCCTTTGGCTGCTGATAGCAGGGCATTAAACTCGTACAACTTTTGCACCGAAGGTTGCATATTTCAGAAACAGAAAGGTCTATGCTAATCAGTGGGTGATCTGTCAAAAGATTCACACATTGTTTCAAAAACATATTGATCGTGTAATCTAAACTATCAGGATGATACCATTCCGGAAGTTCGGGCAAATTGTCAAATCCGCTGGAATCAAATTCTAAAAAAAGCGAAAACAGCGTCACGGCGTTTTCATATCCCAACTCATTTTTTACATATTCATAGGCAGGCCGCAAATTATTGGGTGTAACAATCGGAACGGCCTCGGGGTAACGCCGCTTCATTTCTTCCGGCGCATAAACAGGCAGTCCATAATAGGTCGTACCCTGCTTTTTGATATTCTGATCCCCAAAGCAGAGCACATTTACACCCTGTTTTTTCAGCAGATAAGCCGCCAGCAAGCCCTGAAAGCCCGCGCCGTAGATAACGAGATTCCCGTTCAGAGCTTCAAAGTCCGGACGGGGCACACCGTCAAAGAATCTCGGATAAGCGTATTTATAATGCATAAAGCATCTTCTCCCTTTTACTTTATCCGTACAAACAATAAACACAGATCATTATAATCTTTTCCGTCGCCCAGCAACTCTACATATTTGTCCTTGAGCGTAAAATTCTGCTCTGTCATCGTTCGAATGACTTCCTCATCCGAGCAAAAGCTTACCGCCCCGCCGCTTAATTGAGGGGCGTCGCTCTCTTGCGTCCGAATCCCTATTCCAATCATCACCTTATTGTTCGCGGCCTGACACACCGAACGCAAAAAGTTTCTCCAGTCCTCTGCATAGACTAATGTAAAGCCAAGAAAACACACATCCGCCCGGACATTCGGGAATGGGTCGGCATTGAAGTCAAATTTAATATGCTCCGGAGTACGGGCGACATAATCGGTGGGGATATATTTCACCCCCGGGTGCAGGCACTGCTTCAGATAACAATCGCCCGCGCCAAAATCAATGACCGAGTGGTCTTCCTCACTCATCCACTGTGCCATTCTCGCAATTCGGGAATGGTTTATCGTCCAGTCATAGCTATTCTCCACATCCGTCCATGTTAGCTCCCCTCCATGCTCCGCAAGCACGGCTTCAGCAAGCTGGGGATATTCCAGAATTTGCTCAGAAGAAAAGCCCATTCCCTTCAGCTGACGGCAGACTTCCTCACGATAGGACGGGGACGCGATGCAAACACAAACCGTTGCGTCGGCATAATGCGCCGTTAATTCCTCAGGCGTGATGATCCGG
Source organism: uncultured Clostridia bacterium (assembly GCA_947644575.1). Classification (GTDB taxonomy): domain Bacteria; phylum Bacillota; class Clostridia; order Oscillospirales; family Ruminococcaceae; genus Ruthenibacterium. The sequence goes on along the minus strand of CANRZX010000154.1, from coordinate 4,730 downwards.
CCCTGGGTAATGGGTTCAATCCCATGCTTGTAATTATCGCAAAAGCACAGTTCGTTCCCCAGCGCCTTTCTTTTCAATTCGCAATATATTTTGCGACCAGCCATAGAAGCGCCAAAAAGCACGATCGGCCGGCTGCTTGTCCGAAGCTTCTCCAAAATAGTATGCTGCCTGTTCATTCATCTGATCCTTTCCACTCTTTTTTACAAACTGTGTCAACTCGCCTACAAATTTCTGCATCGTATCATCAGATCATGTTGCCTGTTCCCCCGTCGGAAACCGTTGTGGGTCAGGATGTCCACCGCGCAGTATTTGCACTTCAAATTGCACCGTGTGGTGATTTCAATCGCCATCCTCGGAAGACGAAGTTCTCTTATAATCGTTTTCCGCCTATATTTTCGCACCCCGGCAATCCGACAATATATTTTTCCATCCATTCCCTTTCAAACTCCTGCGTCTGGGGCATGCTCAAAAACGCTTCCCGATGCCTCCGCAGTTCCTCGGTCATATCCGCCAGCCGCCCCTCGCACCCGGGAATGCCCAGCCGGGTGATTTTTTCCACCATCGAGAGTATGAACGACCACTCAAAATACCGCCACGCGGCGGCGCTGCCGGGAAATTTCTCGCACAGCCACTCCGTCCTGGTCCGGTAGGCCGCCAAGTATTCGTCCAGCGTCTCCGGCGTCAGCAGGCGGTGGTCGGTCGTCCACGCGGAATTGTTGCCCGCGTGGCGGTAAAAGGTATACTTCGGCAGGCCGTGATAGGCCACCCGCCCGGCCCGCGCCAAAAGCCTGTACATCAGCGCGATGTCGTCGTAGGCGCTGCCCTCGGGGAAACGCAGCCCATCCGCCAGTTCCCGCCGGAACAGCTTGGTCGGAAAGGCCGCGTTATACCGTTTCCGCCACAGCAGCTCGGTCACCGCCTGCTCGGCCGTCATCACCAGCTTCTCGTCAAACGCCCTTCCCGCCGCCCCGCAGATCGCGACGTCCGCGTCGTTTTCGGCAATCAGGCCGAGCAGGAACTCGAGAAAATCCGGCTCGGCCCAATCGTCGTCGTCGATAAACGCGACGTACTCGCCCTGCGCGGCGTCCAGCGCGGTGTTGCGCCCCGCGCTGATGCTGCCCCGCGCCCGGTGGAGCACCCGCACGCGGCTGTCCCGCGCGGCGTATGCGTCCGCGACGGCGCCGCTGCGGTCGGTCGAGCCGTTGTCCACGATGATAAACTCAAAGTCCCCGAGGGTCTGGCCGAGGATGCTCTCAATCGCCCGCGGGACAAGCGTTTCCCGGTTGTAGGTCAGCATCAATACGGAAATCATACGCGCTCCTCCCACACCCGCCACGGCGCGCGGCCGTCGCTCCACAGCCGCTCCAAATGCCCCCGGTCCCGCTGGGTGTCCATGCACTGCCAGAAGCCATAGTGCTTATAGACGCCCAACCTGCCCTCGCGCGCGAGCGTCTCCATCGGCCCGCGCTCCAAAATGCAGCTCTCCTCCGCGCTCAGGTACGCGAAAATCTCCGGCTCCATCACCATAAACCCGCCGTTGATCCACCCGCCGTCCTCCTTCGCTTTTTCGCGAAAGCCCGCCACGGTTTCGCCGTCCAGCTCCAGCACGCCGTAGCGCCCGCCGGGCTGCACGCCGGTCAGCGTCGCCGTCTTGCCGGACGCGCGGTGACGCCGCAGCAGCTCATTCAGGTCGACGTCGCTCACGCCGTCCCCATAGGTCAGCAGAAACGGCTCGTCGCCGATATATTTCTGCACCCGCTTGATGCGGCCGCCGGTCTGGGTTTTCAGCCCGGTGTCCACCAACGTCACGCGCCACGGCTCCGCGATATTCTGGTGGACGGTCATCCGGTTTTCGGCGGAGAAATCGAACGTCACATCCGAGCGGTGCAGGTAATAATCGGCGAAATATTCCTTAATCACATGCCCCTTGTACCCGCAGCAGATGATGAAATCGTGAAACCCGAACGCGGAATAATATTTCATGATGTGCCAGAGGATGGGCTGCTCGCCGATGGTAATCATCGGCTTGGGCTTGAGATAGCTTTCCTCCGTGATGCGCGTGCCGAGCCCCCCGGCAAGAATGACAACCTTCATGAGCGGCTCTCCTGACGGATTTGATTTTGATGTTCAGTTATAACCTTCCCCCCTCGGGGGAAGGTGTCGGCACAGCCGACGGATGAGGAGGATTTTCCACACACAATTTGAGGGATAGAATGTCTCTTGTTTTGAGGCATCCGTCCCCGCTCACTGCACCGGCCGGCCGGGCGTTTCCTCAATCAGCCACGCCACCTGCTTGTAGGCGTCGCTCTCGCGCAGGGCCTTCGCGGCGGGATGCTCCGGGCCGTAAGCGGCCAAGATCCCGCGCACCTTTTCCGCCAGCGCCAGCAGCTCGGGGCTCGCCTCGGGGCGGGCCTCCTGCCGGAACTGGTCCAGCAAAAACCGCGCCATGTCCTTCTGGCCGGGGCAGGCGGCAAGCCCCCGGCGCAGGGCGGCGAGATATTCCTGCGGCCGGCCCGCGTCCAGCGCCTCAAACGCCTGACCGCTGTAAAGCCCCCACCGGTGCAGCGGCGGCAGCAGGGCGGCGTTTTCCTCCGTCAGCAGCTCGGGCGCGTACAGCGCGGGCAGCGCAACGGCCTCCACGCGTGCAAAGGTGCGCAGCAGCGCGAGCCCCGTTTCGGGCGTGTCCCCCGGCCGCTCATCCGCTCCTTCGGGGCCGTCCGGGCGGTCGGCTTCACCGGCCTCCTCCCCGCCCGGCGTCCAGTCAAAGGCGCGCACCGCCGCCATCGCCAGCGCCAGCCCCCAGCGCAGGCTTTGCAGATCGGGGTATTCCTCCCGGTTCATGGGCAGGGCCAGCGCCATCTGCCGGGCGAGGTTTTCGCCGTGCGTCAGCTTCACGGCAAGGCCGTCCAGCACCTCGACGGGCAGCGGCTTTTCCGCGAGCGGGAATTCCACCCCCGCCGCGAGGGCGCGCTCCAGCGCCTCGATGGGCAGCGCCTGCCAGTCCTCCACCTGCAGCAGCCATTCCCGCAGCGCGGCGGGGTTTTCAGCCATCATCATCCGCGCGGCGCGGCCCGCCTCGCACTTGTCCGCCAGCGCAGCAAAGGCCGTGTAGGCGGGGCGGCGGTAGCCGGGAAGGGTTTCGTCCTGTGCGCAATAAGCCCGTGTAAAGGTACTTTCAGCGGTTTGGTTAAACACGGCAAGGCGTTCATTTTTACCCTGTTTCTCGCAGCTTAGCTGCCCGTATAACGCCGCAAGGGTTGGCTGTACGTCTAAAGAGGTATGGGCATGCAGCTGAATCAAAAGGGTTATCACAATCGAAAGCCGAGTAGAATCTAATTTTCCGCCGTCCAAGGCAGCAAGAATTTCCAGCGTCTTTTCATATTGCTTTATTTGAAAGCAGGCATTTGCCAGCCGCACGAGCAGTGAATATTCCGCCGACAGGGTTGCGTAATGAACCATGCTATGTCCCAGTTCCAACACCGTCTTTTGCGAATGGTCGGCGGCACGCAGCAGCTGCAAACCCTGACGGTATCCCTCACCGTAGAGAACCGCTTTTTCCCATTCCTCGGCATCGCAGGCGTTCATAAAGGCAGCGTAGTTTCCATCCACGCGAATAAAAATAGAGTCCGCAAACTGCGAAAAAGCATATTCGATCCATTCCCGCCATTCCGGCAGCTTCTGATCGTGCGCTATTTCAACCGCGTGGCGCATCACGCAAGCGCCCCATTCACTCCACTCATCACGTTTTGCCTGCACAAGCTCTACCGCGCGGCGCGCATAGCCTAAACGCTCCTGCTTGTCCTCGCAGCTTTCAATGCATTGGGTCAGAGTTCGGAGACTATCTGGCTGCCGCTCCAGCCTTGTGCGCAGCAGCTTCATGTTGCGCTCCAACTTTTCCTTTTTCGCCTCTGAATCCACAAACAAATAGCCGTCATGGTGTAGAATTGTCCGGGTTAGATGTGCGGGCGGGCGCGTTTCGCTAAGCACCTCATGGATCGCGCCGACATACCGCACGCCAGTATCCATGCATACAAGCCGCCGTGCGAAAAAGTCACCATACTGATCACTTTGTTCAAGGTCCGGAGAGTTATAACTGCGCTGAATGACATAGGCCGAATACACCTTTTTCTTACTTGTCAAAAAAGCAATTAACTCTGAAATATCCGCATCCAGCCACTCGTCGCAGTCGACGGTAAAATACCATTTGCCGCGGCAGCGGTCCATCACCGCGTTGCGCGCGGCGGCAAAATCGTCGATCCACGGAAAGTCAAACACCTCGTCGGCATACCGCTCGGCGATGGCGCGGCTGCCGTCCGACGAGCCGGTATCCGCCATCACCAACTCGCAGGGGATCGCGTCCCGCAGCGGCTGAAGCGATTGCAGGCAGCGTTCGAGGCAGCGCGCCTCGTCTTTGAAAATCATGCCGATGGAAAGCAACGGAGCGGTTTTCATGTTGTTACTCCCTTGTTTTTGTGAATTTTGTTTCGAAAGTCAAAAAATCAAAGCATCTTCTGTTGATATTCCACCTCATCCGTCACGGCGTTCCGTCGCGACACCTTCCCCTCAAGGGGAAGGTTGCCTGACGGGGCAGAAAGGTTATCTCCTCCGCCCTTGCCTTCCCCTCGAGGGAGAGCAGTAGGCCGCAGCCGTTCACAGTTCGCGCATTGCGCTCCTGTTCACGGGCGTCCCTTGCATGGGCGCTGTTACCCAAATCGAAGATTTGGACAGCG
>CANRZX010000153.1 GCA_947644575.1 uncultured Clostridia bacterium | reverse complement strand
CAACACGGCCTTGAATGAGGCGATCCGAGCGGCACAGGAGCTGGGCCATACTTACGTTGGCACCGAGCATCTGCTGCTGGCTCTGCTGCGCCAGAATGCAGGCGCGGCGTCCTTTTTGGCGGAAAAGAAAATCACAAGCGGACAAGTCGGGCGCCTGCTGCTGGATCAGGTTGGGCGCGGTATGCCGACGCGACTGTCTCCGCGCGATTTCACCCCGTCGCTTTGCCGCTGCTTAGACCAAGCGGCAGCGGAAGGACAGCTTGCCGCACATAGCAAGGTGACGCCCGAGCATTTGCTGAGCGCGCTACTGGAAACGCCCTCCACCGCAGGGCAGCTGCTGTGCCGCCTCGGCGCACAGCCCTCTGCAGCAGCCCGAGAGTATGGCAGACGCATTGGGAAAACGCCGATCTTTCCGCAGCCACCGCATCCGTCTGCAGGAACGCGGGGCGCAGCACATTCCGCCGAAAAATATGGACGTGACCTGACGGCGCTGGCTGCGCAGGATCGGCTGGACCCCGTGATCGGGCGGGACGACGAGCTGCTGCGCATGGAACAGATCCTTTTGCGCCGGCGCAAGAACAACCCTTGCCTTGTGGGCGATCCAGGCGTCGGGAAAACCGCCGTAGTCGAGGGTCTCGCGCGGCGCATCGCGGAGGGAAAAGCGCCCGTACAGCTGTGTGAAAAACGGATTTTATCGCTGGACATCGCCAGCCTTGTCGCGGGAACCAAATACCGCGGCGATTTCGAGGAGCGTTTCCAAAACGTCCTGCAGGATGTGCAGCGAGCCGGAAACATTATTCTGTTTATTGATGAAATCCACGTGATTATGGGCGCGGGCGCGGCGGAGGGCGGCATCGACGCCTGCGGTATCTTAAAGCCGCTTTTGGCGCGGGGCGAACTGCAGCTCATCGGCGCGACGACACGTGCGGAATACCGCCGCCACATTGAAAAGGACGCCGCTCTGGCGCGGCGCTTCGGCGCGGTGGACGTGGAGGAACCATCGCGGGACACCGCCGAAACCATTTTGCAGGGGCTGACGCCGCGCTATGCCGCTCATCACGGCGTAACCATCACACCGGACGCCGTACACGCGGCGGTAACGCTCTCGGCGCGGTACCTGCCCGAGCGCTTTTTGCCGGATAAGGCGCTCGATTTACTGGACGAAGCCTGCGGCGCGGTGCGCATCGAAGCCTCGCGGCGCGTCGGCCTTGCCCTGCCCGAGGTCACCGCCGCCGATGTTGCGGCCGTTGTCTCCCGTCAAAGCGGCGTGCCCGCGGAACGGCTGACAGCGTCCCAGATTTCTTCTCTTGCGGCGTTGGAGCAGACCTTATCCCAACGTGTGATCGGCCAGCCGGACGCGGTGCGCGCGGCGGCCGGCGCGTTGCAGCGGGCGAGGCTGGGCCTTTCCTGCGTGTCGCGGCCAATGGGCGCGTTTCTGTTTCTCGGGCCGACGGGCGTGGGCAAAACCGCATTGGCGCGCGCGCTGGCCGACTGCTGCTTTGGCAGCGAAAAGGCGCTGCTGCGCTTTGATATGAGCGAATATATGGAAAAGCATACCGTTGCCCGACTGCTGGGCGCGCCGCCGGGCTATGTGGGCTATGGCGAGGGCGGACAACTAACCGAGCGCGTGCGCCGCCGTCCCTACAGTGTCGTGCTGCTGGATGAGATCGAAAAGGCGCACCCGGAGGTGGCAAATCTGCTTCTGCAAATTTTGGATGACGGTGCGCTGACCGACAGCGAGGGCCGCCGTGTGGATTTCACCCACACGCTGGTGATCCTGACCTCAAACTTAGGCGCGCGCCATTTGGCCGGACGGCGCGCCGCGTTGGGCTTTGGCTCGGGCACGGAGGAGGACGCCGCGCGCTCCGAGGCCCTGCGTGAGGCGAAGGAGCGCTTCAGCCCGGAACTGATCGGCCGCATGGATGAGATGATTGTCTTTAAGCCTTTGACAGGCGACAGCCTTGCCGCCATCGCGGAAACGCTGCTGCGAGAGCTCGAGGAACGCGCAGCGGCGCTGGGCATTCGGCTTTCCCATACACAGGACGCCGTCCGCCTGCTGGCGCGCGAGGGATACGATCCAGCCACCGGGGCGCGCAGCCTGCGGCGTGCCGTCACGCGCCGTGTGGAGCAGTGTCTCGCCGAGCAGATGCTGGCCGCATCGGAGGATGCGGAACGCTCTTTTCTGCTCGACGCGCCGGACGGCGTGCTCACGCTCGACCAGAGAGCGCCACAGCCCGCGACGGCGAATGGGTAAGCCTTTCCCCTATCGCAAAAAGATCGTCCGCGGAAGGAATTCCCCCTTCCGCGGACGATCTTTTTACGTATGACCGATCCGGAAAACGCTCAAAAAAGCATTTTCCAAAAGCCCGCGCCGCAAACGGTACGCGGCATACGGGACGATTTTCCCAACCTTTTACCCCCAGCCTATTATTGCCGCAAGGCCAAGCAGACTGACAAAGGCAAGCGCAAAGAAAATCGCCGCGTCGCGGCCGCACTGGCGCGCCCGCGCTTCGCCGCGCAGCTGTTCCCGATAGCGATAATAGCGGATGAGGGACAGAATCCCTAACGTTATAAAGGGCAGCAGCAGAAAGACGATATAGAGGACAACAAAAAATACAAGCAGCATTACAAGCCCATTCATCTTAGCCGTTCCTTTCTCAAAAATGCCGCCCGGCATAGGTCGTCATGATTTTCGATCCGGGGCGCAAAGCGGCCGTAAAACATTACGGACCGTGTTTTACGCCTCCGCTGCCGTTGCCGTCAGGAAATAAAGCGCCGCGCAGGTTCTTTGAACGCCTTGCTTGCCCTCTCACCACTCCATTTGCGCTTATCCGCGCTTTGGCGCCCGACACTCGGCCAGCACCCTGGCCATAATGCTGACGCCGCGCTCGATCTGCTGTGGCGTCGGCGTGGAGAAATTCATGCGGAAGCTTTGGCACGGCGCGTTTTCATCCACCAGAAACGCGTTTCCGGGCACAAGGGCAAGCTTTTGATCGAGACATTTCTGCACAAACGCAGGCATCTCCACTCCTTCGGGCAGCGTCGCCCAGAGGAACATGCCGCCCTCGGGCACAATATAACGGATCGCCGGGCATTTTTCGTCGAGCTGCGCCATCATCAGGCGCGCCTTGGCCGCGTAAATTTTGCGGATCTCACGGATATGCGCATCCATGTCCGTGCGCGTCAGCATCGCCTCGCACACGCGCTGCGCCCACACATTGGAATGGACGTCGCAGCACTGCTTGGCCACGACAAAGTGCGCGCCGAGCGCCTTGTCGCACACGCAGAACGCGAGGCGCATGCCCGGGCACAGGATTTTGGAAAAGCTGCCCGCGTAAATCACATGCCCCGTCGTGTCCATGCTTTTGATCGAGGGCAGGCGCTCGCCCGAAATGCGCAGTTCGCCGTAGGGGTCGTCCTCCAGCACGGGCACGCCGTAGCGCACACTCAGCTCGTACACGGCCCGCCGCTTGGCGAGGCTCATCGTGCGGCCCGTCGGGTTTTGGAAATTGGGGATACAGTAAAAAAAACGGGGCTTGTCCGGCGCGGCAAACGCCGCCTCCAGCGCGGCGAGGTCGACGCCGTCCTCCTCCATCGGCACGCCCACAAGGCGCGCGCCGCTCGAGCGGAAGGCGTTGTACGCGCCGAGAAACGCGGGATCCTCCACCGCCACCGCGTCGCCCTCATTGCACAGGCATTTCGCCGTAAAATCAAGGATCTGCTGGCTGCCTGAGACGATCAGCACCGTATCGTTTTCCTTTGCGACCGGCTCATGCCGGTTGGCAAAACTACGCACTGCCTCCCGCACGGACGGGACGCCCTCGGACACGGACTACTGCAGCGTGGCCGCCGGGTTTTCCTGCAGCAGCGCATCGGAAAAACGGGCGATATCGTCCGCCGGGAACGAGTCCGACGCAGGATTGCCGCCCGCGAAGCTGATGAGCGTCGGATCGCTCATTTGCTTCAAAATCTCCCGAATGATCGAGGGCTTCATCCCCCTCATTTTGTCTGAAATCCGAAACTCCATACCTTTCCTCTTCCCTTTTGTTTTTCACGTCCCGCTCTCAGAGGCTGTTTGCGTTCGTTTCGCCCGCATCTTTCCGCAGGCGGCGGAATCGCAAGCAGTCTCCTCCTACAGCCCCGGGATGGGGGCGTAGCTATGGTCAATCGTCACCACCGCGTAATACCGCATGCCGTCGCCGTTCCCCTGCGCCACAAGCTGCTGGATGCGTCCGCGCAACTGCGCGTCCGTGAGGGCAAAGCCGTGCGGCGCGACAGTATCGAAAATCAGATTGGTGTGCGTCGCGCCGGACACCATCCGAAAATCGTGGATTGTCAGCTCCGGCGAAATGCCCTGCACCAGCTGGCGCACCCATTCCCGCTGCGTGCCGACCGCGTCGTCCCCCGTCTGGATCGGGTCGAAATGAATGACCAAGCTGATGTGGTCGTTCTGCAAAAAATCGCGCTCGATGTTGTCGATGACGTCATGGCTGCGCAGCACGTCCTCCTCCGCGGCCATTTCCACGTGAACGCTCGCGAAGCGCCGCCCCGGGCCATAGTCGTGCACCATCAGATCATGCGTGCCGAGCACGCCCTCATAACTCATAACCTTTTTGCCGATGTACGCCGTCAATTCCTCACTGGGCGCTTCTCCGAGCAGCGGGTTCATGGTGTCCTTCAGAATGCCGACGCCGCTCCACAGAATGAAGCCCGCCACCGCAAGGCCCATCCAGCCGTCCAACGCCCAGTGCGTCATCCGGTCGATCACACACGCCGCCAGCACCGCCGCCGTCGAGATCACGTCGTTGCGGCTGTCCATCGCCGTCGCTTCCAGCGCCGCCGAGCCGATCCGCTTTCCCAAGCCGCGGTTGAACGCGGCCATCCACAGCTTCACGCCGATGGACAGCGCCAGCACCGCCGCCGAAACAACGCTGAACGACACGGGCGACGGATGCAGAATGCGCTCGATGCCGGAGCGCGCTAACTCAATGCCAATCACAAGAATCATCACCGATACGGCAAGTCCCGCTAAGTATTCGATGCGCGCGTGGCCATAGGGGTGCTCCTCGTCCGCAGGCTTGGCTGAAAGGCGAAACCCCACCAATGTAATGATGCTGGACGACGCGTCGGAAAGGTTGTTTACCGCATCCGCCGTGATGGACACGCTGCCCGAAAGCACACCGGCAGCCACCTTTGCCGCACACAGAAAGAGATTGCAGACAATCCCCACCGTGCCCGCGAGCTTGCCGTAGGCGGCGCGCACCGCGGGGTTGTGGAGGTCGGCGCTGTTTTTGACAAAGCGCTTTACCAAGAATTCCGTCAAAGTGCTCCCATCCCTTTTTTAGAATAGCGATACATAATCGCCGCCGAAGGCGGCCACAACAAAACTTCGGTGCGAGAGCACCGAGGTTCCCGGCCTCTTTCCCGCTCACAGCCTCAGCGTCATCTCGCGCCCCGTGGGCCGGTACGGCGTATAGCGAATGCCAACCAAGTCAAACATATGCGTACTGGCCAGGACGGACTCGGACGCGGCGGATGGGTCCTCATAGTACCGCACCGCGGCGAGGCCGCTTTGGATCAGTGCCTTGGCGCATTCGTTGCAGGGAAACAGCGTGGTGTAGATCCGCGCGCCGCGCAGGCTGCCCGTGCCGGACGCGTGATTCAAAATCGCGTTCAGCTCGGCGTGGCACACATACATATATTTTGTCTCCAGCGGCTTGCCCTCGCGTTCCCACGGCATTTCGTCGTCCAAGCAGCCGATGGGCATGCCGTTGTAGCCCATAGACAGGATCTTATTTTCACGGCTGACAATACACGCCCCCACCTGCGAGGAATTATCCTTGCTGCGCTGCGCGGTCAGCAGCGCGACGCCCATAAAATATTCATCCCATGAAATATAGTCTCCGCGTTTCATCAGTATGCCTCCTCATTAAGCCTGCGTTTCCCGCTCGGAAAGATACTCCGCCGCGCTGAGCGCGGCGATGAGCCCCTCCCCCACCGCATTCGCGACCTGAAGCGGCTTGCCCGTCATATCGCCCGCGGCAAACAGGCCCGGAATATTGGTGCGCAGCATCGTATCCGTTTCGACAAAGCCGTCCCGCATCGCAAGGCCCGGCACAAGCGCGTCCGGCGGGGCCGCCGCGCGCAGCAGAAACACGCCCTCGACGGGGATTTCCTCGCCGCACACGCGCACGGCCCGCACCGCCGTCTCGCCGAGGATCGCCTCCACGCGGCCCGCGCAAAACGCGACAGACGCGTCCAACTCTTCCGGCCTGCGCTCGGCGATATACGTGACGGCGCAGCCGATGCCGCGCAAAAACTCTGCTTCTCCCGGCGCGTCGTCGGAAAGACCCCATACCGCCACCGGGCGCCCGCGATAGAGCATCCCGTCGCAGGTGGCGCAGTAGGAAACGCCACGGCCCAGCAGGTCCGCCTCGCCCGGCACGGGCCTTGCGCGGGAAACGCCGCACGCGAGCACAACCGCGCCCGTCTCGAGGATCTCGCCGTCCACATTGGCCATAAAGCGGCCGTTGAACGGCATAACATTGCCCACGCGCCCCGCGCGCAGCACCGCGCCGAACTCCCTCGCGTGAGCGGTAAAGCGCTCCATCAGCTGCGCGCCGGTGACCCCGGAAACGCCGAGATAGTTATCCACGCGCTCCGCCCGCGCGAGCAGCGGCTCGCCGCTCGACACAACCAGGACGCTTTTGCCGCGCTGGCGCAGGTTCAAAGCCGCCGAAAGCCCCGCGGGCCCGGCGCCGATCACAATGCAGTCAAATGCTTCCATTCACTTCGCCATCCTTTATTCAGATTTATAACGCGACGATCAGCGTCCCCAGCGTGATGAGCAGCCCTCCCAGCAGCGTTTTCAGCGTCAGCTTTTCGCCGAGGAACAGCGCGGCCAGCAAAAAGGTCAGCACCAAACTAAATTTGTCGATTGCGACAACCTTCGCCACTGCTCCCGCCTGAAGCGCTTTATAATAGCATAGCCAGCTTGCGCCGGTCGCAAGCCCGGAGAGGATCAGGAACAGCAAGCTTTTTCCCCCAATGCCGCGTATGCCGGTCTGCGTCCCCGTGAGAAAGACCATCCCCCACGCCATCAGCAGCACGAAAATGGTCCGGATCGCGGTGGCCAGCGTGGAATCCACCTGCCGCACCCCAAGCTTGCCGAGAATTGCCGTCAGGCTCGCGAACACCGCCGACAGCACCGCGTAAAACGCCCACATGGAGCATTCCCCCACTCATTGCTCCGGCACGGGTATGTGCCGCAAATTTTCTG
>CANRZX010000152.1 GCA_947644575.1 uncultured Clostridia bacterium | reverse complement strand
GCGCGGCGCAGGCCATTGCCGCGCTGACAAGCCTTGGCTATACGGGCAGCGAGGCGGCCGCGGCGCTGGCCGGGCTGGATACGAGCCTGCCCACGCCGGAACTGATCCGCCTTGCCCTGCAGGGCATCGGAAAAGGCAGGCGCTGATTTTAGCCGGCGCGCGTTTTGCGATTGCTTCAGATTACAAAAGGGGGGAATAGCGCATGGCGCTGGAAAGCGTAGAGGTCGATTCCGCCGCGCGCCTTGTCAGCCCGGAGCCGGAGCCGGAGGACATGGACAGCGAGGCGACGCTCCGCCCCAAGACGCTCGCGGAATACATCGGGCAGGAGAAGGCCAAGGAAAACCTGAAAATTTATCTGCAGGCCGCGAAAATGCGCGGCGAGCCGCTGGACCATCTGCTGCTGTACGGCCCGCCGGGCCTTGGCAAGACGACGCTGGCCTGCATTGTCGCGCACGAAATGGGCGTGCAGATCCGCATCACGAGCGGCCCCGCCATCGAAAAGCCGGGCGATTTGGCCGCGCTTTTGACGAATCTGCAGGAGGGCGACGTTTTATTCATTGACGAGATTCACCGCCTGTCCCGCCAGGTGGAGGAGGTTTTGTACCCCGCGCTCGAGGATTATGCGCTGGATATCATGATCGGCAAGGGGCCGAGCGCGCAGTCCATCCGCATCAATCTGCCGCGCTTCACGCTCGTGGGCGCGACGACGCGCGCGGGGCAGATCACCAGCCCGCTGCGCGACCGCTTCGGCGTGCTGCTCAAATTGGAGCTGTATTCCCCGCAGGAGCTGGCGCGCATCATCCGCCGCTCGGCGGCGATCCTCGAGGTTCCCTGCGAGGAGAGCGGCGCGCTGGAAATGGCGAAATGCTGCCGGGGCACGCCGCGCGTGGCGAACCGCCTGCTCAAGCGCGCGCGGGATTTCGCGACGGTGCTCGGCGACGGCGTCATCAACGATACCATCGCGCGCGAGGCGCTGCGCCGCATGGGCATCGACGCCTCCGGCCTCGACGAGATGGACCGGGGCCTTCTGCGCGCCATCATCGAGATGTACGGCGGCGGGCCGGTGGGGCTCGAGACGATCGCCGCCGCGCTCGGCGAGGAGGCCGTCACGCTCGAGGACGTGTGCGAGCCGTATCTGATGCAGATGGGCTATCTGACGCGCACGCCGCGCGGGCGCTGCGTCACGCGGTACGCCTACGAGCATCTCGGCCTGAAGGAGCCCGGTTCGCCGCAGGCGAACGGACAGCAGTCGATGGAGGATTTTTAGAAATCGGGCCGAAGGTCGGATTTTGCGCGGGGCGCGCATATAGTAGAGGGGAAAAGAACTGCTGATGGAAGGGAGTGCTGACAAATGGGAAAGCTGTTTGGAACAGACGGCGCGCGCGGCGTGGCCGGGGAGGATCTGACGCCGGAGCTCGCGATGAAAATCGGCCGCGCGGCCGCGGCGGTGCTGGCGGGGAAAACAAAGCATCGTCCGCGCATTTTGATCGGGAAGGATACGCGCGTGTCCGGCGATATGCTGGAGAGTGCACTCGCCGCCGGGCTGTGCAGTGTCGGGGCGAACGTCGAGCTGCTGGGCGTCGTGCCCACGCCCGCCGTGGCGTATCTGGTGCGCCGGTACGGCGCGGACGCGGGCGTCGTCATTTCGGCGTCGCACAATCCGGTGGAATTCAACGGCATCAAGCTGTTCGGCGGCGAGGGCTATAAGCTGCCGGACGAGGTGGAGGACGAGATCGAGAGCCATATCTTTGACGGCGGCGCGCGCCTTTCGCTGTGCACCGGCACGGACATCGGCACCGTGAGCGTCTGCAAGACCGCGCTGGCGGACTATGTCGATTTTGTGAAAAAGGCCGTGGGCGCGCCGCTGACGGGCCTGCGCGTCGCCATCGACTGCGCGAACGGCGCGGCGTGCGAGAGCGCGGCGGCGCTGTTTCCGGCGCTGGGCGCGGAGTGCCGTTTCCTCGGCGACCGGCCGGACGGGGGCAACATCAACGCGGGCTGCGGCTCGACGCACCTTGACAGGCTGGCGCAGTTTGTCAGGGAGAACGGGCTCGACTGCGGCGTGGCCTTTGACGGCGACGCCGACCGTTGCCTTGCCGTGGACGAAACCGGCAGCGAGATCGACGGCGACAAGATCATCGCGATCCTCGCGCAAAAGCTGCGGGCGGACGGCCGCCTGCCGGAGGACACGGCCGTCGTCACGGTGATGAGCAACATGGGCTTTTTGGAGTACATGAAGGAAAACGGCATGCGCACGGCCATCACGGCGGTGGGCGACCGCTACGTGCTCGAGGAGATGCGCGATAAGGGCTACGCCATCGGCGGCGAGCAAAGCGGGCACATCATTCTGCTGGAGCACGCCACCACGGGCGACGGCCAGCTGACGGCGGGCATGCTGCTGCGCGTGCTGGCGCAAAGGGGCTGCCGCATGAGCGAGCTGAACGGCGTGTACACGCGGTTCCCGCAGGTGATTTTGAATGTCGCGGCGACGAACGAGGAGAAGGCGCGGTACAAGGAGGACGAGTACATCGCGGGCTTTGTGGAAAGCCAGCAGCAGAGCCTGATGGGCATGGGCCGCGTGCTCGTGCGCGCCTCCGGCACCGAGCCGCTGATCCGCGTGATGGTGGAGGGACGCGACGAGGAGGCCATCGCCCTCAGCGCCCGGCGCATCGCGACGAAGATTGAGGAGCGCATCCGCGCAAAGCAGGGATAAGGCGCGCCGGACGGGAAAAAGAAGGACAGGGGGAACGCGATGCGCACGGCGGACGGCTGGCAGGATTATGAATTGATCGACGCGACAAACGGCAACCGGCTCGAGCGCTGGGGCAAAACGCTCCTGGTGCGGCCCGACCCGCAGATCATCTGGAAAACGGAGCAGAGCAGCCCGCTGTGGGCCGGCGCCCACGCGGTGTATCACCGCTCGGCGTCCGGCGGGGGGCAATGGGAATACCGCCGCAAAATGCCCGAGCGCTGGCAGATCGCCTACGGCGCGCTGCGCATGACGGTATCGCCCACGGGCTTCAAGCACACGGGCGTGTTCCCCGAGCAGGCCGTCAACTGGGACGCCTACGCGCGCCTGATCGCGGGGGCGGGACGGCCCGTCCGGGTGCTGAACCTGTTCGGCTACACGGGCGGCGCGACGCTGGCCTGCGCGGCGGCGGGCGCGAGCGTCTGCCACGTGGACGCCAGCAAGGGCATGGTCGTCTGGGGCAGGGAGAACGCCGCCGCCAGCGGCCTTGCCGGATGCCCGATCCGCTGGCTTGTGGACGACTGCGCGAAGTTTGTCGCGCGGGAGCTCCGGCGCGGCGTGCGCTACGACGGCGTCATCATGGACCCGCCCAGCTACGGGCGCGGCCCGGGCGGCGAGGTGTGGAAGCTGGAGGACGCCATCGACGATTTGATCGCGCTGTGCGCCGGGGTGCTGTCCGACAGGCCGCTGTTCGTCGCGGTGAACAGCTATACCACGGGCCTTTCGCCCAGCGTGATGGAATACCTGCTGCGCGAGCGCGTGGCCAAAACGCGCGGCGGGCGCACCGTCTGCGATGAAATCGGCCTGCCGGTGACGGCCACGGGCGGCGTCGTGCCCTGCGGCGCGACGGCGTGGTGGCTGGCGGATGGGGCGGATTTTTGAATTGGTTCCCCGCATTCGGGGGCGGCCGGGCGCGCTTTCATGCGGCATTTACTATGCATCATTCAGAATCCGGCACGCGGCGGGCAGGCCGGCGCGGGCCGAACAGGCAGAGGGCCGAAGTAAGTGCTGAATAAATCGGAGTGTGCGAAGCGGCGAGCAAATTTTTTGTCAGACAAAACAAAAAACGCAGGCAATACTTTGTGTATTACCGAGTATTTTTGTGAAGTCTGACGGAACAATTTGCCGCCGATGCGTGCGCTACGATTTGTTCAGTGCTTACGGAAAGGGAAAGAACGGGAAAATATGAAGGAAATGCTCAAAGCGGATCAAATTACCTTCCGTTACGCGGAGACGGGCCGGCCCGCGGTCGACGGGCTGTCGCTGACGGTGCGGCGCGGCGAATATGTGGCGGTGCTCGGCGCGAACGGCTGCGGGAAATCGACGCTCGCCAAGCACTTCAACGCCATCCTGCTGCCCGAGACGGGCACGGTGACGGTGGAGGGGATGTCCACCGCGGACGAGGACAGGCTGTTCGACATCCGCCAGAAGGTGGGGATGGTGTTCCAGAATCCGGACAATCAGATCGTCGCCACCGTCGTGGAGGAGGACGTCGCCTTCGCGCTGGAAAACCTCGGCGTGCCGCCGGACGAGATGCGCCGGCGCGTAGACGAGGCCATGCGCATGGCGGGCGTTTACAACTACCGGGAAAAGGCCCCGCACAAGCTGTCGGGCGGGCAGAAGCAGCGCGTGGCCATCGCGGGTGTCGTCGCCATGCGGCCCGACTGTCTGGTCCTCGACGAGGCCACGGCGATGCTCGACCCCATCGGCCGCGAGAAGGTGATGCGCACCGTACACCGGCTGAACCGGGAATACGGCATCACGGTCGTGCAGATCACGCATTATATGGAGGAGGCCGCCGCGGCCGACCGCGTCGTGGTGATGAGCGAGGGGAAAATCGCGCTGGAGGGCACGCCGACGGAGGTGTTCCGTCAGGTGGACCGCCTGCGGGCGCTGCGCCTCGACGTGCCGCAGGCCGCCGAGCTGTGCCATGCGCTGACACAGGCGGGCTGCCCGATGCCCGACGGCGTGATCGACGTCGAGGGCTGCGCGGCGGCGCTCTACCGGCTGCTGACGGGGCGGGACGCGCCGGACGCCGAAAACGCAAAGGAGGTGGCCGCATGCCCGCAGCCGTAAGGGTCGAGGAACTCTCCTACATCTATAATCAGGGCATGCCGGACGAAACCGTGGCGCTCGACCGCGTCAGCTTCGAGATCGAGGAGGGCGCGTTTGTGGGCGTCATCGGTTCGACGGGCTGCGGCAAGTCGACGCTGATCTCGCATTTCAACGGCATCAACCGTCCCACCTCCGGCAAGGTGTACATTGGGGGCGAGGATCTGTGGGCCGACCCGTCTGACATCCGCCGTTTCCGCTTTCAGGTGGGGCTGGTGTTCCAGTATCCCGAATACCAGCTGTTTGAGGAGACGGTCTACAAGGACATCGCGTTCGGGCCGGGCAACATGGGCCTCGCACGGGAGGAGATCGACGCGCGTGTGCGCAGGGCGGCGGCGTTCTGCGGCATCGAGGAGGCGTGGCTGGCGCGCAGCCCGTTCGAGCTTTCGGGCGGGCAGAAGCGGCGCGTGGCCATCGCCGGCGTGCTGGCGATGGAGCCGAAGCTGCTGGTGCTGGACGAGCCCGCCGCCGGGCTCGACCCCGAGGGCCGCGACACGATCCTCGGCCAGATTAAGGAATACCACCGCCAGACCGGCGCGACGACCGTGCTGGTCAGCCATTCGATGGAGGACATCGCCAAATATGCCGACCGGGTGCTGGTGCTCTCCGGCGGGCGCGTCGCGATGTACGACGACACCGACAAGGTGTTCGCCCGCGCGCCGGAGCTGCTCGAGCTGGGCCTTTCTGTGCCCGAGGTGACGAAGATCTTCCTGCGCCTGCGCGAGATGGGGCTGGACATCGATACCGACGTATACACGGTCAAATATGCCGTCAAAACCATTCTTGCCGCGCGCGCGGGGAAGGGGGGCGGCGCGCCATGCTGAGAGACATCACCATCGGGCAGCATTTCCCGGGCAATTCCCTTCTGCACCGGATGGACCCGCGCGTCAAGCTGGTGCTGACCGTCGCGTACATCGTGATGCTGTTTGTCGGCTCGAACCCGGCGGGCCTCGCGATCTCGATCGTGTTCCTGACGGCGCTGTATCTGACGGCGAAGATCCCGCTGAAGATGGTCGCGCGCAGCGTCAAGCCGATTCTGCCCATCATCCTGTTCACGGCGGTGCTCAATCTGTTTTTCATGACGGGGACGAGCGAGCCGCTGCTCGCGTGGTGGATCTTCAAAATTTACCGCGAGGGCGTGTACTACGCGATTGTGATGGCAGTGCGCATCATCTGTCTGATCGCGGGGACGAGCCTGCTGACCTATACGACCAGCCCGATCGTGCTGACGGACGCCATCGAGCAGCTGCTCAAGCCGCTGGCAAGGCTGCACCTGCCGGTGCACGAACTCGCGATGATGATGACCATCGCGCTGCGCTTCATCCCAACGCTGATCGAGGAGACGGACAAGATCATGAACGCGCAGAAGGCACGCGGCGCGCAGCTGGATTCGGGCAAGCTGAGCCAGCGCGTGCGGGCGCTGATCCCGGTGCTGATCCCGCTGTTCATCTCGGCCTTCCGCCGCGCCGACGAGCTTGCGATGGCGATGGAGTGCCGCTGCTACCACGGCGGCGAGGGGCGCACGCGCCTCAAGCAGCTGCGGCTGCACGCCTCGGACATCGTCCTCGCGGCGGCGGCGGCGCTGGTGTTCGCCGCCATTGGCATGAGCAATCTGTTCTTTGAGCGGATCGGGTGAAATTGAATTCATATTTTATAATTCACAATTCATATGGATTGCTTCAGAAGCGCGCAGGCCGTATGAAAAATTGCCCGTGTTCCATTTGAAAATTTTGAATGATGAATGGAAGAGGGAGGGGCTATGCACGTTTTGATTACGCTCCGCTTTGTCGGCACGCGCTACCACGGCTTTCAGGTGCAGAAGAACGCGCTGTCGGTCTGCGAGGTGCTGCAAAACGCGCTGGAGCGGCTGTACGGCACGCGGCCCCCGGTCAAGGGCTGCTCGCGCACGGACGCGGGCGTTCACGCGCTGGGCTACTGCGTCAGCTTTTTTCAACCCAAGGCCATCGAGCCGCGCCGTCTGCCGCTGGCGGTCAACCGCTTTTTGCCGGAGGATATCCGTGCCGTCGCGGCGCGGGAGGTGCCGGACGATTTCCACGCCCGGTATTCGGCCGAGAGCAAGGAATATCTGTACCGCATCCACAACAGCGCCGTGGCCGACCCCTTCCAGAACGGGCTGTGCTGGCGCGTGCCCGCTTTGCTGGATACAAACGCGATGGCGCGCGCCGCGGAGTATTTCATCGGCACGCACGATTTCGCGGCGTTTTGCTCGGTGGGCAGCGACGTGGTGGATACCGTGCGCACGGTGCGCTTCGCGCGCGTTTCGCGCGCGGGCGACGACATAACGTTCCATGTCTGTGCGGATGGCTATCTTTACAATATGGTGCGCATTATGGTGGGCACGCTCGTCGAGGCGGGCGCGGGGCGTATGCCGCCGGAGCGGGTGCGGGACATCCTCGCGGGGAAGGACCGCGGCGCGGCGGGCGATACCGCGCCGCCGCAGGGGCTGTTTTTGTACCGCGTCAACTACGGCGCGGCGCTCGGGGAAACGCCGGACAGGACAGAGCTCGCGCCGTGTCCGGATGCTCCCGGCGGGATCGATCAAACCGT
>CANRZX010000151.1 GCA_947644575.1 uncultured Clostridia bacterium | reverse complement strand
CGCGCGTCGTGCGCACTACTTAAAAAAGATACTCCCTTTTCGGAATGGTGTACCCAGTGGGAAATAACGGATAGAGATACATTATAAATGGCAGGTAAAATTTTCTGATCAGATCGATCCATGAGAATCTGAAAAGGGGACAGGCAAATGTACATGGAAAAATATTGGGGCGATTACATCGGTGCGACAGATGATAGCCTGACGCTTCTGGAATATTTAGTAAGCAAGAAAAAAACTGAGATTTCCTTGAGCGAAATATTTGCGGAGACAGGCTTGGATAAGCTTAACTGGGATTTCCGCGACACGGGGCTGGAGCTTGGATACGGCGAAAAATATCCATTTTATTATGCAATTGACCTTGTTACAGATTTGGCGGCGTTGATGCTGGAGTGTAAAATAAACGGCGGCGTATCATTGACGCAATTACTGAACGGGACGGAAGGCCTTGCTGTTCGCATCACATCTACGCAGGAAGAAAAAGCAGCAATACGCAAGGCGCTGCTTGACTTTGCGGAAAATCCACTGGCTTATGACCTCAACGAGATGGTTCCGGACGATGATATGCGTGAAATGGCACAGGTTTGTGAAAAGCTTTGTAAGGAATTGAGTGAATGATTCCAGTTGATAGAATTGTCAGATGGTTGAAGGGCATGTGATTTAGGCTACATATATTTCAAGCGTTACGCATCGGGAACACTCTTTCGAAAAGGGAGAAAAGATCCTTATTTTCAAGAGAATTTGATTATAGTAGAAGAGAGCCGCCGCGCGGAGTTTTGAAAATCCCGTGCGGCGGCTTTGTGATTTTGAAGCTTGCTTCCCGCTTTTCTCCGCACAGCCCTACGGCAGCGCGTCGGGCGAGGCGGCGGCGAACGCCTCCTCCGTGGAATCCGCGCGGCTTTCCAGCTTCCAGCCGTCTGCCCACGCGAAGCGGCAGACCGCGTAGGCGGTCATGTCGGTCTGCTCATTGGATTCCCGATCCACCTGCTGATAGACGCATTTTACATAGCACGAGACGAACGGCGCGCCGTCGATGAGCGTGCTTTTGACGGCGGCGGGATTGCACTCCGCCGTGCCCATCACATAGAGCGTGCCCGCGTGCGCGTCCGAGGCGATGTCCGCCGCCAGCGCCTCGCGGTGCGCGTCCGTGCAGGCGGACAGCAGCGACGCGTCGCGCTGGTTCATCGCGTCGAAATAGGTGGCGAAGTAGATGGAAAGCTGGGCGTTCAATTCCTCCGCCGAGGGGACGCCGCCCTCCGTGACAAAATCCGTAAAGGCCAGCGCCGTGGCCGAGGGGTCGGCAAGCTGCACCGAGGCGGTCGTCACCGCGCCCCAGGGCGCGGTATACTGCATGCCGATGGTGCTGCCCACGGCGATCTCCGGCAGGCTGACCGTGCCGTTCACGGGCTTTTCCGCCACGGCGACGCCGTCCACGGTGATGACCGCCTCGTCGCTGACGCAGCCCGACACCGTCACCGCGGCGATGGGCAGCGCGCCGTCAAAAACCGAGGGCGCGGCGTCCGAAAAAAGCGCGAGCTCCGTTTCGCCGCTCGAAACGGACTGCCCCGCGGCCGTCACGCCTGTCACCGTACAGGTGTACAGGCCCGGGAACAGATTGCGGTACAGGATGCCGTCGGCGACCGGCTCGCCGGTGCGGGGAATGCCGTCCAGCGAGAGCAGCAGATTGCGCGCGGGGGAGTGCAACAAAAGCTGCGCGCTGCGCACGGCGACGGCGTAATCGCCGTAGCCGAAAAAGACCGGCGTCTTGACAAGGCTCAGCGCGGGGAACGGCCCGGACGCGCCGGGGTCGATCACCTGCGCGGCAAGCTGCTCGCCCAGCGCGGCGCGTCGCGTCTCGTCCGCGAATGCGCGGCACAGCGCCGACGCCCCCTCGTCCGAAATGGCGAGATCCACGCCCACCAGCACGTCTTTCACCGCGCGAACGTCGCCTGCCGCCAGCGCCGTGTCGAGCGTAAGGAGGAACTTGTCCGGGCGGTGCGTCTCGTAGAGCACGGTGGCGGCGACGCACAGCGCGATAAAAATAACGGCCAGCACGCAGACGGCGACTGCCATCGCGCGCGTGGTGCGGTTCACCCGCTTCCGGCGCGGCCGCGCGAGATGCTCCGATTTCAGATACCGCGCCTTGGCATCCTCCATCGCGCGGCAGGCGGGGCACAGCTCCTGCTCCGGGTCCGCCAGCGGCCGGCCGCAGCTGCGGCAGGCGTCGAGCGCATACGTTTCTTTTTTCATTCACACACCACCTCTCGCGGCGCGTTCCGCGCCGTCCTGCCCTATGGGAACGCCGGGCTAGGCTCGAATTGTCAATTGAAGCAGCGCCCCAAGGGCGCGTTTCCTGCGGCCGGGCGGACGCGGGAAAAATCGCCATGCCCCCCCCTCCCCGCTGCGTGTCCATATTGAGTATGCACTGAACAAATCGTAGCGCACGCATCGGCGGCAAATTACGACTCCGCATATACCCGCGGGGAAGTGTCGGCCGCACGTTCCTTTTGCGGCCGACGCCGTCAGACTTCACAAAAATACTCGCCAATCCACAAAGGATTGCCTGCGTTTTTTGTTTCCTCTGACACAAAATTTGCTCGCCGCTTCGCGACCCCGCATATTCTCGCGGGGAAGCATCGGCCGCGCGTTCCAAACGCGGCCGATGTACACTCCGATTTATTCAGCACTTACTTGACTCTATTGTACTTTCTCGCGCGCGAAAACGCAACCCTTCTTTGTCGTTTTGGCCGGTACTTTTGTGTCGCCGGCCGTGTGCCGCAAAAAGAAAGCCGGGCGCCTGCATGTATATTCCGGCGCGCCGGAACCCAAAATAGAGGTATCACAGCAGTTGCCCACCGCCTTGCCGCGCCGCGCGGAAAGGGGCGGGCGCGGCAGGGAGGAAAAGAAAGAACATGAAAAAAGATCGTCATGCCAAAGATTTTTGGAAGGGCAAGGGCTTTTACCTCGCGCTGGCGCTCGTGATTGCGGGCGCGGCGACGGCAAGCTTCCTTGCCATCAACAGTATGATGAGCCGGCTGGAGCAGAGCCCCGAGCCGGAGCTCTTCGGAGAGGAGGATATTCCGTGGCAGCAGCACACTCCCGTGGAAGAAAAGCAGGAGGGCGTTCCCGTGCCCCCGGCGTCCTCGTCGACGGCGCCGTCGGCGGCGGCGTCACAGGCCGCGTCCTCTTCGTCATCGAGGCCGCGAAATACGGCTTCGTCGCAGCGCAGCTCGCAGCCTGCTTCGTCCGCCTCGTCCGCGCCCGAAGAGCCTGCCAGCTCGCAGCCCGTGCAGGAGCCCTTGTTCGCCTCGCCCAAATCGGGTGCGACGCTGCAGGCTTTCAGCGGCGATGAGCTGGTATTCAATGAAACGATGAAGGACTGGCGCACGCACAACGGCATGGACATCGCGGGCGCGGCGGGTGACGTCGTAGCGGCCCCGGCGAATGCCGTCGTATCCGCCGCCGTCGAGGACGCGCAGTGGGGCGGCGTCGTGGAACTGACCGGCGAAGGCCTGACCATGCGCCTGTGCGGTCTGTCGAGCATCGCCGTCAAGAAAGGCGATACCGTCGCGCTGGGCGACGTGATCGGTAAATTGGGCGAGCTGCCGGCGGAGAGCGCGATGACGCCGCACCTGCACCTCGAATTCTTGCGTGACGGAAGCTACGTCGACCCCGCCGAGTATTTCGCGCCGGCGGAATAAAATTGGCTGCCGGCAAAGTCGAAAGCCTCTGAAGGATACCAAACGCACGTCGGAACGGACTTCACTTTGTTCAAAATGGGCAAAGCTTATAATGCCGGCAGGCCGCAGCCGTTCATCTCCGTGCAGGCAAACATAATTTATTCTTTTTTTGAGCGAGCCGCCGCCCGCGCCGCGTGTCCGGCGCGGGCGCTTTGGCACGCCGCGGAAGTGTGAAAAATTGGCCGAACAGCCGTTTCCCCGGTGCTTTCCCTTGAAACTTGTCCCGTTTTGTGGTATCTTAAAATCGGTTTACTTTGTACAGAACCGCGATTTATGTTGAAAAATGCCGCGCGCGGCCGTTACGGGCATTTTGCCAAAACAGATACAGAAAGGATCAGGAGTAGAATGGGGAAATTTCAATTTATCAAGACGAAGCTTCCCGGCGTAGTGATCGTTGAGCCGACGGTGTTCGGTGACAGCCGGGGTTATTTTATGGAGACGTTTCAGGCCGAGGAATTCGCGGCGGCAGGCATCGCTGGGCCGTTTGTGCAGGATAATCAGAGCAAAAGCACGCGCGGCGTGCTGCGCGGCCTGCATTTTCAGAAGGAGCATACGCAGGGCAAGCTCGTGCGCGTGCTCTCGGGCGAGGTGTTCGACGTCGCGGTCGACTGCCGTCCGCACAGCCCCGCCTTTGGCCAGTGGGTAGGCGTGACGCTCTCGGCAGAAAACAAAAAGCAGCTGTATATCCCGCAGGGCTTTGCCCACGGTTTTCTTGTGCTGAGCGACGAGGCAGAGTTTACTTATAAATGCACCGATTATTATGATCCGTCCGCCGAGGGCGGCATCCGGTGGGACGACGCGGACGTCGGCGTCGCGTGGCCCGCGGTGGAGGGGGGCCCGCGCCTCTCCGAAAAGGACGGTCGGCACCGGGGCTTCCGGGAGCAATCATTCGGCTTTTTTGAAAGGTGGTGAGCGCCGTGCAGCTTCTGAAGGCCTACGCGCACGATTTCTGGCGATACCGGTATCTGCTGCAGAACCTGATCGGCCGCGATTTCAAGCTGAAATACCGGCGCAGCGTGCTGGGCGTCGCGTGGAGTGTGCTCAACCCGCTGCTGATGAACATTGTCATGGTGGTCGTGTTCTCCACAATCCTCGATATGCGCGGCAGCGGCATTAAGAACTTCCCGGTTTACCTGCTGATTGGCCAGCTGCTGTTCAGCTTTTTCACCGAGGGCACCAGCAGCGCGATGGGCAGTATGCTCGGCGCGGCACCGCTGATCAAGAAGGTCTATATCCCGAAATACATCTTCCCACTGGAGCGTGTGTGCTTCGCGATGGTGAACTGCCTGTTTTCGTTTATCGCGCTGATTTTAATGATGATCCTGACGGGCGCCGAGCTGCACGCGACGGTATTCCTCGCGCTGTACCCGCTGGTCACGCTGTTCCTGTTCACGCTCGGCGTGGGCCTGATGCTCGCGGCCGCTACGGTGTTTTTCCGCGACGTGATGCACCTGTGGGGCGTGTTCACCACGGCGCTGATGTATTTCTCGGCTATTTTCTACGACCCGCTGCAGATGGGCTCGTTTACCGTGGGCGGCACGGAGCTGAACGTTTCTCAGGTGATCCGCTTCAACCCCCTGTACTGGTACATCACGGGCTTTCGCGCCACGGTGCTGGACGGCACGGGCCTGACGTGGAGCATGGTGTGGATCTGCGGGCTGTGCGCCGTCCTCGCGTTAGCGCTTGGGCTGATTGTGTTCCGCCGCCAGCAGGACAAGTTCGTGCTGCATATTTGAGAGGGGGCGTGTCTGATGAATATGATAGAGGTAAACAACGTCTCCATGCGCTTCAACATGGCCAAGGAAAAGCACGAGAGCCTGAAGGAATACTTCCTCGCCGCCGTGCAGGGCAAGCTGCAGTTTGAGGAATTTTACGCGCTGCGCGACGTTTCCTTGAAAGTGGAAAAGGGCGAGTTCCACGGCCTGATCGGGCTGAACGGCTCGGGCAAATCGACGCTGTTGAAGATCATTTCCGGCGTGTTCAAGCCGACGGCCGGCAGCGTGACCGTGCACGGCAGCATCGCGCCGCTCATTGAGCTGGGCGCGGGCTTCGACATGGACCTTACCGCGCGGGAAAATATTTTCCTGAACGGCACGGTGCTGGGCCTGACGCCGCAGTACATCCGCGAAAAATTCGACGAGATCGTCGAATTCAGCGAGCTCCGGGATTTTTTGGATGTGCCGCTGAAAAACTACTCCTCGGGCATGGTGGCGCGCATCGGTTTTTCCATCGCCACGGTGACAAAGCCCGACGTGCTGATCGCGGATGAGATTTTGTCTGTGGGCGATTTCATGTTTCAGGAAAAATGCGAGGAGCGCATGCGCCAGCTGATGAGCGGCGGCACGACGGTGCTGCTGGTCAGCCACAGCATCGGGCAGGTCGAGCGCATGTGCGACCGCGTGACATGGCTGGAAAAGGGCCGCGTGCGGATGAGCGGCGGCGCGCGGGAGGTCTGCGACGCGTACCGCGCGCTGGACGAGCAGGCCGCGAGCGCCCAGCGGGCCGCGGCCAAAAAGCCGATGGAAGTGAAGAAGGACTGAACGGATAAAACAGCGCGGCCCCGCTTTCACGACGGCTGCGCCGCCCTTTCTATGCGGACAGAGGCTTTTTGCAAAAGAAGATGGTCCGCCATAGTAAGCACTGATTCAATCGATGTGTCATCGGACGCGTTTGGAACGCGCGGCCGATACTTCCCTGCAAGAAGATGCGGGGTCGCAGATCAGCGAGCAGCTTTCCCGCCTGTTGAAGATGAAAAATCGCAGGAATACTGTATGTATTTCAAGATTTTGAGACAAAATAATCGACCCACTCGAAAAGCGATGCTTTTCGAGGCGCGGCATTTTATGCCGCGTGGAAATCGCTTACAGCGATTTCCTGTCGATTATAGAGCCAACACGCACGCTGTGCGTGCGGCGCGCAAAGCGCGCCACATGAAAACAAGATACTTGTTTTCATGTGTGTTGACTCAAACAGGCGGAAAAGATGCCGCTGAGATGTGCGCGGCGATTTATTCAGTGCTTACCATATAGGAACAAAACAAACGGAGGGAGATGGCCCCATGTCCGACCGGCAGAGCCAGCAGAACCCAGCCGAGCGCGACACGCCGCTCAAGGCGCTGCGCCGCGTGCTGAACCCGGCGCACTTTTTGTCGCTGGCGCGCCGCGCCGCCGTCTGCCTGCGCGAGCGCGGGGCCGAGGCGCTGTGGCGGGAGCTTTCGTTCCGCGTCCGGTTGCTTGCGTGGGCGGAGGTATGGCGCTACCGCGCCGACCTCCCCCTGCGCCGTGAACTGCGCGCCCAGCGCCGCGCGCGCTTTGCGCGCATGCCGCTCGTCTCGGTGGCGGTGCCGCTGTACAACACGCCACCGCGCTTTCTGCGCCAGCTTGTCCGCAGCCTGCGCCGCCAGACCTACGCGAATTGGGAGCTGGTGCTGGCCGACGCCTCGGACGCCGACGGCGGCGCGGCGCGGCGCGTGATGCAAAGCGTGCGGGATAAGCGCGTGCGGGTTTTGACGCTTGCCGAAAACGGCGGCATCGCGCGCAACACGAACGCGGCCCTCGCCGCCGCCCGGGGGGAATATCTCGCGCTGCTCGACCACGACGACGTCCTCACGCCGAACGCGCTGTATGAGGCGGTCCGGGCGGTCAACGAGCAGGACGCGGACTTTATCTATTCGGACGAGATCGTGCTGGACGCCGCGCTTAAGAAGCTGATCCAATACCATTTCAAGCCCGATTTTTCCCCGGATACGCTGCGGGGCTGCAATTACATCACGCACCTGACGGTGTTTTCCCGCGCGCTGCTCGACGCGGCGGGCGGCGGCGAGCGGCCGGAATACGACGGCGCGCAGGATTTCGATTTGATCCTGCGCCTGACGGA
>CANRZX010000150.1 GCA_947644575.1 uncultured Clostridia bacterium | reverse complement strand
TGGCAGACCTCAATTTTCTCGCCAAAGTGTGCTATGTGCTTGACTGTAAAATAGAAGATGTGCTGGAATATGAGTTTCCGGAAGATATGCGACAATAGGGCGGCCTGAAAATCAGGCCGCTTTTCGTTTTGAAAGGACGGCTTTGAAAAGAAATTTCTTCTATATTCAAACCGGATAGTAGAATAATTCCAAAAAAACCTGCAAATATTAAATTATGATTCAATTATATAGAAATATACTCCGTTCCACATTTGGCGGGATCGACGTACAATAAAGGGGAAGAAATGTATAAGGAACTATGCATGTATGGGCACAGCACTCAATTTTGAAAGAATCCGCGAGCGGATTCGCCTTCGACGGCTCGAACTGAAAATGACGCAGGATACTCTGGCGGAAAAATGCGGGCTGTCAAAAGAGCATATCTGCAACATAGAAACGGGGAAATCCAAACCGAGCGTACAAACGCTTTACGATATTGCCGAAGCACTGGGTTTTACGGTCAATGAGTTGATCTATGACTATGACAATGCCTCAAACAATGAGTTTCGGCTGCTCATTGCAGAGCTGTGCGCGGGCTGCTCGCAGAGCGAGCAGAAAACATTGCTGTCGGTGCTGCATACGTTGAAAGACCATTTTCCTTTATTGGAGCATGATTATGGCGCCCAAAAGTGAACATTGGAGGTCTGTGGATGCTGGCGTTTGCACCGGAGGATCGGCCCCTGATAGAGCGTATCTATGAAACAAACGAGGCGGCTTTGCGAAAATATGTCTTTCATTGCCTGAAGGATGAGGAACTGACGAAGGATGTCATACAGGAAGTTGCGAAAAATTTTATGGAAGCGTTTGATTCCCTTACGTACTTATCGGAGCGAAAGCTGAAGGGCTACCTGTATCGAATGACTTTGTATACCGTTTTGGATTTGCAAAACCAGACTTCCAGTGAGATTCCAATTTCCGAGATGCGGGAGGATGCGCTTGTTTTTGACGTAGAGGAATTTGTATTTGGACAGCACGACGCCGAAAAGCTTCGGGAGAAAATAGAGCAGATGCCGCCGCGCTATGGGATGTACATTGAAATGGCATATCTGGATAAGTGCCCGCGAAAATCAATAGCAGCCGCACTGAAGGTAAAAGAGAGCAGTTTGAGGTCAATCGCCTACCGTGCACGGAAGATGCTGGCAGAAATGTGCAGTGAGGAAAGTGAGGTGCATTGATGGATAGGGATGGCAGAAAGCACGATTCCGTCACAGATGAAGATATTATCATGGAGATTGCGGCCGTCGCTTCAAGAGAGAGCACCATTCGGGAAATTGAGAGGATCGCGAACGATCCGGATACACCGGATATTTCCCCTGAGGCTGCGGAAAGTCTGCATAAGGGAGTTATGGCGGATTTTGCACAGTATCGCAAAAAACAGGCAAAGAAAAAGACCGTTCGCCGCGCCCTGCGCGTCGCCGCCTGTTTTGTGGTGCTTGTGGTATCCACATCCTTTGTCTTGTTCCAGGTGGACGCCGCCCGTGTCGTCGTCGTGAATTATGTGATTAAAACCTTTCCACAGTATTCCGAGATCCATTATGATGTAGAAAGCAATGCGTATCCGCCGCTCGGCTGGAAGTCTCCCTACTACCCGACATGGCTGCCGGAGGGGACAAGGGTTGTAAGAATTCAAATAGAAGATGGGAAAAACCATTATATTGGATATAAAGACAGAGACGGTTATGAATTCCAGTTCTGCGTTTTTTCTGCGGCCGCAGAATACCCGGCGTATGACACGGAAAATATGGAGCAAGAGGAAATAGACATCAACGGATTTGTGGCAATATTATCTTACGATAAGCAAAGAAATGTCCATACGCTCATAGTTCCTATGCTGGAGAGTGTGATTATGATTCGAGGACAATTGTCCGAAAATGATATAACGAAGATCGCAGAGAGAATTAATTTTATGCAAAAGCATTAATAGTGCTAAAATTATCGTAGATGATTCTAAAGGAGGGTTTATCATGAAAAAAATCTCGATGTTTGCAATGCTGCTGCTTCTCTGTCTGACGCTGATTGCTGCATTTCCGGCATATGCGGACAATGGAAGTGACTACCAGAGTATCCAACCTCGTTGGACAGAGGCGAGCATCTTCCCTTGTTCGATAACACGTAAGGATGGACTATTTACAAACGCACACGTTTTGTGTTCTGTTACGACCTATAGTTCCTACAGTAAAATAGAGTTGACTGTTACTATACAGGAAAAGAGTGGCAGCGATTTCGTTGACACATCTCATACATGGTTCTTTTCTGGAAATGGATATGCCGGTGGAACAAAGGATTTGAAACTATCTTCTGGGACATATCGAGTCAAGGGAGTAGCGGTAATCTACTCATCTTCAGGCCAATATATCGAAACAGTTACAAACTATTCCAGTGATATAGTCATTTGACATGCTCCACTCCCCGGTCGCTGAAACCAGCGGCCGGGGAATTTTTTGTCTGAGGCCTTTTTCAAGGTAAATATGCAACATTTGGCATGATCCGCTGAAAATTAACTGTTTTGGAGAAAAATCGTCATTTTTCATAAAATTGACGTTTAATTCACTCAAAAATTTTCTCAAAAATTCTGCTGCAAAAATCGCGTTTTACAGATACCGCGGAAAAATTCCCAAAAATTCATTTGTTTTGCGAATTTTCGAGCGCTTTTTCATTGGCTATAATTCTATTAGGACTGTATTAGTGCCGTTCCGACTTGTGATGGAATGAGCGCACCAATAGGATTCATAACTCAGGAAGTGAGGAAGAAGCTATGAAGAAGTGTATGACAGCCATGAAACGCGCGCTGAGCCTTGCGCTCGTGCTGACGCTGCTTGTGGCGGGCATGCCCGTGAATGCGTTTGCGGCGGCGGCGCAGGAATTGCGCGCGCCTGTCTCCGCGCCGCTCGAGCAGCCCGCGTCCATAGACTATGAGACGATGCTGGGCCTCGAGGATGACGCGGACGGCGGCAATGAGCCCGCCGATGTGCCGCCCGGCCCGGACAGCGCGGCCGCTTCGGACGCGGAGTCTTCTTCCGAAATTTCCGATGCATCCGGTGCCCCGACAAAGCCGGATGCACCGGCTGAGGATAAAACGCCGGACATTTCTTCCGCACCGGAATCCACAGAGCCGGAAACGCCGGACGCATCCTCCGTGCCGGAGTCTACAGAGCCGGAGCAGCCGGACAGTTCGTCCGATCCGGCCGCTTCTCTCCCTGCGGAGGATTCTGCTGAATCTGATTCGTCCGTATCCGAAAAGGATTCGGGCAGCGCCGCGCCCTCCGAGGAAGAAGCCCCGGAGGACGGGAACGAAGAAAAAAGCGAAGAAACGCCCGGCGATGAGACGTCCGCCGAACCCGCCGAACCCGCCGAACTGCGCCTGCCCTTTGTGCGGGAGAAGTATGACCCTTATGCGGCACAGTACGGCGATCCCGTTGAAGTAACGGAATATACCCGCGTCTATGCGCGCCGCTCCCGCGCCCGCAGTGCGAACAGCCGTCAGGAATTCATCGCGGTTATCAGCCCTGTCCCCAATACCTATACGGATGAAAACGGGCAGGAGCAGCCCATCGATAATACGCTCATCGTCACGGAGGACGGCGGCGCTCCCACGTATGAAAACGCCGCGAACGACCTGCAAATCGAATTGCCCGCGGCGTTTGCGCCCGGCGACGGCCTGACCGTCACGCTGGGGGAGCATTTCGCGCGCCTTGTCCCGCTCGCGGGCGATTTCACACGCCCCGCGTCGCTCGAAAACGCTGTGCGCTACAACGACGTATTCCCCGGCGTCGACGTACAGTATACCGCGCAGGAGTGGATGGTAAAAGAGGACGTCATCCTCAACGAGCCGTCTGCATACAGTGCGTTCACCTACCGCCTCGAAACCAGCCTCGAGCCGCGTGTGGTTGACGGGATGCTATACCTGTTCCGCGCCGGTTCCGAGCGCCCGGTGTTCCACTTTGCCCCGCCGCTCATGATGGACGCAGCGGGCGCGGTCAGCTATGACGTTTCCATGCAGTATGCGGAAACGGACGGCCAGTGGACCGTCAGCATCTGCGCGGACGAAAGCTGGCTAAACGCGCCCGAGCGCGTGTATCCGGTTGTGATCGATCCCAGCCTTGTCAACACCGAAAAGGCCGCGGCCAGCCTGCTCAGCCCGGCTCAGAGCTACTACTACAGCACAGCCGGTACGTCCGTCGCGGGCTACGCGTGGAAAAAGTGGGCGGGCTATCCCGACGATACCACGACGCTCCAGATCCACCGCGCGATCTTCAATTTCCCCGGCATTTTCGACAACCTTCCCGCGCCGGAGGATGTAGAGATCGAGAGCGCCGAATTGATCCTGTATGAATATGAAGACCTTTCCGGCGGGCAGACGACGTTTGAACTCTATCAGCTGAAAACGCCCTGCACGCTGGACGCGCTCGACGCGCATCCGGGGTACAGTTGGTTCTGGGACTATGTGACCGGCCTGGAGCGCGAGTATGCCGGAACGTTCCAGAGCAGCGTCGGTTATCACAAAATCGACGTCACCGATGTGGTCAACAACTGGATGACAGGCGCCGCGCCGAATTACGGCTTTATGCTGATGGCGTATCCGGAGGTGTACCAGTCCACGGAAAGCCTCGGCGCGCTGTTCTACAACAACGGCCTCTCTCCGGACGTGCCGCCGTGCATTGAGATCAAATGGTACGAGGTGGGCGACGTCGACCGCAATTACTCCCTCGACGATACCACCATTGAGCTGCGCCCCGTCACGGCCAGCGACCGCAGCGGCAAGCTGGAAACCTACGGCGTTTTCTGGGACGGCATTGCCACGCCGGGCGCGGCGCTCGCCTATCAGCTGAACGACGTTTCCAAGGGGTATTCCGGCAGTTTCGAACTCGGCAACCGGTTCCTGTACCCCGACAGCAGCGCGTTTGAGGGACTGTTCCCCGCAGGCTCGAACCAATACCGCCGCAAGCTCTCGAACTGGCAGACGGCTGTGCCGTTCGTCGATTTCGAGTATGATACGGTCTATACCCTCTCGGCCACGGCCAGCAGGGACGGCGTGACGGGCAAAACCGTCACGAGCGAGCCGTTCCTTGTCTACAGAGTCAAGGCGTTCGATACGCTGACAAAGGTGGCGGCGCATTACGGCGTCGACCTCGATACGCTCATGCGGGATAACCGCGTGGTGGACCGCATGCTGGTGGAAAACAACACGCTGTTCATCCGCAATCCCAAAACGGCGGAGCCATATACGCCCGGCGATTTGACGGACGATGACAAAACGCTGATCGACACCATGCTGATCGGGCGCGGCCTGCACTGCGAGTTTGGCTTTGAGCCGGTCAACCTAAATACGGGCAATTTCTATCTGAACGCCGAGGACGCCGCCATTGCGGATTTCGGCGGGCAGCTTGTCCTCGGCCGCACCTACAACTCGCGCGGCGCGGGCCGTGATTCGATGTTCGGTTATGGCTGGGCGTTCGATTACGACGAGGCTGTGACGCAGCGCGCGGACGGTTCGTTCGCGTACAGGCGCGGCGACGGCAGCGTGCTGGTTTTCACACCGGACGGCGCGGACGGCTTCACCGGCCCTGCCGGGTATGACCTTACCTTTACCCGCAGCAAGACGGGCGAAGTGTCGGAGAATTTCGGCACGGAAGAGGATCCCGACGTCGTCACCTTCGATCTCTATGAATACGAGATCACCGGGACGGACGGCACGGTGCGCCGGTTTGACGCAAACGGCCTCTTGACCTCTGTCACGGACGGCGACGGCTTTGTCACATCGCTCTCCTACAATGAAATGCGCGGACTGACAGGGATCACCACGCCCTCGGGCAAGCACATTTCCATCAGCACGAATGCCTCCGGGCATATTGTGACCGTGGGTCTGCCCGACGGCAATACGCTGCGCTATACCTATAGCGCAAACGGCGATCTGGTCGCCTGTCTCGACGCGAACGGCAACGCCACCGAATACGCCTACGACGCCGCGCACCGCATGACGGGCTGGACGGACGCGAACGGCACGGCGATGGTGACAAACACCTATGACGCCAGGGGCCGTGTGGTCAAGCAGGTGGACGGAAACGGCGGCGTCTCCACGCTGGCCTATGCGGACGGCAAAACCACCGCGACCGACGCGAACGGGAATGTCACGGTTTACCACTATGACGAGCAGTACCGCACCACGCGCATCGAATATCCGGACGGCACGCAGGAAACGTTTGAGTATGACGCCGCGAACCGCCGCACGGCCTTTACGGACAAGCTCGGCCACCGCACGGCGTATGCATACGACGCGGCGGGCAATCTCGTCAAACAAACGCGCTTTGACGGCGCGTCGCTTTCCTATGCCTACAACGCTGCGAACCGGCTCGTTTCCGCCACCGACTGGCTCGGGGCCGAGACGCGCTATGAATATGATCTGAACGGCGATTTAACGACAATCACCTATGCCGACGGCACAACGAACACATTCACCTACGACAGCCGCCACAACCCCGTCACGATGACGGACGCGGACGGCGGCACGGTCACGCTCGAATATGACGCGATGGGCCGCCTCGCCCGCTATACGGACGTGCTCGGCCTCGTGACGGAGTTTGCCTATGACGCGAACGGGAACGAGCGGAGCGTGACGGACAGCGCCGGGCGCGCGGTTTCCTATGAGCGCGACGCGCTGGGCCGCACCGTGCAAACCACCCTGCCGGGCGGCGGGACCATTTCGTATGCCTACGACGCGCTCGGGCGCGTCACGCAGCTGACAGACGCGCTCGGCGGCGTGTCGGCGCTTTCCTACAACGCCGCGGGCAATCCCCTTTCCGTCACGAACGCGAACGGCGCGTCCATCGGCTACGGCTACGATGCGCTCGGCAACGTCACCACACAGACCGATCCGAAGGGCAGCGAGTGGAGTACATACTACGATCATTTAAGCAATGTCATTCTGACCAAGGACCCCACGGGCGCGCAGACGATGTACGTCTACGACGCGGCGGGGCGGCTTTCCGAACTGCACGACGCGCTGGGCAACGTGACGGCCTACACGCTGAACGGGCGCGGCCTGCCGGTGGAGATCACCGACGCGCTCGGGCAGAAATACGCGCTGGAATATGACGCGGCCGGGCGGCTCGTGAAAGAGACATTGCCGGACGGATCGTCCACGAAGTATGTCTACAACAAGGCCGGGCAGCTGATCCGCATCACCGACGCGGACGGGCTGGTGACGTGCTTTACATACGACGCGCTGGGCAATGTGACGAGCGAGACGAACAACGCGGGCGTCTCCAATCACTACACCTACAACGCGGCGGGCCTGCCCCTGACGGCGACGGACGCGCTCGGACAGACGACCGCCTACGCCTACGACGCGGCGGGAAATCTTATCAGCGTCACCGAGCCGGACAGCAATCTCACGACATATGCCTACGACGCGGACGGCAATATTACCACTGTCACCGACGCCGAGGGCAGGACGACGCGCTACGAGTACGACGCGGGCGGCAATCTGCTTTCCAGCGAGGACGCGGCGCTGCGCAAATGGCAGTATACCTACGACAAGATCGGCCAGCTCACGGGCGTGACCGATCCGCTGGGCAATGTCACGAAATATTTCT
>CANRZX010000149.1 GCA_947644575.1 uncultured Clostridia bacterium | reverse complement strand
AGCAGCGCCGCGCCGATCAGCGCCGCGGCGCACAGGCACACGCCTAACGCCGTCGTGCGCCGCGCACGCCGGGAGGTAAAGATTCGTTTGATCCGTTCCAGCAAATTCATCGCCGCCTTTTCCGCCCGGCCCGCCGGGCATTTCTTTACAGGGAAACGCGGATTGTGCTATACTATTATTGTATATGAGCGAGCTGCCCGCCGCAGTACACACGCGAGGAACAGCCGATAAAGGGGACGGGGACATGATCGAATATCTGACGCTGGGCCTTGCCGGCGCGGCGGCCGCGCTGGCGCTGGCCGTGCTGCTGACGCGCCCGAAGCAGGGCGTCACACCGCAGGAATTCGGGCGCCTTTCGCAGGAGCTTCAGGAGGAGATGCGTGCGCTGCGCACCGAACTGAGCGGCGCCATCCACGCGACCGTGCAGACGACCGCCGAATTGCAGGCGAACACGCAGCGGCAGGTGGCGGACGCGCAGAACACCCGCCTGCGCGAGCTGAACGAGCAGCTTTCCGCCCGCCAGAGCGCGCTGCAAAAGGCGGTGACGGATCAGCTCGGGATGATCGAACAGCGCATGAAAACCGGCTCGCTGGAGAGCGAGCAGAAGCTGGAGAACATCCGCGCCACAATGGAGGCGCGCATCACCGCCATGCAGACCGACAACGGCAAGCGCCTCGACGAGATGCGCCGCACCGTCGACGAAAAGCTGCAAAAGACGCTGGATGAGAAATTGCAGCAATCGTTCAGCCGCGTCAGCGAGCAGCTTGAGAGCGTCTACAAGGGCCTTGGCGAGATGCAGGCGCTGGCCACGGGCGTGGGCGATCTGAAAAAGGTGCTCAGCAACGTCAAGACGCGCGGCATTTTGGGCGAGATTCAGCTCGGCGCGATCTTGGAGCAGCTGCTCGCGCCCGAGCAGTATGAGGAAAATGTCGCCACCGTGAAGGGCAGCGCGAACCGCGTGGAGTATGCCGTCAAGCTGCCCGGGGACGGTTCGTCCCCGGTGTACTTACCGATCGACGCGAAATTCCCGATCGACGCGTACAACGCGCTGCTGGACGCCTACGACGCCGCCGATGCGGCGCAGGCCGAAACGGCGGCAAAGCAGCTTGAGCAGCGCATCCGCCTGTTTGCGAAGGACATCCACACCAAATACATCCATGTGCCGGAGACGACGGACTTTGGCAT
Source organism: uncultured Clostridia bacterium (assembly GCA_947644575.1). GTDB lineage: Bacteria > Bacillota > Clostridia > Oscillospirales > Ruminococcaceae > Ruthenibacterium. The sequence goes on along the minus strand of CANRZX010000149.1, from coordinate 6,471 downwards.
CATGTTCCTGCCGGTCGAAGGGCTGTACGCCGAGGTCGTGCGGCGCGGCATGGTCGAGCGGCTGCAAAACGAATTCAAGGTGATCGTGGCCGGGCCCACGACGATGGCCGCGCTGCTGAACAGCTTACAGATGGGTTTCCGCACGCTGGCCATCCAAAAGCGCTCGAGCGAGGTGTGGGATGTGCTGAGCGCCGTCAAGCAGGAGTTTGAGACGTTCGGCGCGGCGCTTGTCCAGACGCAGAAGCGCCTCAATCAGGCGAGCAATGATTTGGAAAATCTTGTCGGCGTGCGCACAAGGCAGATCCAGCGCAGGCTGCGCGGCGTCACGCTGCTGCCCGACGCGCAGGCAAAGGCGCAGCCGGAAAATCTGCTGGATTCATAGGGCCGGGAAACATCCCTTGTCAAGGGATGTATGGGGCTGTTGACAAACAAAGCGCCACAGAAAAGAGCGGCAAATTCTTCAAAGAGTGACTTTGTCAGCACCCATGGGAAGGAGTCTTGACGTGGAACACTTTCAGATCAAGCCGATGGCGCCCGGCGCGGAGACCGAGGGGAAGGGCTATGTCCACTACCGGTCTTGGCACGAGGCGTACCCGGGGCTGGTCGACGCGGGATACCTCGCGGGCGTCACGCTGGAAAAATGCGTCGAAACCGCGCGCCGGTGGCCGGACAATATCCTTGTCGCGAAGGACGGGGAGCGGGTGGTCGGCTTCGCGGCCTACGGCGCGTACCGGGACGCCTCGCTGCCCGGGCACGGCGAGGTCTACGCGCTTTATGTCCTCGCAGAATACCATGGCAGGGGCGTCGGCCGCGCGCTCATGGACGCCGCCCTCGAAAGGCTGGCGGACTATCCCAAAATCGCCCTTTGGGTGCTCGAGGGCAACGAGCGGGCGATCCGCTTTTACGAGCGGTACGGCTTTCGCTTCGACGGCACGCGGGCGGAGATTTTGCTCGGCACGCCGAACACGGAGCTGCGGATGGTTTACGACCGGGCCGGGCACTCCCGGAGCGGCTCATTCACTTGACAAATGCCGCCGCCGTGCGGTATAGTCAAATCACGGAACCCGGATTCCTAAGCGAAAAGACCGTTTGGACGGCGCTTGCGCTTGGGAAAGCAGATCCATGGATTGGGAGAGGGGAGGCGAGCGGATGCGTGTGATTGCGGGCTCCGCGCGCGGCGTCAAACTGGCAACGCTGCCCGGCGGCGACGTCACGCGGCCCACGCAGGACCGCGTGAAGGAAGGGATGTTCAGCGCCGTGCAGTTTCTGCTAGAGGGCGCGCGCGTGCTCGACCTGTTCGCGGGGTCCGGACAGCTCGGCATTGAGGCGCTCTCCCGCGGCGCGGCGCGCTGCGTGTTCATCGACGAAAACCGCGCCGCCTGCGCCGTCGTGCGGCAGAATCTGAAGGCCGCAGGCCTGTACGAGAAGGCCAGCGTGGCCGAGAGCAGTGCCGAACGGTATCTTGCCGCGTGCCGGGAATCATTTGACCTGATCCTGCTCGACCCGCCCTATAAGAACGGTACGGTGGCCGCGCTGCTGACGGACATCGCCCGCGTCGTCGCGCCGGGCGGCACGGTTTTGGCGGAGACGGAATACGGGGCGCCGCTGCCCGGGCGCTGCGGCGTTCTCGCGCTGAAAAAGCAATATAAATATGGAAGGACAGCGTTCGCGCGCTACGAGGCGGACGCGCCGGACGTACCCGGAAGCATGTGACGAAGGAAGCGTCAAAGCAAAAAACGGGAGGGAGCAACCATGCGCATCGCGATCTGTCCCGGCAGCTTCGACCCCGTGACGCGGGGCCATCTGAACATTATCGAGCGCAGCGCGCAGCGCTTCGACCGCGTCATTGTGCTGGTGATGGTAAACCCGGCCAAAACGCCGTGCTTCACCGCCGAGGAGCGCGCGGATTTTCTGCGCCGCGTTACGGCGCATATCCCCAATGTACGGGTGGACGTCTCCACCGGGCTTTTGGCGGAATACGCGCGCGCGGCCGGCGCGAGCACCATCATCAAGGGCCTGCGCGCCGTGACGGATTTCGAGTTCGAGTTTCAGCAGGCGCTGACCAACAAAAAGCTGAATCCCGAGCTCGAAACCATGTTTGTCATCACCGACCCGGAGTATATGTACCTTTCCTCCAGTGTGGTGCGTCAAGTGGCCGGCTTCGGCGGCGACGTCACGGATTTTTTGCCAGAGGAGATCTGCGAGGATGTTGTCAGGCACCTTGCCCAAAAAAGAGCGGTAGAATGAGGAAACGGAACGCCCGGAAAGCTGTGAAATCGAGGCCGCGCCCTCCGAGCATAGCGCCGCCGTTTCATTTCCCGATGGAGCCGCCCGCAAAGCGCGGCTCCGATCATCAGCCATAAAAGGAGTGGAAAAGATGAATATCGACGAATTGCTGGACGTCATGGATGAAACGCTGGAGGAGGCCGCGACGCTGCCCTTCACCGGCAAGCGCATGGTGGACGTGGAGAAAGTGCGTGACATCATTGACGACATCCGCCTGAATATGCCCACCGAGATCCGGCAGGCGAAGGCCATCGTGCAGGATCGGGCCGAAATTGTGGAGGACGCGAAGAAGGAGGCGGAGTCCATCGTGAAGCGCGCCGAGGACCGCGCGCGGGCGATGGTGGCGCAGGAGGCGATCGTCAAGGCCGCGCAGCAGCGCGCGACGGAAATTCTGTCCAGCGCGCAGGCACAGAGCCGCGAAATGCGCAGCGCTGTGACGAGCCTGTGCGAAAACATGCTGCGCCGCACCGAGGAGCAGCTCGGCAAGAGCATGGCGGAGGTTAAAACCGTGCGCACCTCGCTGCGCCAGAGTGGCAAGAAGGCAACCGTCCGCCCCGCCCCGCCCGTGCACAAAAGCGGCGAGGAGGGCTGACGGGCCGCCTGAAGAGGCCCGCGTAAACGTGTTTTTGCATGTTGCGGCCATCAAGGGAGCGTTCAGCCATACTATTTTTTCGTACAGCAAAAAAGGGGCGGCCAAGGCCGCCCCTTTTGTCCGTAAAAGCTGGCGCAGAGGAAAAGAAATCAGTACGCGACGCCCTCGGCAAGCATGGCGTCGGCCACCTTCGCGAAGCCGGCCACGTTCGCGCCCACCATCAGGTTGCCCTCCGCGCCGCATTCCTTCGCCGCGTCATAGGCGTTGTGGAAGATGTTCTTCATGATGTCCTTCAGCCGCGCGTCGACCTCCTCAAACGTCCAGGAAAGGCGCAGCGAGTTCTGGCTCATCTCCAGCCCGCTCGTGGCCACGCCGCCCGCGTTCGCCGCCTTGGCCGGGCCGTAGAGCACATCGTTCGCTAAATAGACCTCGATCGCCTCGGGCGTGGACGGCATATTCGCGCCCTCGCACACCACGCGGCAGCCGTTTGCGACCAGCTTTTTCGCGCTGGCCTCGTCGATCTCGTTCTGTGTCGCGCAAGGCAGCGCGATGTCGCACGGAATGCCCCAGATGCCGGAGCAGCCCTCGTGATACTCCGCCGCAGGCATCGCCTTGACATACTCGCTGATGCGCGCGCGGCGGCGGAGCTTGATGTCCATCACAATGTCGAGGTCGACGCCGTTCTTGTCGTAGATATAGCCGTTCGAATCGGACAGCGCGACGACCTTCGCGCCTAACTGCGTGGCCTTCTGCGTGGCGTAAATGGCCACGTTGCCGCTGCCGGAAATCACGACCGTCTTGCCCTTGAAGCTGTCGCCGCGCATGCAGCTCAGCGCCTCCTCGGTGAAATAGCACAGGCCGTAGCCGGTGGCCTCGGGCCGGGCGAGGCTGCCGCCGTAGGACAGGCCCTTGCCCGTCAGCACGCCCGTCACCTCGTTGCGCAGGCGCTTGTACTGGCCGAACAGATAGCCGATCTCGCGCCCGCCGACGCCGATGTCCCCGGCCGGCACGTCGGTAAACTGGCCGATGTGCTTGGAGAGCTCCGTCATGAAGCTCTGGCAGAAGCGCATGATCTCGGCGTCGGATTTGCCCTTCGGGTCGAAATCGCTGCCGCCCTTGCCGCCGCCCATCGGCAGGCCGGTCAGGCTGTTTTTGAAGATCTGCTCAAAGCCGAGGAATTTGATGACGGACGCCGTGACGGACGGATGCAGGCGCAGGCCGCCCTTGTACGGGCCGATGGCGGAATTGAACTGCACACGGTAGCCGCGGTTCACACGCACCTTGCCCGCGTCGTCCACCCACGACACGCGGAACTGGATGAAGCGCTCCGGCTCGACGATGCGCTCTAAAATGCCCTGCTCCTCAAGCTCGGGATGGCGCTCGACATAGGCCTCGAGGCTCTCGAGCACCTCGCGCACGGCCTGCAGGAACTCCTTTTCCCCGGCGCTGCGGCGGCTGACTTCCTCGTACACGCGTGACAAATATTCGTTTTTCATAACATCTTCCCCTTTCCGATACGGCGCGCCCATAAACGTGCAAAAAATTGAGCGCGATACTTTCCCATGTATTTTAGTATACTACCATTTAATGGTATTTTTCAAGTGGGATTCCCTTCAATTCCAATCAATCGGACCGGTTTGGGCAAATTTTGTCGGATAGGCTAAAATTCGTGCGCATACGCCGAGCGTTTTATCTAATTTTTATTTTTTGGCGCGTTGGCGCGCGATTTTTCGTAAAAAGCACGCCGCGGGCGTTTTCCGCTTGCCAACGCGGCGTGAAATGTGGTATAAATAATTTATCCGAACGAGCAAAACATACGGCGGCGGGGCGTTTTTGCCCTGAGGAAAGTCCGGGCTCCACAAGGGAATGGTAACTGCTAACGGCAGCCGGGGGTGACCCCAGGGATAGTGCAACAGAAATAGACTACCCGTGTGCGCACGGGAAAAGGTGGAAAGGTGCGGTAAGAGCGCACCAGCGCGCTTGGTAACTCGCGCGGCTCTGTAAACCCTACCAGGAGCAACGCCCATATGGGAGCAATGCGTGCCCTGCGCGCTCCCGGAGGCGGCTGGAGCCGCATGGCGACATGCGGTCGAGATAGATCGTCGTTTAATACAGAACCCGGCTTACGGTTTGGTCGTTCGGACAAAGCGCGGCGGGGCGCCCTTCTGGACGCCCCGCTGCGTGTTTTTATAAAAAGATGCAAGAGGATATTTTTGGGATAAAAATTGTGCGTACAGAAGCTTCCCCTCATCCGTCACGGCGTTCCGCCGCGACACCTTGCGGCACTGTCCAAATCTATGATTTGGGCAACAGCGCCCATGCAAGGGACGCCCGTGAATGGGAGCAAAAGGGGTCCCCGCGGAAGGACCGCGAAGCGGCCTTTCGTGGGGATGCGACGGAACGGCGCAGCGGTGTGAGAAACGGACGTAAGGCCGTTTTGAACGCAGCGCAGCCCGTGACGGAGCGGCGAACCATGAACGGCTGCGGCCCACTGCTCTCCCCAAGGGGGAAGGCAAAGAGGTAAAACTTTTACGAAAAAAAATACGAATCAGACAGTAAAAATTCACTCTTCATTTTTCAAAAGCCCGGCACGGCGCAAGGCGGGGCGCACGGCGTTTGCCAGCAGCACCGACACCACCACGGCCAGCACCGCGTTGATCAGGGACGTCACGCCCTTCGTGACAAGCTGCGTCTGCACCGCACCCCACGCCTGATGCTCGATCCAATATTTGACGATATACGACTTCAGCAGGTACAGCGCCACATACGCCACGCTGCCCGCCGACGCGCCCAGCACGTCCTTCGCCGGCGTGCGCCGTTCGCCCCGCTGCGAGATCAGCCCCGCCAAAAAACCGATGAAGAATTTTGTCAAAAACGTGATCCAGCTTTCGGCGATATACAGCGGGTTCGTAAAATCAAACAGCATACTGCCAAAGCCCGAGGCCAACCCGCCCGTCAGCGGCCCGAACAGCAGACCCGACAGCGCGCAGAACACGTTGCCGAGATGCACGCGCGCCACGTCCCCGATGGGGATCTGAATCCAGCTGAACACAAACACCAGCGCGCTCAGCAGGCCGATGACGGCCAGCTGCCGTACGCTGAACCGGTTTTTCGATTTTTCCATTTTGATACACCCCTCCGATGCCGCTTTCCGCCGAGCGCCCCACAGGCAAAGCGCTTGACAAAGCCGCGGCTTTTCGATATGCTTCATTATAACACATTGTGGCCTGATGAAAAGACTCAATTTTTGAATTTTTCATCAGGTCAGTTCGAATGAGAGGAATGAGCGGACAATGGAAAGCTTTTCGCCGCGCCTTGCGCGGGACGGCGGCGTGCCGCTGTACCGGCAGCTCTACGGCTACATTGTGCGGGAGATCACAGCCGGGGGGCTCCCGGCGGGGGAGCGCCTGCCCAGCAAGCGCCGCCTCGCGGCGGATCTCGGGGTGAGCGTCTCCACGGTGGAGACGGCCTATCAGATGCTCGCGGCGGAGGGCTACGTGCGCGCGCGGCCCAAAAGCGGCTTTACCGTGTGCCGCATCGAGCGGCTGGACGCGCCCGCGCGCCCCGCGCCCCGGATCCCGGCGGAGACGCCC
>CANRZX010000148.1 GCA_947644575.1 uncultured Clostridia bacterium | reverse complement strand
GATTTTCAGTTTAGAGAAGTTAGTTTTACCGTCTGGAAAAAGTATATCCCTCCGGAGCAAGTTCGATAGCGGTAACAGTTTCCCCAAACGTAGACGCCCACGCGTCAAAGTTCAGCAGGCCCTGCTCTTTCAGCGCGTCATATTGCAGATATTTCTGCATTGTGTACATTTCGACCATCGTGTTCGAGATAGGTGTGCCTGTCGCAAAAACAATGCCCCGCCCGCCCGTCAACTCGTCCAAATAGCGGCACTTCATGTACAGGTCGCTCGATTTCTGCGCTTCCGTCTGAGAAATGCCCCCCACGTTGCGCATCTTAGAAAACGCGGCGAGATTTTTGTAATAATGCGCTTCGTCAATAAAAATACGGTCAATACCCAATTCCTCAAACGTGACGACATTATCCTTGCGGCTCTGGTCGTTCAGCTTTGCAAGTTTTGCCTCGATGGATTTTTTGCTCTTTTCCATCTGCTTAATGCTAAAGCGTTCGCCATTGTTGTGCTTCAGTTCTTCGATCCCGTCTATCAGCTCCTTTTTCTGTTGCGTCAGCATATCGATCTGCCGCTCCGCGCTCATCGGGATTTTTTCAAACTGGCTGTGGCCGATAATCACAGCGTCGTAATCCCCTGTGGCGATACGACCGCAAAACCGTTTTCGTCTTTTGGCTTCAAAATCTTTCCTTGTCGCTACGAGGATGTTGGCCGATGGATAAAGCTGCAAATACTCTGACGCCCATTGCTCCGTCAGGTGATTCGGCACCACGAACAGGCTCTTTTGGCACAGGCCCAGCCGCTTGGATTCCTGCGCCGCCGCTGTCATTTCGTAGGTTTTGCCAGCCCCTACACAATGTGCCAGCAGTGTATTACCGCCATAGAGGATGTGCGCGATAGCATTGATCTGGTGCTTTCGCAGTGTGATTTCCGGGTTCATTCCCACGAAGTCGATATGGCTGCCGTCATACTCTCGCGGACGCTTGCTGTTGAATTTTTCATTGTACAGTCTGCACAGGCGTTCCCGGCGTTCTGGATTTTTCCATATCCAATCCAAAAACGCCTGCTTGATGAGCGTCTGCTTTGCCTGCGCGATGGCGGTCTCTTTTTTGTTAAAGATGGAATTTCGGTTCTCGTCATAGTCGAAGATCCGCACATCCCGCAGGTTCAGCGTTTCCTCCACGATCTTGTAGCCGTTGATGCGATCCGTGCCGTAGGTGTTGTATGCCCGGATGTTCCCCTTATCCGCCGACTTTCCCTCCACGTTCCATTCACCGGTATGCTGCGAGTAATGCACATGGATTTTCCAGCGCGTGTAGGCAGGCGTCCCGAACAGCTCATAAACAAACTGCTCCACAACGTCCGGGGGAATCCATGTCGCGCCAAGCCGCACCGAGATTTCGCCCACTGTTAAGTCGGGTGGCTGCACCTGCTCCAGCGCTTGTACGTTGACTGTGAAAAAAGAGTTCGTTTCTGCCGCCTGTTTTGCGTCGGCCAGCTTTTGACGCACATTGCCGGACAGGTATTCGTCTGCGGTCTGCCAGCCCTGCGCCCAATGTGCGCCCTCGCTTTCAAGGTCAAACGGGCCGGAGGCTGGATCTTTGAAAATCACTCCCTTCAAATCATCCACAATTTGCGTGATTTGCCCTTTGTCGCCTATAAGGGAGGCCATATACCCCAAATCCACACATGCTTTTTCAGCCAGCGACACAGCCAGCGCCTCGGACGCCGTATCCACATGGGTGATCTCGACCTTTTGCCGGATGGTGCGCTTTGTGAACATATCTGCCTTACGGACAAAGTTGCCTTCATCATTCAACACCTCTAATGAGGAAAGCAGGAAATACGCACTGTCATCCTCAAACGTGGATTTGTTTGCGCGGGAAGTGATGCGCCCATATTTTTTAACAAAAGCGTCATATAAGGTGTTGAGGCTTTGCTGCTTTGCGCGAATAGCCTCGTCTGACCAGTCCTCTAACTGATACTCGATCAGTGTGCGTACACACTCTCGTATGGCAATCAGTTCCCGAATACGGTTTCCTGCCGTGACGGACACATCCACCGGGTTCATGCGGCTGTTTTCGCGGTAGTAGATTTTTCCATCGACAACGGTATAGCTGAAATTGCGCACGGACGGATCGGCGGGGATACTCCTGTCCTCGCTTTCTTCCGCTTCCGGATCGTCCAGCGTGTACTCCCGGATTTCGCCGCAGATGTTTCCGACGGCGTCGGCAAGAAGTTCTTTGAGTTCTTTCCCCTCAAATGGCTTGCAGGTGGTGTCGCTGCGGTCGCCGTACATCCGGTCATCTGTGGTCATTTCGCCCAGCACCATCTCTGAGTGATCGAGGAAATACTGATTGATGGGGAGGCCATTGTCGGTCTTTCCAAGATGTACCCATTCCGGCTCGATAGCAGTCAGCCTGTCGCGTTTTTGCAGGAAGAGAATATCGGCGGTGACTTGTGTTCCCGCGTTGGCCAAAAACGCATTGTTCGGCAGACGGATTGCGCCGAGCAGTTCGGCCCGTTGCGCGATATACTTACGGACAGTAGAATTTGCCTTATCCATTGTGCCCTTGCTGGTGACAAACGCGATGATCCCGCCCGGCCGCACTTTGTCCAACGCGCGGGCGAAGAAATAATCATGAATGAGAAAGTGATTTTTGTCGTATCGCTTGTCACTCAGAGAGTAGTTGCCAAAGGGGACATTGCCGATGGCAAGGTCGAAGAAGCTGTCCGGCAGCTCGGTCTTTTCAAAGCCCTGTACGGCAATCGAGGCGTTTTGGTAGAGTTGCCGCGCAATGCGCCCGGTGATGGAATCCAGCTCCACACCGTACAGCTTGGACGCGGCCATACTTTCCGGCATAAGACCGAAAAAGTTTCCAATGCCGCAGGACGGCTCCAAAATATTGCCGGTACGAAAACTGAGGTTTTCCACAGCCTTGTAGATAGCCTTAACTACAACGGGGGAGGTATAGTGCGCGTTGAGTGTGGATGCCCGCGCCGCGTTGTACTCATCCTCTGTGAGAGCTGCGTGGAGCTGTGTGTACTCGTTCGACCACGCGGCGTTTTCTGCGTCGAATGCCTGTGGCAGACCGCCCCAGCCGACATAGCGGGCGAGGATTTCCTGTTCTTCCGGGGTGGCAAGACGATTTTCATCCTCAATCCTTTTGAGTGTCTCAATGGCGGCAAGGTTCGCCTTGAATTTTGTCTTTGCGCCACCCTCGCCCAAATGCTCGTCTGTGATGCGGTACATATGGCGCTCCGCACTGGGGATTTCCGGGTACAGCAGGAGAGGCGGCAGCTTTTCGCGTGGTCTTGCCATAGGCGGCGCGGGCGGCTCCTGCTCCCGTTCCGACTCCCGATCCCCGCGCGGCGTCAGGTCAATGACAATGCTGTGCAGCTTGACGGGCTCTGATTTTTGGTTCGGTTCCTTTTCAGCCGCTTCTGCTCTAACTTGTTTCAGATAGTCCTCTGCCTGCCATTCGCTGGTGAAATTCTGTTGAACGCCGTCCTTGTCCGTGTGAATCCCGTTTTGGGCTTCATCCCATACGGCGTAGCCTACTTCTGTCTCGATTACGGTAAAACGCTCGGAATCGTACTGCGTTTCCCCGGCCTGCGGCGGGTTGTCCGACGTCTGGTTGACTGGCTCCTCTTTTCCCACCTCAAAACCAAACACAGCCTGCCCAGTCTGCTCATACAGCCTGTTGGCAAGCTCGGCTTGCCGAAGCATTTCATCCACGCGGCTGCCTTCGGATGGCGGGGGCGCTTCCTGTTCTGGCTTTGGTTCTGCTGCGTTTTTTTCGTTCTGCTGTCTCTGGTACTCATCCTCGGCATATGCTGCCATCTCGTCAAAATCCAGATTGGCGAGGTATTGATTTAGATCGTCTAAATCATGGCATTGGAGCGAGACTGTATCCTGCCCGTTTACCTGACTGACCAGCCGGAAACGCACAAGGTCGGCACTGATCTCTATGGGGTACTCGTTGTCTGAGGTGGTTGTGTGGGCAAGGGCAACATGGGAAAGATCGGAAAAATCCGCGCCCTGCTCAAATTCCTCTTGACAGTATGCTTGAATAAGCCGCTTCGCCTCGGTCAGCACAGTGCTTTCTTGAGGTGTGGCAGATTCTTCTGGGGTCTCTGTGTCTGACGGTTCCGGGGCATCCTCCACGATTTGCGCCAGATGGTCGTTCAGCGGATTTTCCGCCAGCATTTTGTCAAATTCCGTGCGCTCCATCTCTTTGTTGATGAGCGGAAACGTCGGGTCGTACAGCCGCACAGCCTTTTCATTAAAGGCAATCAGGGAATACTCCTGCGCACCGAGATAAACTGTATCGCCCAGCGAAAAGCGGTATTCTTTCTTCGGCGGGGGCGGCGGGTTCAACTCATCATAGGTGGGTTCCAGCGGTGCGGCCAGCGGGCCGGAAAGCTGTGCGAGCACTGCCTCGCACCGCCCGGTCAGGTGGGTGTTGTCCCGGATGATCGTCTGCATGGCGTCACGCAAGGTAGGGAGGACAAAGCTGCCTTCGCCTGTCCGAACATAGCATTTCTTTTCCCCCGCGCCAAAACAGTCTGCGCATCTTCTGGCAAACATGACTTCTGCGCATTGCTCCTTTTCGCCAAGCTGTGTCTTGAAATCCACATAGTCTTTAATGACAGACTGGATTTCCTCTGCAAGCGCCCAGCGCGCTTTCCGCTGTTTCACCTGTGCCAGATAGGCCGGGTAACTCTCTTTTTCAGCCCGGTTCAAATAGCGGTCGGCGGCGATCAGCTCCCCGATTCGTTTTGCCGCCTTACGCCATGGCAGCGTAAGCTCCGCGTCCGGCTGGATGATCCCGCCGGTGCTGATTCGGATGCCCTTCGGATCATGCCATTCGTTCAGCTTCCTGCCGGAAATTGCCGGATACGCGCCGCCGGTGCCGTACTCCTTTTTCAAAAACGCGGCGTTGTCCGCCATGCTTTCCCGTTTCAGAAACTGCTCATAGATGCGATATTTTCCGTCCGAAACACTGCCGCCCCGCAAAAGTACCGCGTCAATATCCTCTTGAGAAATGACAAAGGCGGAGGACTTGTCATCCTCCGCCCTTGCGATTTCCTGTTTTTGCTCTGCCTCTGTGGGCAGGGCGTCTGTCAGCTGTAAACCAGCTCTCTCAGCACCGTTTCCTCCGCTGCCACCTTGATGCTGTTCATCAGCCCCGTCCATTTCATCGGGTCGGCCGCTTTCAGCTCCTCCGTCACGCCCTGCTGCTGCGCCGTCTGCCGCGTCAGACTCTCCACCATCTCGCGGGCCTGCCGGTCGATCTCCATCAGGTGCGCGTCCAGCTTGCCCGATAGCTGCATCCCCGTGTAAATCCCATTCCGATGCTCCCGCAGAAAGCTGCGCCGCAGCATCCCGTACTTGCCCAGCGCCGGGGCCTCCGGCGCGGTCAAGTTCGGCAGACGGTAATCGCCCTCGCTGTGATAGGTCAGTTCCATGTTCACCGCTCCTTTCAGAGTTTTCTTTTCTGCTTTCAGCATAGACCTCTTTTTCACGGTTGGCAACACTGTCGCGCCCGCTGGTTTTCCGCTGTTCTTCAAAAGCAGCCAGCAAGCCCCTGTCCCGTAGCTCCCGTGCCATAAGAGGCGCTTCGGCATCCTCCTCGAAATAGAGCCAGCCATATTCTTTTCCGGCTCTGGCAAGGATTTCAGCCGAAAATATCCCCTCCGCGTTTGATTCACGCAGCACAATCCCCCCGTGCCGCGCGGTGCTGATCTCGAACACGCCGTCCGCGATTTCCCTGCTGGTTTGCACCTCGCCCCACGGGGAATGACAGCCGATTTCTACACCCCACGGCGGGCGTTCGTCCTCCTCGCCATCCCAGATTTCCGCCACTTCCTCTTTGTGCGGCGCTGCCGCCAGTACGGGGTACGTTTCATCCAGCACTTCTCTGTGGATACGGTTATGGAAAGACGCCATGTCATAGTAGAGTTTCATCAGCTGCGTATCGGCGCTGCCTGTCACAGCCCGCCGAATAGCAGCATTGCCTTCGAGCAGAGCGGTTTCCCTGTCTGAATTTCGGCACGCGTTGCGGTATGCTTCATCCGTGGATACTGCCGTGGCGATCACTGCTTTGTAATGTTCGTATAGTTCACGGACGGCAGGCACACGGTTCGGCTCGCTTCCCGGCATGGCCCGCTGCCGGGCCTCCTGCCGCTGGCGGTCAAGGACGGTCGCGGCAATCTCCCGCAGCACCATCTCGGAAATATCGCTCGCGGCTGTTCCTAAAATCGAGATGGTTTCGGGTGTATTGAAGTCTACAATACGGGAAAAATCGTCTGCGCCGAATTGCTCCCGTGCGTCGATGCCACACCGTATCAGCATCATATACGCGATACTGTTTTCCAAAAGGCCCCTGAACCAGACCTCGGTGTTGTCCGCGTCCAGTTCCTCCAGCAGGCTGCCCGCTTTCACCTCGCACAGCGATGTCAGATAGTCGGCAAGGTTGTCCTCCGCGACAATTTTTGCCGTGCCGAGCAGGCTGGCCATCAGATCCATTCCATCCTGCGCCGTGCCATACCGGTTTGCCAGCGCCTCGATCACCGCGCTCTCGTCCTGCGGCCGCATCTGCCAAACCGGCACCGTGCGCCCCGCATGGCTGTTTGTGTCGCTCATATCAAACACATACCGCAGCTTGTAGGGCGCCTCGGTATCTTTCAGCAGCGCAATACCGGTCGTTCCCCGGTTTACCCAGCGCCCGTGCTGGTTCCAAAACGCTATTTCCCCGCAGGCCGTGGCTTCCGGCTTTTGCGCGAAGATCAGGAGCTGATCCCGAAAGCTATACTTGAAATTGTTGGCGGCGGTGGTGAGGAAAGACATATATACTTCGCCGCCGCATGTAATGTCCCGTGCGGTCTGCGCCGCAAGCAAAAGAATGGATTCCTGCTTTGTTGGCAATTGCTATCCCCCCTATCGTTCAAGACTGGCCCGTTGCTCTTGCTGCCACTCGATCTCCATGTCCGCCCGCTGGCAGATCGCTTCAGAAATGTCCTGCATGTGGCTGTTCAACAGCCTGTCGTATTCGTCAAAAACGGTGTTCAGCGGGTCGGGCAGCGCCAAAAGCGCCAGTGCCTGCTTTGCGCTGATCTCCTCATACTCCATGCAAAGAAGAATATCCTCGCGCGTGGTATACTCGTAGGTGTGGTTCAGTATTTCCTCTGGCGTCTGGCTGAGAAGCCATACCCGGTATCGCTCCTGCTCTGCGAACATCTTTTTGTACAGTGCCGTGTTCAGCCGCTCAGCGCGGGTCTGGCGCGGCAGCTTTGCGATGCCGTTTTTCTGTTCGTCCATTCCTGCTCTCCTTTTGTCATCTTTCTATCCCTGCGGCCTGCCGCTGCATCGTATGCTGGGTACGCAGCGAAAATCCATAGACCTTTGCGATCTCATCTCCCAGCCGGCGGGTCACGCGGGTAATGTCCGCACGGGTCGCTTCTCCAAAATAGAGTCTTTCTTTTAACCGCTCGATTTGAACCTCGCTCACGTTATCCTTGTAGACACGGTACAGATAGTGATTTTGCCCATCGTGGTGGATGGCATCGCAGCGCAGATCTCCCAGCCGGTCCACATACCATGTGCAGTAGTCTGCGTGTTCGTCATACAGGCAATCGCAGAGCTGGCCGCTGCTGATCTCCTTATACCCCA
>CANRZX010000147.1 GCA_947644575.1 uncultured Clostridia bacterium | reverse complement strand
TCCTATTATATTACCCGTTTTTTACCCCCACCCCCCCCAAATAAAACCGCTATAACCCGCCGGGGGCGGGCCTTTGCCCCGCCCCGCGGCGGTTTATCCTATCATCATAATCCTTTTCACAGAACCTTGCCGAGAAAATCCTTCAGGCGGGCGTTCCGCGGATTCCCAAAGAAAGCCTCGGGCTCCGCCTCCTCCATGATAATGCCCTCGTCGATGAACACAACGCGGTTGGCCACCTCGCGCGCAAAGCCCATCTCATGCGTGACGACGACCATCGTCATGCCCTCTCTCGCGAGCTGCTGAATAACGTCCAACACCTCATGCACCATCTCGGGGTCAAGCGCGCTGGTCGGTTCGTCAAACAGCAATACATCCGGCTGCATAGCTAGCGCCCGCGCAATCGCCACGCGCTGCTGCTGGCCGCCCGAAAGCTGAATGGGGTATGCCGCGCCGCGGTCGCCTAAGCCAACGCGCTCCAGCAGGCTTTGCGCCAGCGCGCGCGCCTCCTCCCTCTTCATCCCTTTGACAAGGACAGGCCCAGCGCTGACATTGTCCAGCACCGTCATATTCGTAAACAGGTTGAACTGCTGGAACACCATACCGATCTTTTGGCGCATCGTATCAATTTTTGTCTCCTTGGACGTGATGTCCACACCCTCAAAGATGATCTGACCTCCCGTCGGCTCCTCCAACAGGTTCAGGCAGCGCAGAAAGGTAGACTTGCCCGAGCCGGACGGCCCGATGACCGCCACCACATCGCCCTTGCAAATATCAATGTCGATGCCGCACAGTACCTTCACGTGCTTGAAATGCTTTTCAAGGCCCCTAACCTCGATCAGCTTTTTCCCCTTAGCGAGTGACACTCTTGCTCATCCTCCTTTCCACAGCCGCGATGATTTTCGACAGCGGGAACACAACAATAAAGTACAAAACAGCCGCAATCACATACGGCTCTAAGAAAATGTACGTCTGCTTAGCAATGGACTGCGCACGGAACATCAGCTCCACAATCCCGACCATGCCAAGAACGCTTGTTTCCTTAATGATCGTGACGAATTCATTGCACATGGCAGGCAGGATGTTGCGCACCGCCTGCGGCAAAATTACGTTTTTCATCGCTTTCCAATGGCTCATGCCAAGGCAGCGCGCGGCCTCCATCTGGCCGCCGGGCACCGCGCCGATGCCCGAACGGATCACCTCGGACATATAGGCGGCGGAGTTCAGGCCCACGGCCATCATGCCCCAGAACATACGGTTGAAGGAGGCGTCCGGCAGCTTGAAGAGGTTGCCAAGGCCGTAATAGATGATGAAAATCTGCACGAGCATCGGCGTAGCACGGAACACCTCGACATACGCAGTGCAGGCCAGCTTAGCCGCCGCCTTCAGTGCACGCAGCACAGGGTTGTCGCGCGGGCCTGTCCGCGCCATGCGGCCGCTGGCCAGCACAAGGCCGAGAACTAAGCCCATCAGCACGCTGAACAACGCAAAGATCAGCGTATAGCCCAGCCCATTCCAATACATATCACCGTATTTTGCCCAGATCTTTACCATCCGGTCAAATGAAAACATCGTGCTCCCTCCATGCCGCATTGCGCGAAATCATTCAAAAGCGTCCTTACTCAAGAAATCCCTGCGGCGGGATTTCCGCCGCAGGGGGAAGCTCTATTTCCTTCCGTCTGGCCTGATTACTCGATGCCCATATCCGAGGCCTGCTTCTCAGCCTCCTTAAACCACTGCTCCAGAAGACCTTCGGCCTTGTACTCGGCGATGCGCTCGTTCACCCAATCCAACAGATCGGTATTGCCCTTCATCACCGCGACGGCGTTGCCGCCCTCCTCCGGGTCGATCTCCACAGGCACCTGCCCAATTGCAATGCCTTCCACGGTCTTCATATACTGCTCAGCGCTGATCTCATCGATCAGAACCGCCTCGCAATCGCCGTTCACTAAATTCGCAACACACTGGGGGAAGTCCGGCAGCAGCAGGGGCTCCGCGTCCGGGAACTGCTCGGCCATCAGCGTCTCCTGCAGGGCGGCCTTCTGCGTAGCCATCACAACGCCGCTCAGGCTCTCTTTCGTCGTATACTTCTCCACATCTTCGGCGCGCACCAGCATGCACTGGCCGCCTTCATAGTACATGTCGCTCATGTCTACGCTCTTTTTGCGGTCGTTGTTCGGCGTCAGGCCCGCGATGGCCATATCCGCGTTGCCGGCCTGTACCTCGGCTACAACGGAATCGAACGCGATGTTCTGCATATCGAGCGCAACGCCTAAATCGTCCGCCAGCGCCTGCGCCAGCGAGGCGTCCAAGCCGACGATGTTGTCGTTCTCATCCAAAAACTCAAACGGCGCATAGCCCGCCTCAGTCGTCACAACCAAAACGCCCTTCGCTTTAATTGCCTCGACCGTATGCCCTTCAACGTCGCCGCCCGTCATTGCGAGGCCGTCGTCCTCCTCGGGCGTGCTATCGGCATCGGACGCCGCCGGGGCGCTGTCGGCAACCGACGCGCTGCCGGAAGCGGGTGAGCCGCAGGCGGCCATGCCCATCACCAGCGCCAAAATCATCAGAATCGCAATCAGCTTTTTCATCGTAACGGTTCTCCTTTTCACAATCAATGCTTTTTCGGAAACAGGGCGCCCATTCTCCCTCCCGGAGCCCGCAATTTCCTCAGCATTCAGTATATATGTATGAATATTCATTGTCAAGTGAATATTTTTCAGGGCAGGATTGTTTTCGCTTTTGCCCAGAAAGCGCGCGTGTCCCGCGTTTTTTCTGGGCAAATTGCGCGCGTTTTTTACCGCTCGTCCCTTGACACGAGCTCAATTTTATCAATTTTCACGCACGCATTGCGCACGCGTGCCGCCCCTGCTACAATAGAAGGGAAAACAGCGCGGAGCGGCCGGTCCCTTGGTGGCCCGCCGCAAGTCCGCCAGTAAAGGAGACTTTTCAATGCGGATGCGATTCAAGCCCTATGCCGGGCCGGAACTGGCAGCCTGCCCGTTCCACATGAACGACGCCACCCAGTACCGAGGCCATTGGCGCGAAACTTTCGCCCGACCGGAGCAGCCGCTCCACTTGGAGCTGGGCTGCGGGAAAGGCGGCTTTTTGTCCCGGCTGGCCTCCCGTCATCCGGAAATCAACTACATCGGCGTGGACATCACCGACAAGGTGCTGATCCTCGCCAAGCGAAACATCGAGCGCGTATACGCGGAAAAGGGGCTCGCGATCGACAATGTTAAAACGCTGGCGCACGACATCGAGCGCATTCCCACGCTGCTGGACGTGCCGGACCGTGTGGAGCGAATTTACATCAATTTTTGCAATCCGTGGAACAAAAAGGCCAATCATAAAAAACACCGCCTGACGCATACGCGTCAGCTGCTGCTGTACCGGCCGTTCCTTGTGGAAAACGCCGAGGTCTGGTTCAAATGCGACGACGAGGATCTGTTCAACGACACGCTGCGTTATCTGCCGCAGGCGGGCTTCACCGTGACATGGCAGACGCGCGATCTGCATGCCAATGAGCCCGCGTGGAATATCCGCACCGAGCATGAACAGATGTTCACGGAAATGGGCATTCCCACCAAGGCACTGATCGCGCGCATGGACGCGCCGCCGGTCGCCGCACCCGGGACGGGGAGTCCGCGGTAAATCCGCCCGAAACCTGTTTGAGAAACAGCCTTTGTAAGAAACTGTACCAATAGCCTCTAAGAACCTGTTTCATATCTCAACATGTTTGGATTGATGAGCGGAATTTCCGCCAATCGAGGCGTGAAACCGAAAGGATACTTTGTGTATTTCGAGGCTGAACAACGAAGAGCGGCGGAAATTCCGCCGTCAGGACAGGCGCGGGGAGATGTTAAACAGGCTCTCAGGGACGACAGGCCCGCCGCGCAATTTCAAGGGCTTTGCCGAAATATGGATTCCCGCAAAACAGCGCCCGTTTCCGGTACATAGGCCGGAGCGGGCGCCGTTGTCAAAATATGATCATCCGTCAGGGTTTCCGACCGATCCGCCGCGGCCTATGGCAGCAACGCTCCTTTCGCGGAGGAAAGGCAGGCGAATAAAGGGCTTACTTTTCCTCGTCATTGCCGCAGCCGCCGCAGCCCTCGCAGGGGTCGTCGTCGCTGAAATCGACCTCAAATTTCGTACCGCAGTTCGGGCAGGACAAATCGTCGCTCTCCAGCATCTCCTCATCCACGCACACAACCTCGCCGCACTGCGGACAGGTAATCTCGTACAGGCCGTCCTCAAACTCCTCGTCGCAGTCCTCGTCCTCGTCGTCATAGTCCTCGTCAAAGACGAAATTCTCGACGTCCTCAAGATCCTCGCTCATCGCGTCGACCTCATCGTACAGCGTATCCAAATCGTCGTCTATATCGGTGACGGTGTCCGCCATCTCCTCCAGCGCGTCCACCACGGCGGCGAGCAGCTTGCCCTCCTTCGTCGTGGCGTCAAACTCCATGCCCTCCATCAAGCCCTTGATGTAAGCGACCTTTTCTTTCAGTTCCATTGGGTTCCTCCTTCTCATCCTGTCATGTGTCAAACAGGCAAGGCCGTCGGTGGCAGCCTTGCCTGCTTTTTCCATTCTTACGCGCGCTCCATATACTCGCCGGTGCGGGTATCGATGCGCACCATGTCGCCCTCATTGATGAAAAGCGGCACGCGAATCTCGGCGCCCGTCTCCAGCGTGGCGGGCTTAAGCGTATTGGTGGCGGTATTCCCCTTGAAGCCCGGATCGGTCTTGGTGACCTCCAGCACGACAAAGTTGGGCGCCTCCACGCCGAACACCTTGCCCTTGTAGCTGAGCACCTTGCAAACCTCGTTCTCCTTCACGAACCTGAACGCGTCGCCCAGCTCGCTCTGGTTCAGCGGCGTCTGCTCATAGGTCTCGTTATCCATGAAATAATACAGGTCGCCGTCCTGATAAGAGTATGTCATTTCCCGCCGCTCGATATACGCGGTGGGAAATTTCGCGGTGGGATTATACGTGCGCTCTACCACAGAGCCGGTGATGACGTTGCGGATCTTCGTGCGCACAAAAGCCGCGCCCTTGCCCGGCTTTACGTGCTGGAACTCAACGATCTGATAAACGTTGCCGTCCTCCTCAAACGTGATACCGTTGCGAAAATCGCCAGCAGATACCATACAATGAATCCTCCTATATGAACCTGTCCGCCCCTCGCTTGCCGACGCTCCCGCGCGTTCCGGGCATACCGGTTCCTTCTCTTTTTTCTATTTTACACAATCCCCGCTTATTTTGCAAGTGCTTTACGGGATTTTCGTGCTTTTCCCGGGGCCGACACTTGTATTTGCAGAAATGCGGTTTTTACAGCACGATCAGCTCCTTAGGGCTTGTGCCGATGATCTCGCAGCCGTCCTCGCGCACAAAGACGGTATCCTCAATGCGCACGCCGAACCGGCCCGGCAGGTAAATGCCCGGCTCGATTGTCATGACCATGCCCGCCCGCACAATGTCCGCGCAGCTCGGGCTGTAGCGCGGGCTTTCGTGAATCTCGATGCCCACGGCGTGGCCGAGTCCGTGGCCGAAGAAGCCCTCATAGCCCGCGCCGTAGATGATATCCCGCGCGACCTTGTCGACGGCGCGGCCCTCCTGCCCCGCCCGCGCGTAGGCGCAGCAGGCCAACTGCGCCTTCAGCACCGTGTCGTAGACCGCCCGCTGCTCGTCCGTGGCCGAGCCGACGGCTACCGTGCGCGTCATGTCCGTGCAGTAGCCGTCGACCCGCGCGCCGAAATCCATCGTGACGAAATCACCGGCATCCACACGCTTTTCGCCGGGCACGCCGTGCGGCAGGCTCGTCTTTGCGCCGGACACAAAGATGGTGTCGAACGCGATCTTTCCCGCGCCGTGGCCGCGCATAAATAGCTCCATCTCCAGCGCGGCGTCGATCTCGCGCACGCCGGGCTTGATGTAGTCCAGCATATGCGCGAAGCACGCGTCGGTGATGGCCTGCGCGCGGCGGATGGCGTCCAGCTCCTCCTTCGACTTCACGGCGCGGAGCGCCTCGACGGCGTCGGACAGCAGCGCGCTGGTATCCACCTCCACGCCGGGCAGCGCCTCGCGCACGCGGTTCGCGTAGGCCACGGTGGCCTTATCCTCCATATAAAGGCGTTTCACGCTGTGATCCGTCAGGAGCTCCCGCACCTGCTCCAGCGCCTTTTTCTCCAAAATGACCTCGGCGTCCTTCACCGTGGCCTCGGCAATCTCAATGTAGCGCGAATCAATGATGAAATAGGTTTTCTCCGGCAGGATCAGCACCGTGCCCGCGTCGCCGGAGTCAAAGCCCAAAAAATAAAAACGGTTCACGTCCGTGGAGATCAGCGCGGCCTCGAAGTCACGCGGCATCGCGGCCAACAGCTTTTCCGTGCGCTGCTTCATACTATTTTCCCGTCCTTTCCGCATTCTCGTTCTGTTCGGCGTCCCAGCCGTAGCGGGGGCCGCCTTTTTTATCATACCGTGCCAAAATCGGTTTTTCAAGCATGCGCTTGAGGCGGATCGTCGGCTTGATGTCCTCGGCCATCGGCTCGACCATCAGCATGGGGATGCCATAGAGGTTCGCGCCCAAGGAATCGGTAAAAATCTGGTCGCCGACCAGCGCGACCGCGCCGCGCGGCACCCCCATCGAGCGGCGCGCGCGCCGCAGCCCAAAGGGGGACGGCTTGCAGCAAAACGCCTGATAGTCCAAGCCCACGCGCTTTGCGAACGGCGCGACGCGCCTTGGCATATTGTTGGAGGCGATCACCAAGCGCACGCCCGCCGCGCGCATTTGCCCGAGCCACGCCTCCACCTCGGGCGGCAGCTCCTGACTGCCGTGCGCGGTGAGCGTATTGTCCACATCGAGGATCAGCGCGCGGATGCCGTGCGCGCGCAGATACTCCGGCGTGATGTACGTCACCCGGCGGAAAAGCGCCGTCGGTGCGAAAAGCGGCATGGGTCAATCCCCCTTTTTCAAAATACGCTCCGGCGGGCGGGCCGGTTGGCGGCGCGGACACGGGCACGGACGCGGTCCAAGGCGCGGGCCCTCCCTCCTCACACAAAAGGCGGGTCTTTTCCAAGACCCGCCCTGCTGGCTGAACTGCCGAAACGCCGCTTACTTGTACTTGCGCTTGCGGGCGGCTTCGGATTTTTTCTTGCGTTTGACTGAAGGCTTTTCATACGCCTCGCGCTTGCGCACTTCAGCGAGCACACCGGAGCGGGCGCAGGAGCGCTTGAAACGACGCAGCGCGCTGTCCAGCGATTCATTGTCTTTCACTCGGATTTCCGACATCTTTGTCCCTCCCTTAACACGAGGTAGGCACAGGTTCCCCATAAGGTGGAAACCGTCCAAGTTAGATTATACTACGCACAGCGTCTCTCTGTCAACCGGTACGGCGGAAAAACAGCCGGCCCAAATTGTGAACTTTTTGCGCGCGGCAGACCGCCTCGCGCCCGGCGCCTGTCCGAGCGCTCAGCCCTTGGCCGCGAGGTTAACGAGCTTTCCGGGCACGTAGATCTCCTTGCAGACGGTCTTGCCCGCCAGCTCCCTTGCTACGTTCGGCTCGGCCTTGGCGGCGATGATGGCGTCCTCCTTCGAGATATCCGCCGCGACCGTCAGGCGCGCGCGCAGCTTCCCGTTCACCTGAACGGCAATCTCGACCGTCGCCTCGACGCATTTGGCCTCGTCATATTCCGGCCACGCGGCATA
>CANRZX010000146.1 GCA_947644575.1 uncultured Clostridia bacterium | reverse complement strand
AAACAAGCATCTTGTTTTCAAGTGGCGCGCTTTGCGCGCCGCACGCGGAGCGTGCATGTTGACTCTATAATCGACAGGAAATCGCTGAAAGCGATTTCCGCGCGGCATAGAATGCCGCGCCTCGAAAAGTACTACTTTTCGAGTGTGATGATTATTTTGTCTCAAAATCTTGAAATATTGCAAAATTCTTAGCGGCTATGCCGCTTTAGAATTTTGGCATCCCCCTTGTGGGGACACCAAGTATTCCTGCGATTTTTCGCCTTCACCAGACGAAAAATCTGCTCGCCGATCTGACACGTCAATTTAGTCAGTGCTTACTCTCAAGGAGGACAGAGGATTATGCGTGAAGTGATTAAAACAGCGAAAACCGTAGAGGAGGCCACGGAGTTAGCATTGGCCGAGCTGGGCGCCAGCGCCGAGGAGGCCGAGATCGAAGTGCTGGAGCTGCCGCAGCGCAAGCTGTTCCGCAGCATCCCGGCCAAGGTGCGCGCGTATATCGAGGAAAAAGAGGAAGAAGAGATTTTCGCCCCAAGAGCCGAGACCCCGAAGGCCGCGGCTTCGAGAACTGCAGCTCCAAAAGTTGAGACCCCGGCGCCCCGGGAGCCCGAAAGGTCCGCCATTCCCCAAAAGCCCGCCATGTCCGAGCTCAAGGAGGAGGCCGCGCCCGAGCAGCCCGAGGAGGTTATCGACCTTTCCCAGAACCAGAAGGCGCGTGACGCCGTGGAATATCTGCGCGAAGTCTGCGCGAAAATGGGCGCGGACCGGCTGGAGATTACGCCCGTCCGTCAGGGCGAGGCGACCGTGCTGCGCATTGAGGGCGAGGGCGCCGGCACGCTGATCGGCCACCGGGGCGAGGTCATGGAGGCGCTGAGCTATCTGACCAGTCTTGTGGCGAACCGCTCGGGCGGCGATTATATGAAAATCAGCCTTGACATCAACCATTACCGCTCAAAACGCGAGGCGAACCTTGTGGCGCTGGCCAAGCGCATCGGCGCGAAGGTGGCGCGCACCGGGCGTGGCCATACGCTCGAGCCGATGAATCCCTACGAGCGGCGCATCATCCATTCCACCATCAGCGAGCTGGAAGGTGTCAAGAGCGAATCCATCGGCGAGGGCGCGAACCGCCGCGTCGTCATTTCGTGTACAAACCCGAACGCCCGTCCCCCGCGCGATAACCGCGACAACCGGACAGGCCGCGGCGGACGGGGCCCGGGCCGCGGGCGCGATTTTTCGGGACGTGACGCTTCGGTCCGTGCCGCCGGGGGCCGCGGACAGCGCCGGGACGGCGGGCGAGGACCGCGCACCAGCACGCCGCCCCGCGAATTTGCCGACCGTCCGCGTGATCCGTCCGCCGCGCCCGTTGTCCCGAGCCGGACGGAAACCATCAACGACGGCGCGGACCTTCCGCTGTATGGCAAGATCGAGCTGTAAGCGCGGCAGGCCGCGGCAAAAATTTTCCTCATTGCCTTCCCTTGGAGAAGGCAATGAGGAAATCGTTTTATTCCCCCAAATTAGATAAGCGGCGTGCCGCTGTTTACAGCTCCCCCATCACCTTGCCGATGGCGTCTTGAATGATAAGGTCCGCCGAGCGGTCGGCCGGGGTGGGCGTTTTGTTGATGACCACCAGCGCGCCGCCCGAGAAAAAGCGCAGCAGCCCGGCGGCAGGGTAGACGTTCAGCGATGTCCCGCCCACGATCAGCAGGTCGGCCGCGCGGATGGCCTGTACGGCGGCGTCCACAGTCGCGTCGTCGAGCGGCTCCTCATAGAGCACGACGTCCGGCTTGATGACGCCGCCGCATGCGCAGCGCGGCACGACGTCCGTGCGCAGCAGGTCCGCGAGCGAATAAAACGCGCCGCAGCGCACGCAGTGGTTCCGGTGGACGCTGCCGTGCAGCTCCAACACGTTTTTGCTGCCCGCCGCCTGGTGCAGGCCGTCGATGTTCTGCGTCACCACGGCGCGCAGCCGGCCCTCCCGCTCCCACCGCGCGAGGGCGCGGTGCGCAGCGTTGGGCTTCGCGTCCGGATAAAGCATTTTATCACGGTAAAAGCGGAAAAATTCCTCCGGCCGCTCCTCAAAAAAATGGTGGGACAGGATCTCCTCCGGCGGGAAACGGTAGGTCTGATGGTACAGTCCGTCCGTCCCGCGGAAATCCGGGATGCCGCTCTCGCACGACACCCCCGCCCCGCCGAAAAACACGATGTTTTCGCTGGCCTCCACCAGCTTTTGCAGACGCGCGTCCATAAGATTCACTCCTTTTGGATTGGATCGGGCGATGCGCCGGCGCCCGGGTGTGTTGTTGCTGTTGTCAGGAATTGCGCAGCAGCGTTCCCAATTCGGCGAGGTCGGCGCACACCACGCCCGGGACAAGCCCGCACGCGGCGAGGTCGGCGGGCGTCGTCTCACCGCACAGCACCAGCGCCGTGCCGCAGCCGCACGCGCCGAGGGCGATGTCCGTATACAGCCGGTCGCCCACCATGCACACGTCCTCCAGCGCCGCGCCGTATTTTTGCGCGGCGGCGCGGGCGATATAGGCGTTCGGCTTGCCGATCACCGCATCCGGCTCGCGCCCGGTGCTGGCTTTCACAAACGCGATCACCGCGCCGATGTCCGGGAGAAAGCCGCCCGCCACCGGGCAGTTGAGGTCGGGGTGCGTGGCGATGTACGGCAGCCCTGTGCGCACCGCGTCGCACAGCAGCGTCAGCTTTTCATAGGTGATGGTCGTATCAAAGCCTAACACCACGGTCCCCGGCCGCTCGGCCCGCACTGTGTAGCCCGCGCCGCGAAACTGCTCCTCAAGGCTCGGCGTGCCGATCAGGAGAATTTCTTTGGGAAAACCGTGCTCGGCCAAATACAAAAGCGTCGCGTCGCCGGAGGTGAACACGTCCCGCTCCGTCACCTGCGCGCCGAAGCCGCGCAGCCGCGCGACGTAATCCGCCTTGCTGCGCGAGGAATTGTTTGTCAGAAAGGCGAACTGCCGCCCGGTTTCGCGGCACAGCGCGAGGAATTCCAGCGCGCCGGGCAAAAGCGTTTCCCCCAAATAAAACGTCCCGTCCATATCCAGCAGGAACAGCCGCGTGTTTTTTATGTCGTACATAGGCAGTTTCCTTTCTATACAATCTGCAGTTTTTATTATTGAATCAACAGATCGTTGACGACCCGCGGCGCGCGGAACCGCGCATTTTCCCCGCACAAGGCTGTTGACAAAGAAAGCGCCGAATTTTTCAGGGAGCGGCTTTGTCAACACCCTTTAGTATACCACGCCGGGGGCGTTTTGGCAAAGGAGAAGAGAAGCTCATGAAAGCGTCGATTATCATCCCCAATCTGAACGGGGCGGGCTGGCTGCGCGATTCGATCGAATCCGTTTGGGCGCAGACCGAGCGGGACTTTGAGCTGATCGTTGTCGACAACGGCTCGGAGGACGAAAGCCTCGTCATCGCACGCGGCTACGTGGGCCGCGAACGCTACGCGCTCGTGGAAAACGGGCGCAATACCGGCTTTTCCGCCGCCGTCAACACGGGTATCCGCATGGCGAAAGGTGAATACGTCGTGCTGTTCAACAACGACGCTTTTGCCGAGCCCGACTGGCTGGCGCGGCTGATCGCGGCGGCGGACGCCGAGCCGCGCGCTTTCGCGGTGCAGAGCCTGATGATCCGCCACTTTGAGCGCGAGCTCTGCGACGACGCGGGCGATTATGTCACCGTGTTCGGCTGGGCATGCAAGCGCGGCGACGGGCGCTATTGGCGGCGCTACACACGGCCCTGCCGCATTTTCTCGGCCTGCGGCGGCGCCAGCCTGTACCGTAAAAGCGTTTTGGAAAAGATTGGCCTGTTCGATGAAAGCTTCTTCGCCTATTTTGAGGACGTCGACATCAGCTGGCGCGCGAACAGCCTGGGCTATAAAAAT
Organism: uncultured Clostridia bacterium; assembly: GCA_947644575.1. Taxonomy (GTDB): domain Bacteria; phylum Bacillota; class Clostridia; order Oscillospirales; family Ruminococcaceae; genus Ruthenibacterium. The sequence goes on along the minus strand of CANRZX010000146.1, from coordinate 3,930 downwards.
CTGTACTGCCCGGACGCGAAATGCTACCACATCTGCGGTGCGACGACGGGCGCGGTGCGGTACAACGATTTCAAAAGCGTGCAGAGTGGCCGCAATAGCATCCTGCTGCCCTATAAAAATATGCCCGTCGGGATGTTCGCGCTGAATTTTCTGCCGCTGGCCTTCGGCTATCTGCTCAAAATTTTGGTGTTCAGCTTGCGCGGCTTTTCGCGGCCCTATTTACAGGGCGCGCGGGAGGCGCTACGTGTGCTTCCCACGCTGCAAAAGCCGAAATTCCGGTGGAAAAACTTGCCCAATTACCTGTTGATCGAGCTGTGGCTCTGCGCGGATGCGTTCCGCTATGTCGGCTATCGAGCGGCGCGGCTTTTGAAGATGAAATAAGTTTTTTGTTGCGAAGGAATAAAAAAAGGAAAAGGAGTGCTTGGAATGAATCTTGCGGACGCTTCGGGCTTCCGGCTGAAGGAATCGGTCAAGCAGGTGCTGGCCGACGCCGGCCACACGGTGACGGACGTGGGCCAGCGGCGCGAGGAGGAAACCGTGCGCTATTATGAGGCCGGGGAACTGCTCGCGCGCGCCATGCAGAGCGGCGCGTATGAGCGCGGCCTGATCTTCTGCGGCAGCGGCGCGGGCGTGTGCCTCGCGGTGGGGAAGTTCAAGGGTGTGTACGCCGTCGCGTGCGAGAGCGAATACACCGCCGCCGAGCTGTGCCGCATCACGAACGCCAACGTCATGGCGATGGGGGAAAAGGTCGTCACGCCCGCCGTGGCGCAGCGCATGGCGCTGGCGTTTGTGAACAGCCGCTGGTGCGACGGCATGTCGCCCGAAAAGGCGGCCGTGGCGCGGGAGGGCTTCGCGCGCGTGCGGCAGATCGAGCGCGGGGAGGTCTGAGCCCGCCGTGCCGGAGACAAAAAACGACGGGAAATTGAAAATTTTTTGTGACAAATGCGGGAAACACTTGGCAAACAGCCGCATACACTCTATAATGATAAGCAAGAGGCAGGTCGCCCGGCAAAGGACCGGCCGAGGGCCGAGCGGAGGCGCGGGGATTTTCCAAGCGCCCCGCAGACGCGGCTGCTCCGGCCGTCCCGCAGGGTGGGACAGCCCCTTCCCGGCAAACGGCGCGCCCGCGCCTGCCGGAACATATGAACAAACAAAGGAGCGAATCAGAATGGGATTTGTCAAAGGTCTGCTGGGCTTGGCCATGACGGCGGGCGCCGCGTTCGCCGCTGTGAAGGTCGCCAGGAAATACGAGGAAAATAAGGAGCAGGACACCGAGGCGGCCGCCGCCGGGGAGGAGCCGGAAGAGGTTCCCGCCGGGACGGTGCTGGGCGATTTGGCGCGCGCGGCGGGCGATGTGCTGAGCGAGGCTGGCGCGAAGGTGCGCGATGCGGCGGTCGGCGCCGCCGAAAAAGCGGGCGTCGATACCGATGGCCTGAAGGACGCGCTGGCCGGCGCGGGCAGCGCGGTGGTCGACGCGGGCAGCGCCGTGGCCAGCTATGTGGCCGAGGAAGCTCCCGCGGCTGTGGAGCGCCTGAAGGACGGCGCGCAGGATGTGCTGACCCGCGTGAAGGAGACCGTCGCGGGCGTCGGTGAGCTGGACGAGGACGTGCTTGAGGACGCCGCCGAGGTTGTGGAGGATGTCGCCGAAGCTGTGGAGGACGCCGTGGAGGACGCTGTCGAAGCCGTGGAGGAGGACGCGCCCGCGGAGCCGCTGCCGGACTGGTCCAACGATCAGGAGTGACCGCCGGGCGGGCAATACTCCTCCGCCGGTGACGGACGCCGCCAGATAAACGACGTCTGACGGTTTATTTGTCGGTTTCCCGAGAGGATGAAATTACGCCCCGCAAACACGTTTTGCGGGGCGTTTTTGCGGGGCGCGTCGCCCAGCCGGACACGTGGGCACGGTGCGCCTGTGCCGTCCTTTGAGCGCCGCGGTTCCGGGCTCTCTTTTTTGTGCGGAAACGGAGAGGAACACGCGGCGGGCTTCTGCTATAATCAAGGTCGGAACGAAGCCTCGCCTGGCAGGAGCAGATATCTTTTTTGGGGCAGAGGACCAAGCATCCATAAGACTTGGATGCTTGAAGGGCGCCCTGCCCGCACGCGCCTCCTGCCGGAAGAGCAAACGGAGAGGATGAAAAGCGAATGGACTGGATCGAACGGCTCAACGACGTGGTCACTTATATTGAAGAAAACCTGACCGGGCAGATCGACCCCGTAAGTCTTGGGCGCATCGCCTGCTGCTCGTCGTATCATTTTCAGCGGATGTTCGCCTATTTGGCGGGCGTGCCGCTGTCAGAATACATCCGGCGGCGCAGGATGTCCCGCGCCGCGGTCGAGCTGCAGAACGGGGAACGGATCCTCGACGTCGCGCTGAAATACGGCTATCAGTCCCCCACCGCGTTCAACCGCGCTTTCCGGTCGGTACACGGCGTCGCGCCGTCTGCCGTCAAAAGCGGGGAAAAACCCGTTCGCTCCTTTCCGCCCCTGTCGTTCCAAATCACAATCAAGGGAGTGGAGCCTATGGAGTACCGAATCGAGAAAATGGACGCGTTCCGCATCGTTGGCGTATCCGTATCGCTGGAGAAGGAAATCGAAAAAAATTTCGCGGTGATTCCGCAGAAGTGGCAGCAGGTCGCCGAGGACGGCACGCTCGCGCGGCTAGCCGGGATGATGAACGTGCCGCCGATGGGGGTGCTGGGCGTCAGCACCTGCGGGGACGACGCGCCGTGGCGGTACTATATCGCCGTCTCGACGGACCGGCCCGCCGACGGGCTGGAAGAATACACCGTTCCGGCCGCGACCTGGGCCGTTTTCAGCGGTGCGGGGACAAACGCGTCGATTCAGGAATTGGAACGCCGTATCGTTACCGAATGGTTGCCGACCTCCGGCTATGAGTACGGCGGCGCGCCGGACATCGAGGTCTATCTGAACGCCGACCCGCAGAACGCCCGGTACGAGGTGCGCATCCCCGTGGTGAAAAAGCGGGAGGAAAATTCCGAACAGTAACAGCAGACAAAACCGGCCCCCGGCATTCTGCCGGGGGCCGCTGCTTATTTGATAAGGAATAAATCTGAACTTTTTCATCCGCCGGGGCATAGGCCCGGCGTCTTTTTTACAGCTGCGGACCGGCGGAAACAAGCGCCTTGCCGTGCTCGTTGCCCTCGTACTTCGCAAAGTTCTTAATGAAGCGCTGGGCCAGATCCTTGGCCTTGGTCTCCCACTCGGCGGCGTCCGCGTAGGTGTCGCGCGGGTCGAGGATGCCGGAATCAACGCCGGGCAGCTCGGTCGGAACCTCAAGGTTGAAGTAGGGGATCTGCTTCGTCGGCGCGTTCAGAATATCGCCGTTCAGGATCGCGTCGATGATGCCGCGCGTATCCTTGATTGTGATGCGCTTGCCGGTGCCGTTCCAGCCGGTGTTGACCAAATACGCCTTTGCGCCGTTGGCCTCCATCCTCTTGACAAGCTCCTCGCCGTACTTCGTCGGGTGCAGCTCGAGGAACGCCTGGCCGAAGCAGGCCGAGAAGGTCGGGGTGGGCTCGGTGATGCCGCGCTCGGTGCCCGCCAGCTTCGCGGTGAAGCCGGACAGGAAGTAATACTGCGTCTGCTCCGGCGTCAGGATCGAGACGGGAGGCAGCACGCCGAACGCGTCCGCCGACAGGAAGATGACGTTCTTCGCGGCCGGGGCAGCGGAAACCGGGCGCACGATCTTCTCGATGTGGTCGATCGGATACGAGACGCGCGTGTTCTCGGTGACGCTCTTGTCGGCGAAGTCGATCTTGCCGTTCTCGTCGAGCGTGACGTTTTCGAGCAGGGCGTTGCGCTTGATCGCGTTGTAGATGTCCGGCTCGGATTCCTTATCCAGATTGATAACCTTCGCGTAGCAGCCGCCCTCGAAGTTAAACACGCCGTTGTCGTCCCAGCCGTGCTCGT
>CANRZX010000145.1 GCA_947644575.1 uncultured Clostridia bacterium | reverse complement strand
AAATTTTTGATTTGCAATGGAAACTGAAATCAAAAATTTTTAGCCGCGCGGAAAGCCCCCTTGGCGCTCTTTCGCTTCCTTTCTCACGGTTGAGAAAGGAAGATCGCCCCCGCCTTTCATTATTTATGCAAAAAGGAGACACCGATCATGACGAACAACGCAATTTCCGCCGGCGGCCGCGCGCTTTTCATCGGCGGCACCGGCGTCATCAGCACGGCGGTCTGCCGGCGTGCGCTGGAATGCGGCTGGCAGGTGACGCTGCTCAACCGCGGCTCCCGCCCCGGGCAGACGCCCGCGGGCGCGCGGTGCATCACGGCGGATATTCACGACGAGGCCGCCGTCGCGTCGCTGCTGGCGGGCGAACGCTTCGACGTGGCCGTCGATTTCATCGCCTTCACCGAGGCCGACGTCCAGCGCGATATGCGCCTGTTCGACGGCCGGGTCGGGCAGTACATTTTTATCAGCAGCGCGTCGGCGTATCAAAAGCCCTTGGCGGCGCTGCCAATTACGGAGAGTACACCGCTCGCCAATCCATACTGGCAGTATTCGCGCGATAAGATTGCCTGCGAGGACACGCTTTTGGCGCGATACCGGAAGGACGGCTTCCCCGTGACGATTGTGCGCCCCACCAACACCTACTGCGCCGCGCGCCCCATCGTGGCGCTGCACGGCGCGCAGGGACGCTGGCAGCCGCTGGCGCGCATCCTCGCCGAAAAGCCGTCGATCCTTCCCGGCGACGGCACGGCGCTTTGGACGGCTACGCACGCGGACGATTTCGCGGTGGGCTTTGTCGGCCTGATGGGCAATCCCCACGCGCTGGGCGGAGCGGTACACATCACGACGGACGAGGCCATGACGTGGGATCAAATCTACACGGTGATGGCCGACGCGATGGACAGGCCGCTGCACGCGGTGCATATCTCCAGCGAGTTTTTGGCCGAGTGCGGCAGGGCCGCGGGCTACGATTTTGAGGGTATGCTCCTCGGAGATAAGGCTGCGAATGTCCGCTTTGACAATACGAAGATCCGGCGGTTGGTTCCCGAGTTTTCGCCGAAAATTTCAATGGCGCAGGGCTTGCGTGAGACGGTGCGATATTTTCTCAGCCATTCGGAGGAGCAAACGCCGGATCCGGCGTTCGACGCTTGGTGCGATCGCGTCCTTGCCGCCCGTGAAGCCGCCCTCTCTGCGTTCCGCGCGGGCTGAGCGGCGCGGGGCGAAGAACGGGGACGAGGCCTCTCTTTCGGGCAAAGGAGAAGCGGCGGAGGGGGAAGGGCGGATCGGCACGCTGACGCACTCGAAAAGCGTCGCTTTTCGAGTGCGTTGATTATAAAGACAGACGCTCCGGGAGGCGGGAATATGCCGAGGATGATGAAGCTGGCTGCGCTGGTGAGCCTGACGCTGTTCGCGGCCTCGGCGGCGTTATTTTACCGCTTTGGCGGGGAGACATATCTTACCCTGACGATTGCGTCCGGCACAACATTTTATCACTTGGGGGTTCGTCTGGGAATCAGCGCCCTCTATAGGGCCGGGATGAGAAACCGGGCGGACTATACGAAACAATGGTACCGGCCTCGCGCGTGGGAGGCTCCGTTATATCGCTTCCTTCGGGTAAAAGCGTGGAAGGGCAAAATGCCCACATATGACATAGGCAGCTTTTCGCGCGGGGAGCACACATGGGAGGAAATCGCGCAGGCGATGTGCCAATCCGAATTGGTGCATGAAACCAATATCGTGGCAAGCTTTCTCCCTGTCCTCGCGTCCCGCCAATTCGGCGCGTTTGGGGTGTTTCTCATCACATCCGTCTGCGCCGCCGCCTTCGACCTTTTGTTTGTCATCCTTCAAAGGTACAATCGGCCGCGCGTGATAAGGCTGCTGGAAAAGCGTCGATCCGACCGCACATAAAGAGGAAGCCGTGCCCGGCGCGGGCACGGCTTCTCTTGTGATTGGATCGATCAGGCGAAACGCCCAAGGCGCAAGGATACTCCGCCGGCGGCTCCCGGTGCAGGTGTGGCGCTGGCAGCCGTTTGACAAAAGCGCTCGTCAAAACGACGAAAGCGGACGGCCGCCCCTGATTGCAGCCGCCTGTCATAAGAATTTTCATTGTGCAATATGGAATAATCCCGCGTTCATTGCCTCGCCTACGTAGCGAACAGCATCCGCCAAAATCAAAGACGCGCTCAGGATTGCGAGTGCGATAATGATGGAACCAATCAATTTCTGCCAGTCTTTCATACATAATATCCTTGTTTTCAAAGTATTCCAAGTCAGGCCGAGCCGTTCCGGCCAGAGCTGGACGGCGTCCCGCGGGAGAAAACAGGCGCGGCTGTTCTGCGGCCTGTGTCACACTGTCAAGTCGGCCACAATCATGTGGCCCAGCTCGCCGATCAGATAAACCGTGATGCGCGTACCGGCGGGGATGGCCGTGTCTAACAGAATATTGCCCGTCGGGGTGACGTCCGTATAATAAAAATGCTTGTGCGCCGTCGTGGCGTAGGCGTGGCCGTCCTGCACCGTGTAGCACACCGTCCCGGTGCAAAGGCCGTCCCGCTCGCAGAAATCGGTGGGCAGGCTGTGCCGCTCGCCGTGCAGGTATAGTGCGTACTGACCGGAAAACTGCGTTTTGCGCAATTCGCCCGTCATGCGCTCGGGCGCGGCGCAGGCGCGTGCGCCGTCCTTGCCATGGATGAAATACGCCACGCCGTCCCACGCGCGGTCAAATTGCTCCAGCCGGTAGCGGCGCTCGGCGTCCGCGTCGCTTTTGGCGTAGGAATCGTTGCACAGCACGTATTCCGTGCCGTCCTCGTCGGTTTCAAAGCCGCGCACAACCATCAGATGGCCCTCAGTCGTGCCCGTGGTTCCCTCGACCAGCGGCAGGCTGTGGGCGTCGGCGTGTTCGGAGGTGTCGGCGTAGTGGACGCTGACACCGCAGGCAAAGCCGCTTTTGATTTCCTTTTTCAGCTCCGCGATGTCCGCGAAGGCGACAAAGCACTCGTAGCCATAGCTGCCCGCGATGGCGGCGGTGAAGCTCCAGTTCCCGTTGCCCGTGTAGGTGTAGTCATAATTGGCGTGGGCCACTTCTTCAGGCAGCAGATCCTCGCCCCAGCGGTTCATCAGCATGGCGATAGTGGTGGGGCTGCAAATGACGGAGCCGATGCGCGGATTGCGGATGCTCTGCGAATAGGCGGGGATCGGGATGACGCGGCGCTGAATTGCCTCGCCCTTTTCGCGGCTCCACTGCAATGGGCGCACGGCGGCGGCCAGAAGGAACACGGCGGGCGTGACGCGCGCGTCGTTAGCGTACAGGCGGATGCGCAGCTGGAACGCCGTCGCGCCGCCCGGCGCGCGCACGCGCACCACATCGGTGTCTAAATAGGCGTTGTCGCTTTCCTCGTGGCGGACGGGCATGCTGGCCCGGCGCAAAAACGGGCTCCATTTCCCGTAGGACATCCACGCGGACCATGCGCCGCCCACCCAAACGCGCACGAACGCTTCCGACGCCGTGCCGCGCGGCGTTGCCGCATTCCATGAGGCGACCAACGCGCCGAACGCGGGCGCAGCCAGCTCCTGCGACGTGTAGCACCCGGCCTGGACATAGCGCCCGGCGGATTGATCCAGCCGCAGCGCGCCGTCTATGTAGGATACATTGTCAAACGTTCCCCCTGCGAAAGCCTTTTCATTTTTCAAAAGGAACAGATTGCTTTCCATGCCCAAAGCACCCCTTATGTAAGAAGCTGAGGTCGGCGCGCTGGAAAAGCGCCGCATGGTATCATAACCACTCCGTGATTATGATACTTAATTTTTATGGCGTTCGCCTCGCTCCTTGCGGGGCAACCGGCGAAACTGCCGATGATACCATGCAACACCGCTCGCTTTGCTCGCTTGTGTTGTTGTGGCCGCTGATGCGGCATTATGGTATATCGGCACACTTGAACTGTCAATTCTACAGTCAATAGGCGTCGCTTGAAAACAAGGCCCTTGCTTTCAAGCGTGTTGGACTCTATAGAACAGACGCCGTCCGTCCGACAAAACTGAAAACAGAAAAACCGCAACAAGCCCTGTCGTTGTCTGACAAGGCCCTGCGCTGCTGTGCCGCCCGCGCCGCGCGGACGGTAAGGATCGGACGGGGGCAGACGCTCAAAACGCGTCCTCCTCCTCATCGTCGTCCGAATAAATTTCAATGTACTCCTGCGAGCCGGTGCGATCCAGCCACGCCACCGCCGCGAAGATCGCCAGCAGAGCGGCGGCCAGTTTCCAAAGCCATCTCAACATTTGTACGGTACCTCCTTCTCTAAGGTTCCGCTCACAGGACGGCCGCGAGCCGTTCTGGGCGTTCGGAACCATTTACCGTATGGCCAAGCCTCAATAGGGTACGACGACCAGCGCGCCGAAGCCGGATGCGGAGGGAACGCCGCGCCCTTCCGGAACGGGGTAGGCCGCGCCGAAGGCAGCCTCCGCCTTGTCGTACAAAAACGCGTTGGCGGGCAGCATATCGCCCGCTTTCGGAATGCGGCCGAACGCCTCGCGCAGCGTCCCGGCGGGAATCACACCCTCGACGCCCCAGTAAACGCCCTGCTCGTCGCTCCCCGCAAGCTGACGCAAAGCGGGCATCTCCATCGGGCGCAGCGGCATATCGAACTCCGCACCCGCCCGGTACAGCCAAAGCTTGCCGTCGCGCCCCTTGGCGCAGGACGCGAACAAATAGATTTCCGCCGCGCTGTCAAGCGTCACGGCAAAGCCGAAGCGCGCTGTGTCGCGGGGCGCGCCGTCAAACACGGTGACGCTGAAGGGAATCGCCCCGTCGTGGACATAGCAGCGCAGATACGCGTACACACGCCCGCGCGCCGGTTCGCCGGTAAAATGCGTAATTTTCAGCGCGGGCAGCGCCTCTATTGGCAGCGCGTCCCGGCTCTCGGTAATCAGAAAGGACAAGGCGTTTCCTCCCTCGGCCGGCCCGACGCGGCGCTGCCCGCTGACGCATCCTATGCCCCGGCGGCGCTTTGTGTGTCCGCGCACCGGCCGAATTTTCATTTTGTATTTTCCTTAAAGAATATACAGAATGTTATTCCACGCTGATGATATAGTAATACACGGGCTGGCCGCCGTTCAGCTGCGAAACCTCGATGCCCGCCGGGCACTTGGCCCGCACAAGGTCGGCGGTGCGGGCGGCGTCCGCCTCGCTGACGTCGCAGCCGGAAATCACGGTGATGAAATTCGTGTCCTTCCGGCACATGCTGCGCGCTAAGCGGTACGTCACCTTGGTGATGTCCGTGCCGGTAGAAACCAGCTTGCCGTTTTCCAACGCGAGGATCTCGCCCTTTTTGATTTTGCGGCCGTCGAAATCGCTGTCGCGCGCGGCGAAGGTAACAAGCCCGGTGGCGACCTTGTCCGCCGCCTGCATCATTTTAGTGGCGTTTTCATACTCGGAGGCGTCCGGGTCAAAGTTGAGCAGCGCCGTGATGCCCTGCGGGATCGTGCGCGTGGACAGCACGACGACCGTGCGGTCGGCGATGCCCTGCGCCTGCTCGGCCGCCATGATGATATTTTTATTGTTGGGCAGCACGAACACCGTTTTCGCGGGCACGCTCTGCACGGCGGCGACAATATCCGCCGTGGAGGGGTTCATCGTCTGTCCGCCCGAAACAACGGCGTCGGCGCCAAGGTCAGTGAAGATGTCCTTCAGGCCCTCGCCCGCAGCCACGGCCACAAAGCCGAAGGCGCGATCGTTGTCCACGGCGGCGTAGGTAAAGTCCCCGTTTATTCCGGCGGCCTCGGCAGCGGCCTGCTTTTTCAGGCCCTCGCCCTGCGCCTGCCGCGCCAAGAACTGCTCGTGCATGTTCTCGATCTTGAAATTCGTCAGATACCCGTACTGCAGCGCGTGGCTGACGATCTTGCCGGGATCCGCCGTGTGGACATGGCAGTTGATGACCTCGTCGTCCTCGATTACGACCACGCTGTCGCCGTTGCTCTCGAGGAACGCGCGCAGCTTGCTGCTGCTGGCCCCAGCGTTTTTGTTGACAAGGAACTGTGTGCAATAGCCATTTTTGATGTCCTCGACCTTCATCAGGTCGTCGGTATAGACGCCCTTGCCCGCGCCGCTGGTGGACAGCTTCGCGCTCTTTTCCACAAATTCGTCCGCGCCGATTACTTCGCCGTCGCGCAGCACGGAGAGGATACCCTCGAAGATATAGACGAGGCCCTGCCCGCCCGCGTCCACGACACCGGCCTTTTTCAGCACGGGCAGCTGCTCGGGCGTCGCGTCCAGTGCGCGCTGTGCCGCCGCGCACACCAGCTGCCACAGCTCGACCTCGTCGGCGATGCCGCTGGCGGCGGCCTCCTCGCTGGCGACGCGTGCCACGGTCAGCATCGTGCCCTCGGTGGGCTTCATTACGGCCTTATAGGCGCTCTCTACGCCCATCTCCAGCGCCCGGACAAGATCGGCCGCGTCCGCAGTGCGCTTGCCCTGAAGCGCCTTGGAAAAGCCCCGGAACAGCAGGCTTGAGATCACGCCCGAATTGCCGCGTGCGCCGCGCAGCATCGCACTGGCAGCCACCTGCGCGGCCTTCTCAACGGTACAGTCGTCCGGCAGATTCGCAAGCTCGGCGCGCGCCGCGCCAATGGTCATGCTCATATTGGTGCCAGTGTCGCCGTCCGGCACGGGGAATACATTCAGCTCATCTACCTTGGCGCGGCGGTTGGAGAGGCTGTTCGCGCCCGAAATGAAGCTGTTTTTCAAAGTCAGACCAGTAATCATTTTCGTTTCACCTCAAAGAATGTTTCGGCCCGCCTAGGCTGCCGGGGCATGAAAAAGCGCGCCCCACCGGCGGACGGATGATCGCCGGATAGGGGTCAGACGATGTCGTCCACAAAAACATTGATGCGCGCTACGCGCAGGGTGGTGGCGTCCTCGACGGCATATTTCACCTTATGGGTGATGCTGCGCACGATGGCGGCGATATTTAGGCCGTACATCACTTTAATGTGCAGATCGATGACAAGACGGCCGCTTTCCTCGGTGACGCGCACGCCCCGATCCGGGTGGTTCGCCCCGAGCACAAGGGATTTCAGGCTGTCGGACGTGCCGTTGTCCGCCATGCCGCAGACACCGTAGCAACTTTGCACCGCGGCGCCGACAAGCCCCGCAAAATAGCCGCCCGTCATGCAGATCTTTCCAAGGGGATTATAGAACTTGATCAAAACCGATCACTCCTTTTTTGCGCTCGTTCCATTGGGATGAAGCGGAAGAAGCCGATGCGAGCCGAACCTCCTCCGCTCAGGCCGACGCGCATAACAAACTGTCTAAAAACAAACCGTTCGTTTTTGCGCGGCGTGCAGTGCTTTTGCGATGCTTTCGCACAGCGCATGCGCCGCGTTTCAAAAAGCGCTTTTTCTCGGGCGCTTCGACGATAAAAGGGTCATAGGGCATCCCTTGGCAAAGGCGGTGCGCCGCAGGGCCAAGAGAATTTTACATATATTATACACTGTATTGGCTCTGTTGTACAGTTTTTTGACGCTTTTTTCTGCGCTCCGGCCTTGAAAAATGAAAAATCGCCGGGAACCGAACACGGTTCCCGGCGGGAACCGTCGACAAAGTCGACAGTCTCTGAGGGACACCAAACGCACGTCAGAACGGACTACACTCTGTTCAAAACGGGCTTTGCCCGTTTCTCACACCGTTCCGTCGTTCTTCCTTTTCCCCACAAAATTCCGCTTCGCTTCATTTTGTGGGGGCCCTATAAAAAGTTTTGCTGCGCAGTCGCTTATTGGTTTCCCTTAGTTCTCTTTTCCGACGGCCTAAGAGCCGCCGCTGCGCGGCGGTTGGCCTTTGGACGCGCCTGCGGGCGCAGTCCGGCGCAAAAAGGGAATTTTTCATGCACTTTGTACACTCAAAATCCCCTTTTTGCTGTAGCGGTGTTTGTATGCCCGGCTGCGGCGCTGTCCAAATCTACGATTTGGGGCCTGTCCCGATTCATCGGGGAACAG
>CANRZX010000144.1 GCA_947644575.1 uncultured Clostridia bacterium | reverse complement strand
GTCTGATATTGTAACAATCCACATAATATATTATAATGTGAGCAAATAATTCATTGTATTTGCGATATTTTCTCTCTTTTTTACGAATTTTTCCATGCGTTGATGTTTTCTGACGTTTTGATGCAATTATTGGAAAACACAATAGTTTTCGCCGCGCAAGCGTTTGCCGGGCTGTCTCAAAAAACGCGTCCGCCGGGAATTTCGACGCCCGTTTGGCCTTCGTTTTTCCGGCAGCCGAACATGGCGCGGCGGATATCCCTTTTGTAAATTTCGCCGAGAGCCGTCCGCGCGCGGAAGGCTCTTGGCGGCGGGAGCCGCGGGCGGCGTTCCGGATAGGCCCTTCAGGGTGCGTTCTCTATCCGGCGTCCCGGGACGGGGCTCTCTAAATAAACGTTTGGGAGGAAGAGCATGGTTCGGTACATTTTCCAACGCCTGGGACAAACGCTGATCATTTTGTTCATCGTGTCCCTGATGACCTATCTGCTGGTCGACTTCCTTCCCGGCGATCCCATCGCGGCCATGACCGGCGGCGAGATCTCCGGGGAGACATATGACCGGCTCTATCATGAGCTGAACATGGATAAGCCCGTGTTGGTGCGCTACGCGCTGTGGCTCAAGGACGCGCTGACCGGGAGCCTCGGCACCTCGCAGATCTATCATCGGCCGGTAATCGAGGTGATCTCCGAGCGGCTGCCCGTTACGATTTTCCTTTCGCTGCTGGCGTTTTTTATCAGCGTGCCGCTGGGCATCGTGTTCGGCATCATCAGCGCGGTGCGCCGGGGAACGGCGGCGGATACGTTTGTCACCACGACGGCTAACGTCTGCTGCTGCCTGCCGGAATTCTGGCTGGGCATCCTGTTTTTGTACGTATTCAGCATGCTCACGGGCTGGCTGCCCTCCAGCGGCTTTGTGTGGCCGTGGGTGGATTTCGGTTTGAGCGTGCGCTCCATCATCATGCCGCTGCTGTGCCTTGCCGTGGGCGGCATCGCCTCCATCACGCGCCAGACGCGCTCGAGCATGCTGGAGGTCATCCGTCAGGATTACATCCGCACCGCGCGCTCCAAGGGCCTGCGGGAAAAGAAGGTCATCTTCGTCCACGCGCTGAAGAACGCGCTGCTGCCCGTGCTGACGCTGATGGGCCTGCGCCTCGGCGGCATGGTCGGCGGCTCGGTGTTCGTGGAGAACGTGTTCGTAATTCCCGGCATGGGCTCGCTGATGGTGAACGCCATCAACAGCCTTGACATCCAGCTGGTGCAGGGCTGCGTGCTGCTGATCGCGGCGTTTACCAGCATTGTCAACCTGATTACCGACATCGTCTATGTCGTCGTCGACCCGCGTGTCGGCGTAGCGTGAAAGGAGGGGACGCAATGATGAGCCAGACCAATACAGCGGCCGCGGAGCAGGCCAAGCAGAACAAGGCGAAGCACCGCCGCCAGTTCATCAAGACGCTGTTCTCCCGCAAAATCGCCATCGCGGCGTTTGTTATCCTGATTCTGATGATTCTCTCGGCGTTTTTGGCGAATTTCATCGCGCCGTACAACCCGGACGAGATCAGCATCCGTGAGCGCACCCAAGGCCCCAGCGCCGCGCACTGGCTGGGCACGGACGAATTCGGGCGCGACGTTCTGAGTCGCATCATCTACGGCAGCCGCGTCTCGCTGATCGTCGGCGTGCTGGCCGTCATGATCGCCTGCGTGATCGGCACAAGCATGGGCATGGTCGCCGGCTTCTTCGGCGGCGTGGTAGACGACGTCATCAGCCGCGTGGCCGAGGCCATCCGCGTGATCCCGCAGGTTGTGCTCGCGATCGCGCTGTGCTCGGTGTTTGGCGGCGGCATTGTCAACGTGGCGATCATCCTCGGCATCTCCAACATGACGGTTTACATCCGCATGATGCGCTCTCAAGTGCTCTCCATCAAGGAGCGCGACTACATTATGGCAGGCAAGCTTCAGGGCAACAGCCCGCTGCGGCTGATGCTCCGGCACATCCTGCCCAACAGCATTTCCCCGATCATCGTCACCATGACGCAGCAGATCGGCGGCACGATTCTCGCGGAGGCGGGCCTTTCCTTCCTCGGCCTGGGCATCAGCGTGCCGACGGCCTCGTGGGGCTCGCTCGTGTCCGGCGGGCGCGACTTCCTGCTGACGAACCCGGTCTACTCGCTCGCGCCCGGCATCTGCATCGCGCTGCTCGTCATCTGCCTGAATACGCTGGGCGACGGCGTGCGCGACGCGCTCGACCCGCGCCTGCGCGGCGAAGCCTGACGAAGGGAGGCGTTGTTTGAATGGCACATCTGCTTGAAGTAAAGAACCTTGTCACCACCTTCCGCTCGGACGGAAAGGAATTCAACGCGATCGAGGGCGTTTCCCTGCATTTGGACCGCGGCGAGATCGTCGGCATCGTGGGCGAGAGCGGCTCGGGCAAATCCGTGACGATGCTCAGCTGCCTGCAGCTGATCGCCAGCCCCGGGCGCGTCGCCGGAGGCGAGGTGCTGCTCGAGGGTGTGGAGGGCAACCTGCTCGACCATGATTCCGAGAGCGAGACCATGCGCCAGGTGCGCGGCGGACGCATTTCGATCATCTTTCAGGAGCCGATGACGAGCCTGAACCCGGTGCTGACGGTCGGCTACCAGATTCAAGAAAACCTGCTTCTGCATAACCCCGGGCTCTCGCCCGAGGAGGCGCGCCGGCGCACCGTCGAGGCGATGAAGATGGTCAACATCCCCGACGCTGAGAGCCGGTACAACTATTATCCGCAGCAGTTCTCGGGCGGCATGCGCCAGCGCATCATGATCGCGATGGCGATGGCGCCGAAGCCCGACATCCTGATCGCCGACGAGGCCACGACCGCGCTGGACGTGACGACGCAGGCGCAGCTTTTGGAAATGATCCGCACCATCGCCAAGGAGACGAACACCGCGGTCATCATGATTACGCACAACCTCGGCCTTGTGGCGCGCTACGCCGAGCGCATCTATGTCATGTACGGCGGCCATATCGTCGAGACCTCGGGCTGCAAGGAGATCTTCCACGACACGCAGCACCCCTACACTCGCGCGCTGCTGCGCGCTATCCCGCGCCTTGACGACCCGAAGGACCGCATCCTCATCCCCATCGACGGTCTGCCCCCGGTGCCGTCCCAGCGGCCGGAATACTGCCCGTTCTATCCCCGGTGCGAATACCACTGCGAGCGCTGCACCAGCCATACGGATTACTCCTTAAAGGAGGTCAAACCCGGCCATTACAGCGCGTGCTGCCTGACGGGGCAGGAGCTGGCCGACAAGGAAGCCGAGCTGCGCGGCAGAAGCTACAAGGAGGCGCCCGAGCGCGCCTCCTCCGAGGAACTGTGCCTCGACGTCGCGGACGTGCGCAAATATTTCCCCGTGTACAAGGGCCTGTTCCGCAAAAAGGTGGGCGAGGTCAAGGCCATCGAGGACATCTGCTTCACACTGCGCCAGGGCGAGACGTTGGGCGTCGTGGGCGAATCCGGCTGCGGCAAGACGACGCTGGCGCGCTGCATTATGCGCATGTATGAGCCGGACGAGGGCAAAATCGTGTTCCGCGGCACGGACGTGGCGCATTTGAAGGACCGCGAGCTCAAGCCGTTCCGCCCAAAGGTCTCGATGATTTTCCAGGATCCGTTCTCCTCGCTCGACCCGCGCCAGAACGCGGGCTCCATCGTGGGCGAATCGCTTTTGATCCACAAGCTGGTCAAGGACAGCGGCGAGTACGAGCAGCGCGTGGATGAACTGTTCCGCAAGGTGGGCATGGACCCGGCCCTGAAGGACCGCGTCGCGCACGAATTCTCCGGCGGCCAGCGCCAGCGCATCGGCATCGCCCGCGCGCTGAGCTCGAACCCCTCGCTCATCATCTGCGACGAGCCGATCTCCGCGCTCGATGTGTCCATTCAAGCGCAGATCATCAACCTGCTCGAGGACATTCAGGCGGAGCTGGGCATCAGCTACATCTTCATCGCGCACGACCTTGCCGTCGTGAAACATATCAGCGACCGCATTCTTGTCATGTACCTCGGCCGCGTGATGGAGATCGCGCCCTGCGACGAGCTGTACGAAAAGCCGCTGCATCCGTACACGCAGGCGCTGCTTTCCGCCATTCCGGTCGCCGATCCACTCATCGAGGAAAACCGCGAGGTCGTGACGGTGCAGGGCGAGGTACCCAGCATCCTGAAGCGGCCCTCCGGCTGCCCGTTCCACAACCGATGCCCGAAATGCACCGACCGCTGCAAGACCGAAACGCCGGCCCTGCACGACGCGGGCAACGGCCATCTGGTCGCCTGCCACCTGTGCTGAGCGGCTTTCCGCTTCACGGGCGGCGTCCCCCGCATCCGTCCGGCAAGGGCGCGCCCTTGTCCGGCGATGCCCCAACATTTGTTTTCCTCCAGACGTTCTTTTTCCTGAAAAAGGAACGCTCGGAAGAATAATATCGAAAAGGAGAAAGATGAAATGAAGAAAAGCGTCAAACTGATCGCCCTTGTCATGGCGGTCGCGCTGGTTCTGTGCGCCTGTGGCGGCCCTGCCAGCAGCACCCCGGCGAGCACGCCGGCGGACAGCACTCCTGCCGCCAGCACGCCGGCCAGCACCCCCGAGAACAATCAGGCCACCACACCCACGAACGCGGGCGACCCCGTCTACGGCGGCGACCTGAGCGTGCTGGGCTTCCAGTTCAATACGTTCTTCCTGCCGCACTCCACCACCACGTCGGACCGCTTCAACGCGCTGCCCGCGATTGAGGCGCTGGGCCGCCGCAACCCCGAGACCGGCGAGACCGAGGGCTGGCTGGCCGAGTCCTTCACCACCGACGCCGACGCGCTGACCTGCACGATCAAGCTGCGCGAAGGCATCAAGTTCCACGACGACACCGATTTCAACGCCGATGCCGTCATCTGGAACTTTGATCAGATGGTCGAGTTCGGCAAGGAGTCCGAGCTGGGCAATCCCGAGAGCTTTGAGAAAATCGACGATACCACGATCGTCGTCCACTACAAGGATTTCGCGAACACCTGGGCCGACGTTTTGGGCGAGGTGTACATCTACTCCCCGAAGGCCTACGAGGACAACGGCGAGGACTGGGCGGCCATCCATGCCGTCGGCACCGGCCCGTTTGTCTTCAAGGAGTTGGTTCAGGATTCCCAGATCACATATGAAAAGAACGAAAACTATTGGCGCGAGGGCGAGCCGTATCTGGACAGCGTGACCGTGAAGTTCATCTCCGATTCCACCACGCAGACCGCCGCGTTCATGAACGGCGAGCTGGACGTGTACCGCAACCCGAACTCCACCGCGATCCCGCAGCTGCGCGACAAGTACACGAACGCCGCGCTGGACGCCGCCGACCTCGCGGGCATCACCTACATGATGTTCTGCTCCGGCGACGAGGCTTCCCCGTTCTATGACGTGCGCGTCCGTCAGGCCGTCATGCACGCGGTCGACTGGGACGACATGGCCGACGGCATCTACGACGGCTTGGGCGGCTCCACGCCGCTGATGGCCGTGCCCGGCTCATGGGCCTACGACGAGAGCGTCGAGCAGTATGAGTACGATCTTGACAAGGCCAAGGAGTTGCTGGCCGACGCCGGTTATCCCGACGGCTTTGAAACCGTAATCAGCTTCAACAACGAGAACGCGGCCAACGAGCCGTGCGCCACGATCCTGCAGGCGTATCTGTCCCAGATCGGCATCAAGGCCGAGGTCAACTCCATGACGAACGCCGACTTCAACGCCGAGAAGGCCGAGGGTACCTATCAGCTGGGCATCATGGTCAACAACGGATCGTCCAAGATGGACTTCACCGCGAACTACATCCGTCTGTATTCCTCCGAGGGCGTCAACTACAAGAACATGATGGCGAAGCCCGAGGATTACGAGGAGGCTCTGTTCGCCGCCCGCGCCGCCAAGACGTTGGAGGAGAAGAAGGAGCTGCTGGCCAAGGCCTCCAAGCTGATGAGCCATGACTACGCGCTGGTTGTCGCGGCCGGTTATCAGCCCGCCTACTGCTATGTGCAGGACGGCGTGTACAACACTGGCGTCTGCGCCACCACGGCCGAGGCATGGACCCCGAACTGCGCGTGGAGAACAGCGGGCTGATCTCCCTTTCCTATATGTGAAAAAGCTCTGAGAGGGCAAAACTAAAGCGGCGCCCGGTCAGCCCGGGCGCCGCTTTAATATCAAGGTTTTTTAATCTGTCCAAAATACGCTCCGCCGCGTTACGCCCGCGGCTACTGGTTCTCCGGTTTCCGGGTTTCATAATATTTCCGCGTCAGATCGATCAGGAACTGATAGGGCGGGCTGAGCTCCAAATCTTTCCGGTACAACAGCGCGTGGATGCGGTACAGCTTTGGCTCGAGGGAAAAGGCAGCCAACCGGGACGCGCCCTCCGCGTAGCCCGCGGGGACAAAGCCGACGCCCATGTTGTCGCTCACCATGTCGCAGACGGACTGCGCGTTATTGGTGTTGCACACGGTGACATGCGGCTGACTGTCCAAAAACGCGTCCACCAAACAGCGGATGCACGAGCCGGGGAGCTGCTGGATCAGGGGCGTCGACTGGAAATACCGATTGAATTCCTCACGGGTAACGCCGGGAGCTTCTTGCCGACCGCGCAGTGCATAGGGATGGCCACGCGGCGCCACAAGCTGCACCTCCTCGCTCCAAAGGCCGATGCTGTGGCCTTGATACGGCTCCAGCGAGGGGACGGCGGCCAGTACGATGTCCACCTCGCCGTTTTGAAGCGCCGCTTCGCTCGCGCGCAGGGTGCGGTGCTCGGTCATGGTCAGCTCCACCTGCGGGTAGGCCTTGCAGAAATCGGGCAGGATATGGACCAGTGCCCGGATTGCCGAAGAGGTAGAAGTACCGACCACAATGTGCGTGGCGGTGCCGAGCCGGTGGATGTCTTTTTCCAGCTTATCCGTCAGGCTCAGAACGAGCCGCGCGTAATCCGCGTACAGCTCGCCCGCCGGTGTCAGGCTGTATTTCCCGTTTTTGCGCTCAAACAGCGGGGTTCCGATCTCGGTTTCGTGCTTTGCCAAAAACTGGCTGAGCGTTGGCTGGGAGACATACAGCTTTTTGGCCGCCTTGGTCATGTTGCCGGTTTCCGCCAGCACGAGGATATATTCTAAAAAACGGGTATCCATCGCCGCGTTCACCTCGCGTTTTATGATGCGGAAATATCGACAGAAGGCGCTTTATTTTTTTATAAAAAAACCTTGAACCGACCGCCGCGTATATGTTATATATAAAAATAGTATAACAGAAAATTTTTCGTTTCGCAATGGGAGGACATATCATGCTGGGAGACAAAGTAAAGGTTCAGGCAAAGGTGGAGTCCGGCTACACCGACGAACAGCTGTTGGCCATCGTACAGATGGGTATCCGACACGTTTATGTCCTGTTCCGGGATGAGGACGCCAACTATGACGCCGTCATGCGTTTCCGTGAACGGCTCGACCGCTTCGGCCTTGTCGCGCTGGACGCGGGCAATACGCATCTTTATAAAAGCGATAAGATCCATTTGGCGCTTGAGGGCCGCGACGAGGCCATCGAGGCGTACAACAATTTCAACATCATTTTGGGCAAGGCTGGCATCCCGGTCGTCTATATGACATGGGAGCCGAACCAGGTGCTGACGACCCGTTTCGCCGAGGGCGAGCATACGCGCGGCGGCATCGGCCGCATCGTCGAGCTCGACGAGCTGCGCGCCCGCCCCTACACGCACGGCCGCCTCTACACCAAGGACGAAATCTGGGAGAACTTCAAATATTTCCTCGATCGGGCGCTCCCCGTCTGCGAGGAAAACCACCTGAAAATCGCCCTGCACCCGAACGACCCGCCCGTCGACTGCCTGTGCGGCATTTCGAACCTCATCACCTCCTCCGCCGATTATAAGCGTGCGTTCGAGCTGGCGGGCAACAGCCCGTGCCTCGGTATGAAGCTGTGCGTCGGCTGCTGGCTGGAGGGCGGTGACGCGTTCGGCAACGTGCTGGACGACATCC
>CANRZX010000143.1 GCA_947644575.1 uncultured Clostridia bacterium | reverse complement strand
GGCGCCTCGCTGGCCATGCTGGGCGACGTGGTCGATTCCCTCAGCATTGCGCTGACGCCCGGCGCGGGCTATCCCGTGCCGTTCACCCTGCCCGGCTATCGAAGCGCGGTCCCCCTCGCGGGCGGCTTCGCGGCGGTGGGCGAGCAGGACTTGGTGCTGTATGCCGCGAACGGTAACGAGCTGCGGCGCATCCAGCACGGCTACGGCCGCCCCGATCTGACGGCGGGCAGCACGCGCGTCTGCCTGTACAACCGCTCGGGCAAGGAGCTGCGCGTCGAGAGCCGCAGCCGCACGCTGTTTGAAAATAAATTTGAGGACGCCATTCAGCTGTGCGCCATGAGCCCCAACGGGACGCTGGCGGTTTTCACGCGCTCGAAGCTGGTCGTGTTCGACCCGATGTTTGAGTGCGTCTATACCTTCCGCACGCAGGATCTGCCCACCGCGATGGCCTTTGCCGACGACAACCGGCGCCTTGCGGCGGGCTGTCCCTACGCGGAGGGCGGCGCGCTGGGCGGCAAGGTTTATCTGATGGACACGGGCCGGGACGAATACATTACGATCCGCACGACCGAGGGCATGCCGCTGAAGCTGCAGTACCTTTCCGCCTCCGAGCTGCTGGTGATCTATGACACCTTTGCGGCGGTGTACGCCACGGAGGACGGCGCGGAGCTGCACCGCTACGATTACGGCGGGCGCGCGCTGCAGAGCGTGGCGGTCAGCGCGGGCAAAAACGCGGTGCTGCTGTTTGGCGACGGCGTACACGGCGCGGCGACGCGGCTGGCCGTGCTGGACGACACACTGACGGCAGTGGGTGCGGCTGATGTGAACGAGCGGGCGGTGAGCGTCGCCGCCGACCGGACGCACGCCTTTGTGTTGACAAATGACGGCGTGCTGTGCTACGGGTTGGACGGATCGTTCGAGGGCCTTGCCGTCACGAACACAAAGCCCTTGGCCGTGGTGGCTGCGAAAAAGCCCCTGCTGCTGACGCAGGGGCGCGTCAGCGTAATCGAGCCGCCCGCCGCGCAAAAGGGCTGACACCCCGAAACGCCTTTGCGGCGGGTGCCGCCGGAGGGAATGCTGTGCGCGGGCGGAATGCCGCCCGCCGGAAAGGATATACTGATGGATATAACACCTGCGATTTTGATCGATGCGCTTTTGCTGGCGGTGCTGGCCGTCACCGTGTTCCGCTACGCGAAAAAGGGCTTTGTCTCCGGGCTGATCGGCCTTGTGGGCAGCGTGGTTTCGCTCGGGCTCGCGTGGTTTGTCTCGGGCCGCGTTTCGCCCGCGGTGTTCGAGGGCTTTTTCAAATCCGGCCTGACGGAGAGCATGGCGGCGACCCTGCAGCAGCAGGGCGCGGGCGGGGTGAATAAAATCTTAGACGGGCTTTCCCCCTTCCTGCCCCAGCGCTTTTTGGACGAGGTCGCGGCCGGCGCGGCGGGGCTGTTCCAATCCGGCGCGCCGGATCTGGCGCAGCGGCTGGTGGAGGAGGTTATCGCCCCGCTGGTGGTGCCGCTCATCACGGTGGTGGTGTTCTTTGCCACCTTCGTGCTGTGCCGGGTGATCGTGGCGCTGCTGGTCGCCGCGCTGACGAATTTGAATAAGCTGCCGCTCGTGGGCGGCGTAAACCGCCTGCTCGGCGTAGGCGTTGGTTTTGTGGCCGGGCTGATCCATGTCCTGCTCGGGCTGTGCCTGCTGTGGGCGGTGGTTATCATTACAAACGGGACGCTGCCGGGGCTGAACGACGAGGCGCTGTCCGGCAGCATTCTGTACCGGCTGTTCGCGGCCTACAATCCGTTTTTGCGCTGAAAGCGGAAATGGCCCCGGCAATCCATGATACTCCTTGGTGAGCGATGCGTTATCCGATGAAGAAATAAACCCGAAGGGACGGCGACAATATGATCTGTGTCCGATGCAAAAAGCGTCCGGCCATCGTTTTTGTGCAGAAATATGAGGCGGGCGAGGCCAAAAGCGAGGGGTACTGCCTGTCCTGCGCGCGAGAAATGGGCATCAAGCCGCTGGACGATCTGATGAAACAGTTCGGCATTTCCGACCAGCAGCTCGAATCGATGGAGGAGAGCCTTTCC
Organism: uncultured Clostridia bacterium; assembly: GCA_947644575.1. Lineage (GTDB taxonomy): Bacteria > Bacillota > Clostridia > Oscillospirales > Ruminococcaceae > Ruthenibacterium. Next base: position 5,970 of record CANRZX010000143.1, on the reverse strand, counting down.
GGCTTGATGGAAAGCGGCGACATCGATGTGGACGAAATACGGCGGCGGATGTCCGGCCGGCCCCTGTCCGACGATGAGGAGGCGGACGACGAGCCCGAGGAAGGCGATTTCGAGCCGGGCGGCAGCGCTACCTTCCCATTCGGTATTTTCAGCCGACGGCGCGGGGAGGATGAGGAAAAGGGCAAGGAGCCAAAAAGTAAGAACGACCGTGGGAAAAAGCGCAAGTTCCTCGACAATTACTGCGAGAATCTGACGAGGAAGGCGCGCGACGGCGAGGTGGACCGCGTGATCGGCCGCGAGCAGGAGATCTACCGCACCATCCAGATCCTGTCGCGCCGCCAGAAAAACAATCCCTGCTTGATCGGCGAGGCGGGCGTCGGCAAGACGGCCATTGCCGAGGGCATCGCCCTGCGCATCGCCGAGGGAAATGTGCCTCAGCGCCTGCGCGACCGCGAAATTTATCTGCTGGATCTGACGAGTCTTGTGGCCGGCACGCAGTTCCGCGGCCAGTTTGAAAGCCGCGTCAAGGGCCTGATCGGGGAGGTCAAGGCCGCGGGCAACGTAATCCTGTTTATCGACGAGATCCACAACCTCACCGGCGCGGGCGACGCCGAGGGCGCGATGAACGCCGCGAATATCCTCAAGCCGGCGCTTTCACGCGGCGAAATTCAGGTGATTGGCGCGACAACGTTCGCTGAATACCGCAAATATATCGAGAAGGATCAGGCGCTCGAGCGGCGCTTCCAGCCGGTGCGCGTGGAGGAGCCCTCTCTCGACGACGCCGTGGCCGTGATCGCGGGGATCCGCTCGTACTACGAGGAGTATCACCATGTCAAGGTCAGCGACGCCATCGTGCGCAGCACGGTGTCACTGTCCGAGCGCTATATCACCGATCGCTTTTTGCCAGATAAGGCCATCGACCTGCTGGACGAGGCCTGCGCCTGCTGCAGCCTGCGTCATCCCGAGATCACCGAGTGGGCGGAAAGCGAGAAGCGGCTGGCGCTGCTCAAGGAGCAGGAGGCCGAGCAGGAGCAGGCGAAGGAGGGGCCGGACTATGAAAAGCTGGCCGAGGTCAAGGCGGACCTGATCCGGCTGGAGGCCGAGCTGCCGTCTCAGCGCGAGGCCGTGGCCGACATCCCCGTGACGATGGAGGACGTCGCCAAGGTGATCGAGCTGTGGACGGGCATTCCCGCCGCGAAGGTGGAGGAGACGGAATATTCCAAGCTCGCCAAATTGGAGGAGAACCTGAACAAGGTAATCATCGGCCAAGCCGAGGCCGTGCGTGTGGTGGCCAATGCCGTCAAGCGCAGCCGCGCGGACATCTCCGCGCGCCGCCGCCCGGCCAGCTTCATCTTTGTCGGGCCGACGGGCGTGGGTAAGACGGAGCTTGTCAAGCAGCTGGCGATGCAGCTGTTCGACACGGTCGAGCCGCTCATCCGCCTCGATATGTCCGAATATATGGAAAAGCACACCGTCAGCCGCCTGATCGGCTCGCCCCCGGGCTATGTGGGCTATGACGAAGCAGGGCAGCTGACGGAAAAGGTGCGCCGCAGGCCGTACAGCGTCGTGTTGTTTGACGAGATCGAAAAGGCGCACCCCGACGTGATGAACCTGCTTTTGCAGATTCTCGACGAGGGCAAGATCAACGACGCGCAGGGACGCACAGTAAACTTCGAGAATACCGTTATCTGTATGACGAGCAACGCCGGCTCGGGCGATAAAACCGGCGAGACGGGCTTCAACCGCACGCTCGAGCAGATGAGCCGCGACAAGGCGCTCAAGGCGCTGGGGGATTTCCTGCGGCCGGAATTCATGAGCCGCGTGGACGAGATTGTGACGTTCGCGCCTCTTTCGCCTGAGAATCTGCGCCGTATCGCCGCGCTGATGCTGGAAGAATACAAGGAACCGCTGGCCGCGAAGGGCGTCGGCCTTTCGTGGACGGACGAGGCGCTGGCGCTGCTGTGCGAAAAGGCGAAGGGCGGCAAATTCGGCGCGCGCGACCTGCGGCGCGCGATCCGCCGCGAGGTTGAGGATGCCCTCGCCGCGCGCATCATCGCGGGTGAGGCGCCGGCCGCCGTCACCGTGGACGCGGAAAACGGCGCGATCGTGCTGCGGGCATAAGTGGGCGGAGGGCAAGGCGCCGTTCGCGCCGGACTGATGTAAAAAAGGGGATAGACAACCGTGAACCGGGGATTCGCGCTGCTGTTCAACGCGCAGCGCATTTTGAAGGCTACGCCGGCGTGCGGGCCGCTGCCGGAGAACGGCGCGTTGCTGCGTCGCGCGTTCCGTGTGGCCTGGCCGTCCACGCTGGAATCGTTTTTGGTGGCGCTTGTCAGCTTGGTCGACACCATCATGGTGTCGTCGCTGGGCGCGTCGGCCATCGCCGCCATCGGGCTGACCAATCAGCCGAAATTCATTTGCCTCGCCGTTTTCCTGTCGATGAATGTCGCCGTCAGCGCCATCGTCGCGCGGCGCAAGGGCGAGGGCGACCGCGAGGGCGCGAACCGCGTGCTGCGGCAGGCAATTTTGCTGACGGTGCTGCTGTCTGTCGTTATCACGGCGGCGGCGCTGCTGCTGGCCGAGCCCGCCCTGCGCCTCGCGGGCACGAACGAGGACACGCACGGGCTGGCGACGGGCTATTTCCGTATCATCGTGGGCTGCCAGATCTTCAGCGTAATGAATATGGTGATCAATGCGGCACAGCGCGGCGTCGGCAATACCAAGATCGCCATGCGCACGAATATCACCTCGAATCTTGTGAACATCGTGTGCAATTATCTGCTGATCGGCGGGCACTTCGGGTTCCCGGCGCTGGGCGTGAACGGCGCGGCCATCGCGACCGTGATCGGCACTGTGGTGGCCTGTGGGATGGCGCTGCGTTCGGTGACGCATCCGGACAGCTTTTTGTACTTATTTCACGGTTCGCAGAAGCGCGGCTTTGACGCGGATACCCTGCGCGGCATCGCGAATATCGGCTCGTCCACGCTGGCGGAGCAGTTGTTTTTGCGCTTCGGCTTTTTGATGTACACAATGGTCGTGGCGCGGCTGGGCACCAACGCTTTTGCCGCGCATCAGATTGGTATGAATATCATTACGATCTCCTTCGCGTTCGGCGACGGGCTCTCGGTGGCGGCCGTCTCGCTCGCGGGGCAGAGCCTCGGCGAGAAGCGGCCCGACCTCGCGAAGGTCTACGGGGGCTTTTGCCAGCGGCTGGGCTTTTTGTGCTCGGCCGCGCTCGCGCTGTTTTATGTGACGTTAGGGCGGGAGGTGTTCCGCCTGTTTTCCGACGATCCGGAGATCCTTGCTTATGGGGCGGTCATCATGGACTTTGTCGCGATGATCGTGTTCCTTCAGGTTTCACAGGTGATTTACAGCGGCTGTCTGCGCGGCGGCGGTGATACGAAATTCGTCGCGCTTGTGTCGCTCGTGAGCGTGGCGTGCATCCGTCCGCTGTCGGGCTGGCTGTTTGTCTACCCGCTGAATATGGGCCTCATTGGCGCGTGGCTCGGCCTGCTGCTGGATCAGGGGCTGCGGCTGCTTTTGACACGCTGGCGCTTTCGCAGCGACAAATGGCTCGCGATCAAAATATAGCCGCGACTATAGCCGCGATGCGGCGGCTTTTGAAGCGGCAGTCAACAGTACGGGAGGTTTTGCATGCGTCGTCTTTATTTTCAGCGGTTTGATCTTTGGCTGAGCCTCGCGCTGAGCTTTCTGGTCAGCCTCGGCACGGTGCGGCTTGCGGATCAAATTATGGACAGAACCTATGACAGCTATGTGGAATCGCATGTCGTGGCCGACGGCGAGATCGGCGGCGTCGCGGGCGCGGATGTGTTCCGCGCGCAAAGCGTCGGTGACCTACTAACGCACGACACGTTTACGGTCGTCTCCCCGGGGATCGAATATATGAACCGGGGTGCGGGATATTTCAACAACTGGTATATGTACGCGTTGACATTACCCTCCGGAGAGCGCGTGGCCGCCGTCATCAACTTTGACAGCCTGCAGCAATCCGGCGACGACATCTACAGCGGCGAGACGACGCTGCCCGTCGGCCGCGTCGTCTATGAGGATTTGGAGAGCTCGGAGAGTTTTCTGTCGCAGATCGAGCATGGCGCGCCGCTGAGCCGCCACGATTTCTACATCGATATGGTCGGCGCCGGCGGCAAGCTGGCCGAAGAGGATTACCGCGAGCTGCCCACGCTGCTGGTACGGTTGGGCACGATCGTGATCTGCTTTCCGATATTCCACATGATCGGCTCTAAGCTTGGCGTTTTCCCCTATTTCTTCGAGCCCAAGGAAAAGAAGAAGAAAAAGGATGAAATGGAATGGGAATAATCCAGCGCGGCGTCTCTGAAACGGCCTTGCCGGACAGCGGGGGACTGCGGCCGTCGCCGCGCATCTACCGCGTGTTTCAGTACGGCTTCGCGCTCTGGGCGGGGCTGCTGTTCGGCATTTGTCTGTTCGCGCACAACAACCCGTTTCTGCCGCTGGGCCGCTGGCAGCTTGCGGCGGCTGCGCTGTTGTGCGCGGGCCTGCTGGCCGCCGTATTCTGGGCATGGGAGCGTTTCCTCCCGGAGCCGCGCCATCCCCGGCGTATCGCGGCGGTTCTGCTGGCCGTGTACGGCGTCCTGCTCGCGGCGTTCGGGCTGCTGATGCAGGTGCGGTTCGGGCCAAGCTGGGATTTTCCCGTCATTTCCGCAGAGGCCGCGGCCTTTGTGTCCGAGGGCGTCCGGCCCGGAGATTATTTTGTGTATTACGCCAACAACGCGCCGCTCTATTGTGTCTATGTGGGATATTTTTTCCTGCTGCGCATTTTGGGCGTGACCGACCTGATGAGCGGGCTTGTCCTGCTGAACTGCGCGTGCATCCTGCTCTCGCTGTGGCTGTTGAACCGCGCCGCGGAGCGGCTCTGGGATGAAAAGCGGGCGCTGCTGGTGCTGTGCGCCGCGTGCTGCTATCCGGCGTTTCTGTTATACGCGCCCATTGCCTACACGGACACGCTGACCATGCCCTTTGTGACGGGCGCGGCGCTGCTGTGGCTGCGCGCGCGGGACGCGGCGGCAGAAGGGAATTCCGCCCGATCGTGCCGTCGCGCGCTTGCCGCCTTTGCGCTGGCCGCGCTGGGCGCGGTGATGAAGATTTCCGTCGCGATCCTTGCCGTCGCCTTTGTGCTGGACGCGCTCATCGTGTGGAAGGGCCGGGCGCAGTGGCTTTTGCTGGCGGCGTGCTTCGCGTGCTTTACGGTGCTGCTGTCCGGCGGGAACGCCGTCAGCCGCCTGGCGCTGCCGGAATATGAGGAGGAACCGATCCCCTTCACCCATTGGATTATGATGGGACTGCACGGCGACGGCGGCTATTGGGACCCGGATTATCAGCTGACGCTGCAATACGATACGTATGAGGCGCGCGCGGCGTTTACCCGCGAGGAGATCGCGCGGCGTGTGCGGGAGATGGGCGCTCCCGGTTTGGCGCGCCACTGTGTCCACAAGCTGAGCTATATTTTCAGCGACGGCACGTGTTTTGCCCCGCGCAAGCTGGATACCGGCCCCAAATATCCGAATCCGCTGCATGAGTGGATTGTCGGCGGCGGGAAATACGCGGGCATTCTGTATTACGCGGCGGACAGCCTTCAGCTTTGCCTGCTGGCGCTGTGCGCGTGGGGCGGCCTGCGCGCCGCGCGCCGGGGGGAAACCGGGCTCGCCGTCCTGCGCGTGGCGTGGTTCGGCCTCGGCCTGTTCCTGCTGATCTGGGAGGCGCGTAGCCGCTATCTCGTCAATTTTCTGCCGCTGTTTCTTTTGTGCGCCGCCGACGGCCTGCCGGGGCCGGGGCGGGCAGGATCTGAAAAATAAGGGGGGGGAGTCATTTGCTGATTGCCTTGATGGGGGACAACTGCGTGGGGAAATCGTCCGTCGCGGAGCGGCTGCAGCACGCGCTGCGCGCGCGGGCGTTCAGCGGAAGGGATTATCTGCG
>CANRZX010000142.1 GCA_947644575.1 uncultured Clostridia bacterium | reverse complement strand
CAAAACTTGTATGGGAACGTTTCCGTGGAAGAACTATAATTTTTGAATTAAAATTTTATGATATAAGGAGAGTATGTCATTATGAAATCATTTTTTGCCTATCTGCTTGCCGCCCTCGCCGCCCTGACGGCGGTTCACTGGCTGCTGCGCCGAAACAGTGCGGACGACGCCGAGGAGGCGTGCCGCGTCTATGACGAATGGGAGTGAGCCGCGATGAAAAGCATTGGGAAAATCCTCGGTCCCGTCTTTGCCATCCTGCTCGCGGCGGGCGCGATCTGCCTGCTGTACGCGCTTTTCTGCGGCACCGGCGTGCCCTATTACGCGCAGATCGACAACGCGCGGGTGAAACCGACGGAATCGGGCGGCGGCGTGGTCAATTTTGAGGGGAGCCTGCCCTATACCTACACGCTGCCCGCCTACGACGGAAACGGTCGGGAACGGGAAATTTCGTTCGGGGCCTCCCGTGAATTGAAGGATGGCGCCTTTATCCGGCTGGAGGTCGTGCCGGTGCGCGGCGTCGTTCGCTGGGCCGAGGTGCGGTACGACGAGCTGCCCACTGAGGTACAAAGCCGTTTCCCCGGAACGGCGGGTTGAGAAGGGCCGCCCGCCGGCGGGCCCGGCCTCAGCGAAAAGGAACCCGGCCGGTTCCGCGGGCTTTTCGGGGCAGGGCGGCGGGCTCCGGCGAAACCCTCCCGGATTTACGGCCGCTATTCCGCCCCGAAAACCGTCTTGTCCCTGTCGAGCGGAATCCGCCATCAGAGAAAAACATACAAACACACAAAAACGCCCTGCCCCGGGAAGCCGGGCAGGGCGCTCGTTTATCATAATTTTTATTTCGCGTAATCGACCGCGCGGGATTCGCGAATGACGTTTACCTTGATCTGACCGGGATAATCGAGCGATTCCTCGATTTTCTGCGAGATGCTGTGCGCCAGCAGAATCAGCTCGTCATCGCCGACCGCCTCGGGCTTCACCATAATACGCACCTCGCGGCCCGCCTGAATGGCGAAGCTGCGCTCGACGCCCTCGAAGCCGCTCGCGATTTCCTCTAAGCTCTCTAAGCGCTTGATATAGCTCTCTAAGTTTTCGCGGCGCGCGCCGGGACGCGCGGCGGAAATCGCGTCCGCCGCCATGACGATAAACGCCAGCGTCGTCTTGGCCTCGACGTCGCCGTGGTGCGCCTCGATGGCGTGAATGACGGCCGGGTTCTCGCGGTATTTTTTGGCAATGTCCACGCCAATGCTAATGTGGCTGCCCTCGATCTCATGGTCGAGCGCCTTGCCAATGTCATGCAGCAGGCCGGCGCGGCGCGCCTGCGTGACATTCACGCCGAGCTCCGCGGCCAAAATGCCCGAGAGGTACGCGACCTCAAGCGAGTGGTTCAGCACGTTCTGCCCATAGCTGGTGCGGTAGCGCAGGCGGCCCAGCAACTTGACAACATCCGGATGGATGCCGTGCACGCCCACGTCCATGACGGCCTTTTCGCCCTCGCGCTTCATGGCCAACTCCAACTCGCGGCGGCATTTCTCCACCGTTTCCTCAATGCGCGCGGGGTGGATGCGCCCGTCGCTGATCAGCTTCTCGAGCGTCATGCGCGCGATCTCGCGCCGGACCGGGTCAAAGCTCGACAGGGTGATGGCCTCGGGCGTATCGTCGATGATGAGGTCGACGCCGGTCGCCGTCTCCAGCGCGCGGATGTTGCGCCCCTCGCGGCCAATGATGCGGCCCTTCATTTCATCGCTGGGCAGCGGCACGACGGACACCGTCGCCTCGCTGGAATGGTCGGCGGCGCAGCGCGCAACGGCCTGGCCAATCAGCTCGCGCGCCATCGAGTCACACTCGTCCTTGGTCTGCGTCTCAAACGCGGCGATGTGCATCGCCTTTTCATGCGTCAGCTGCTCGTCCAAACGGTTGAGCAGGAGCTGCTTTGCGTCCTCGGCCGAAAGGCCCGCGATTGTCTCGAGCTTATCCTGCTCGCGCAGCTTGAGCTGCTCGATCTCGGCAAGGCGCGCCTCGGCCAATTCGGTGCGCTTGGCGAGGTTCGCCTCCTTCTGCTCGAGCGCGGCGGTCTTTCGGTCCAGCGTTTCTTCTTTTTGATCTAAGCGGCGCTCCTGCCGGCTGAGCTCGCCGCGGCGCTCCTTGATCTCCTTATCGGCCTCGGCCTTGAGCTGGAAGGCGGCGTCCTTTGCCTCAACAAGGGCTTCCTTGCGCTTTTGCTGCGCAGTTTTCATGGCGTCGTTGATCAGGCGCTTCGCTTCCTCCTCCGCGCTGCCGATTTTTGTCTCGGCAGTTTTGCGGCGGTACGAAACCCCGGCGAAAAATGCGACGGCAGCGCATACCACGCCTGTGACAACGGCGATCACCACAACTGTGATCGGTGACATTTTCAGGGGTCAACTCCTCTTCTGTTCGGATTATGAAAGAAAGTAATCCAGACGGGGGCGGCTGCCGCGCCTTTTTCAATCACACAAAAATACGGCCCACGCGTATCCGCGCCGGACAAAAAGGCAAACCAGCCGTTTTCCGGCGCAAAAACGCGTCTTAAAAACGCATACTTCATGATTTCAGATGATTTTAGCGGCTAAGAGGATCCCGGCATAGAATCGCGCCGGGGACGTTTCTTTTTGCTCCAAACGGCGGACGGCAGGCGTCCGCCCCGTGAAATTACTATATATCACAGTATTTATTGTAAGGCGTGAACGCAAACTTGTCAAGAAATTGTTACAATTTCGTAAAGATTTTCAGCTTCCCGGCAAAAAAAGCATTGTGATATAACCGCCGAGCGGCTATAATAGCTATAATGGAATAATAGCGGGGCGCGCCCCGCCCTTCCAAAATATAAGCTTTGTGTAATCCGCAAGGAGGAACCTTCCAATGGAATTCGATCCGAGATGGCTTTCCGACCCGCAGATATTTGAAGTGAACCGGCTGCCCGCGCACGCGTCGTATATGGTATACGGCGCGGACGGCGCGCCGCTGGAGCAGACGCTCGACGGCGCATGGAAATTCCACTATGCCGAGACGCCCGAGGACGCGCCGCGCGAATTCGCCGAGGATGCGTTCGATGTGTCGGGCTGGGACGATATCGCCGTCCCGGGCTATATCCAGCTTCAGGGCGGCGGCTGCTACGGCGTGCCGCAGTATGTCAACGTCCAATATCCGTGGGACGGGCACGAGGCGCTGACCCCGCCCGAAATCCCCCGCCGCTATAATCCCACAGGCAGCTATGTCCGCACATTCACCGTGCCCGAGGCGTGGGGCCAAGGGCCGGTGTGCGTGCGCTTCGACGGCGTCGAGACGGCGTTCGCCGTGTGGTGCAACGGCGTTTTCATCGGCTACAGCGAGGACAGCTTCACGCCCGCCGAATTTGACTTGACGCCGGCCGTGCGCCGCGGGGGCGAAAACCGCCTCGCCGTGCGCGTGTTCCGCTTTTCGTCGGCAAGCTGGCTCGAGGACCAGGATTTCTGGCGCATGTCGGGCATCTTCCGCAGCGTGGCGCTGTTCACCAAGGCCGCCGCGCATTTAGCGGACATCTGGGTGAAGCCGGAGCTGACGGACGATTTTTCCGACGGCGACCTGTGCGTTGAGGCGCGCATCGAGGGCGTGGACGCGGGCGACGCGTCGCTTTCCTCGAACGGGCTGACCGTGCGCGCCCCGGTCGTGGACGGGCGCGTCTCGCTGCATCTGCCCGTGCCGCACCCGCACCTGTGGAGCGCCGAAATCCCCGCGCTATACGCGTATACCGTGACACTGTCCGACACGGCGGGACGTCCGCTCGAGACGGTGCGCAGCAAGGCGGGCTTCCGCCGGTTCGAACTGCGGGACGGCCTGATGCTGCTGAACGGCAGGCGCATCGTGTTTAAGGGCGTCAACCGCCACGAATGGAGCTGCCGCACGGGCCGCGCCGTCACGCGCGAGGAAATGGAGCGGGACGCGCGCATGATGAAGCGCAGCAACATAAACGCCGTGCGCACCAGCCACTACCCCAACCGCACCGAATGGTACGATCTGTGCGACGAATATGGGCTGTATGTCATCGATGAAACCAATATGGAAACGCACGGCACCTGGAGCGCGGGCAAGGCCGAGACCGCCCTGCCCGGCGACCGCCCGGAGTGGCGCGCCGCGGTGCTCGACCGCGCGAACAACATGCTCGAGCGCGACAAAAATCACCCCAGCATCCTTTTATGGAGCTGCGGAAACGAAAGCTTCGGCGGCAAAAATATCTATGAGATGAGCCGCCTGCTGCGCGAAAAAGATCCCACGCGCCTCGTCCATTATGAGGGGATCTTCAACGACCGGCGCTATCCCGATACGAGCGACGTCGAAAGCCAGATGTATACCCCGGCGGCCGATGTGGAGCGGTTCATCGCCGAGCATCCTGAAAAGCCGTTTATCCTGTGCGAATATATGCACGCCATGGGCTCCTCGCTGGGCGGAATGGAGCATTACACGCGCATGGCGGACACGGTCCCGCAGTATCAGGGCGGCTTCATCTGGGACTGGGTCGATCAGGGCCTTGAGAATCGGGACGAGCGGGGCGAGCCCTATCTCGCCTACGGCGGCGATTTTGGCGACCGTCCGTCGGACTTTGAGTTTGTCGGCAACGGCCTGCTGTTCGCCGACCGCAGCCCTACGCCGAAGCTGGCCGAGGCCAAGGCGTGCTATCAGGACTTTGAGCTGACGCCCGATAAGACGGGCGTCGCCGTGAAAAACAAATCGCTGTTCACCGACGCGTCGGCCTATACGTTGGAGCTGTGCCTGACCAAAAACGGCGTGGCGGTGCAAAGCGATACCTGCGCTGTGCAGGCCGCGCCCGGCGAAACGGCGCGCGTCCCGCTGCCCTTTACCGTGCCGGAAACGCCGGGTGACTACACGGTGGACGCGTCGCTGACGCTGAGCGAGGACACGCGCTGGGCCAAAAAGGGCCACCGCGTGGCGTTCGGGCAATATTTTGCCAGTAATCCGGCGGAGGAGCCGCCTTGCCCGCTGCCCGTCACGCTGGTGGAGGGCTTGACCAACATCGGCGTACACGGCCGGGATTTCAGCCTGCTGTTTGACAAGGACAAGCTGGCCAGCCTGACCTCGTACCGCTGGCGCGGCGTGGAGCTGCTGCGCCGCCCCGTTGCGATAAACTTCTGGCGCGCGCCCACGGACAACGACCGCGGCGCGAAGTTAGAGCGCGCACATTCGGCGTTCAAGACGGCGGGGCTGTACCCCGTTCTGCGCGGCGTCAAGGCAGAATCGGACGGCACGCGCGCGATCCTGCGTGCCAAGTACCGGCTGGCAAACGGCGAAAAGGTAAACGTCACCTATACCGTCACGGGCGACGGGCGCGTCGAGGCCGCGCTGAAATGGAAGGGCAAGGCGGTGAAAAGCGTGCCGGAATTCGGCCTGATGCTGACGCTGCCTGCCGCCTGCCGCCGGGTCGTCTACTACGGCCTTGGCCCGGGCGAAAGTTACGCCGATTTTTACCATGCCGCGCACATGGGACTGTTCGGCTTCGACGCGCACACAGCGCTGCAGCCCTATTTTATGCCGCAGGAAAGCGGCGCGCGCAGCGGCGTGCGCGCGGCAGCTGTCACCGACGAGCGGGGCTACGGCCTGTGGTTCTCGGGCGACGGGTTCATGCTCAGCGCGCTGCCCTACACCCCGCACGAAATTGAGAACGCGCACCACGCCTATGAGCTGCCGCCCAAGGTGAAAACGGTCGTGCGCTGCGCCAAGGGGCAGATGGGCCTCGGCGGCATCAATTCATGGGGCGAAACGCCGCTGGAGGAGGATTTGCTGACGCTCGAAAAGGGCGAAGTGTTCCGCTTCGCGTTCGGCGGCATGGGCGGCGCCGATACGGAGGACGGAAAATGAAACGTCTTTCCACACGCGCGTGGGCATATGTGTGCATTGGGCTACTGCTCGTGCTGGCCGTCGTTTTCTCCCTTGTGAACAGACGCATGCAGGCGCAAATCAGCGACGACCCGCTGAGCAAGGGCATCGCGGAGCGCTGGAACGCCGCCCTGCCCGCGGGCTTCGCCAAGGAATGCGCCGGGCAGATCACGGACGGCGTCGGGCTCCAGTTCGCGCGCCTTGTCTACGACAAGGACATTGGAGGGCTGCTGGCCAAATGGACGCCGCCCGACGAAGCGGCGCAGGCGGAGCTGGACGCGCTGATCGACGCGTTTCTGCCGAACGCCTCGCCCGAGGAGGCCGCGTGGCTGCGCGGCGCGCGGCCTGTGCTGAATGAGAGCTGGGTGTTCTTCTCGCTCGTCGGCGAGGAGGACGCGCGCGACGTCATCCTGCTGGCCTACCGCGCCGCCGACCGAGTGATGTTTTTGGCCGAGCGGCAGGTGTGAGCTCATTTTTCCGAATGAGTCAAACGCAGCTTGATAAGGGCAAGCATAGTTTTCGGGGCAAAGGTTCGCTCCCCTCCCGCGAAATCGCGCGGACGCGGGCCGCGTTTTTCGCCCCCCGCACACCGGCGCGCAAAAATCGCACGGCCGCTGAAAAAGTGGCTGATTTCCTGAAAATTCTCCAAAAGGCGCGCTGCAAAAAATGTGCAGCGCGCCCGTAGTTTGTTGAAAATAGGGGGATTTTGTTTGCATACCCGGCTGCGCCACTGTCCAAAGCTTCTATTTTGGCAACAGCGCCGCAGATAGGCTGTCTTTCTATTCGTCATAGAATTCAATTTTATCAATGTGCCAGAAGCCATTTTCATAGGCCATTGTAACGATCGCGCCACTGTTTAAGGCTCTGCCCGTCTGTGCGTCGTAATGAGGGCACGTACAGACCACTTTGCCTTTGGGCACCTCCTCAAAAGTAAGCGAGTCTGTATCGAGGGAGCCAACAGTACCACCTCCGTCCGAAACACGATAGTACAACTTTTCGTTGAATTCCCGAAGATACGCGGCGTCTCCATTACCAAACCACGGCGTAATATTTTCCTCCAAAAACGCGGCGGTGAAATATTGGGCGCAGTAATTTATAAAATCTTTTTTGGAGGAAAAATTTGTCAAAGCAATCCATGCGCTCTTACCTTTCGTAAGCTAATCTTCATAGTCCGCATTCTCAAAAAAGCCCGTATACGCATATCTATAAAAGAGGTAACCGTTCGAATAAACGCGGTTAAAATCCTCCGCAGTGAATGCGGGAATTCCCGTGCCGCTTTCCTGTTGCAAAGCATCGAAATTTTGGACGCAGCCGGCTGGGGAAACACTTGAAGAAAGCAACGATGGATTGCACCCAGCCATTAAAAACATCGTAAATAAAACAGCCATGAATGCATGCGTCTTTTTCATTAAGAACCACCTCAAAACCAATACTATATTTCTTCCGCGTGAAGCGGAAAGAACCCTATGAATCAAAACAAATGAAACGCAGCCATGATCACCTGTCCTTAGGATACACCCCGTTTGTATCGTTTTTGTATCCGGTTCAAGCAATGTATGCCCTTTTTCAGTAGTTTCTCCATAGAATATCGCAAACGGTCTTTCCGACTGCGGCTGTAATCCCCGTGAAACGTCATATCCGAACGCCAATGAAGCGAATCTTCAATATCCCAGTGTTTCCGCATCGCCTTTGGAAAAGTTTGTATATTTGACAAAGAAGAAATGAAACACCCCGTGTCTGTATGGCTTTCCTCATTGTACTTCGCTCGTGAACGCACCGTGCCCATTGAGCGAAAGCTCGGATGCTTTCCGTCTTTTTAGACCCTGAGTCCTTGTCTGCTGTCCTTTGTTTCTTGAGCCATGCGTGAACCTTTTCAGCGGAAGAATTGACAAACCAGAACATTTCGATTATAATAGGAACAATCCCTGTGATTATCCTGTGTGGCGTTGCTATGCGGCAGCATATGGGACGGTCATGATAAGCTTGACATGAAGCTGTGCCATGCCTTGGTCATTTGTCTATGTTGAGTTTGCCGGCGGGCTTTTTCGGGGTACGGGGCGCTCCAAAACTGCGTTATCTTGCATCGGATTCTCGCATTTTTCCAATCATCCTGCGGGGCGGTGCCTGAAAATTGAATATGCAGCGGTATCGAAGTGGTCATAACGGGGCTGACTCGAAATCATGTTATCTGTGCCGAAAACTGAATAATTATACTATGGAGAC
>CANRZX010000141.1 GCA_947644575.1 uncultured Clostridia bacterium | reverse complement strand
GCGTAGCAGCCGCCCTCGAAGTTAAACACGCCGTTGTCGTCCCAGCCGTGCTCGTCGTCGCCGATGAGCAGGCGCTTCGGATCGGTGGAGAGCGTCGTCTTGCCCGTGCCGGACAGGCCAAAGAAGATGGCGGTGTTCTCGCCGTTCATGTCGGTGTTGGCCGAGCAGTGCATCGAGGCGATGCCCTTGAGCGGCAGGTAGTAGTTCATCATGGAGAACAGGCCCTTCTTCATCTCGCCGCCGTACCAGGTGTTCAGGATGACCTGCTCGCGGCTGGTCAGGTTGAAGACGACGGCCGTCTCGGAATTGAGGCCCAACTCCTTGTAATTGTCTACCTTCGCCTTGGAAGCGTTGTAGACGACGAAATCCGGCTCAAAGGCCGCGAGCTCCTCGGCCGTGGGCTGGATGAACATATTCTTCACGAAATGGGCCTGCCACGCCACCTCGACGATGAAGCGGATGGCCATGCGCGTGTCCTTGTTCGCGCCGCAGAACGCGTCCATCACATAGAGCTTTTTGTTGGAAAGCTCCTTCAGGGCCATCTCCTTGACGGCGTTCCATGTCTCCTGCGAGGCGGGATGGTTGTCGTTCTTATATTCGTCGGACGTCCACCATACGGTGTCCTTGGAGGTGTCGTCCATGACGATAAACTTATCCTTGGGCGAGCGGCCCGTATAGATGCCGGTCATGACGTTGACCGCGCCCAGCTCGCTGACCTGGCCCTTTTCGTAGCCGGTCAGCTCCGCCTTGGTCTCCTCCTCGAACAGCGCCTCAAAGGAGGGATTGTGGACGATCTCGGTGGTACCGGTGATCCCGTATTTGCTTAGATCAATCTGTGCCATGTTGCAGTAACCCCTTTTCTTTCATATTTTATTTTGATGATTCACGCGCGGGGGGAACAATTCCCGTCCCGCTTCGGCCGGCGCCCGCGCCCCGAATCAAGCCATTATATATTTATCATATCATATTCCGCTTGATTTTACAAGCCGTCTTTCTGCGTGGAAGCGTCCAAGCCGCGCGTTTTGCAGGGACAGAAAAATGCTTCTATGGGTATTCCGCCTCATTTGACAATACAGAACTGGGCGATGGATGTTTTCCACCTCATCCGACCTCGCTGACGCTCGGCCACCTTCCCCTCAAGGGGAAGGTTTCCTGACGAGGAAATAACGTTTCCTCTACGCCAGCAACCTTCCCCTCGAGGGGAAGGTGTCGCGGCCGCAGGCCGTGACGGATGAGGTGGAATACCGTTCTCGCGCTTTATCCCATCCGTGTTTTGTTTTCGCTCCGCGACTAGAACACGCCCATCCGTACTCCGAAGGGCGGCGGGGAAAGCGCGTTTTCTCGGGCGTCCGTGAAATTATTTTGTTTTCACGCCGCCGATAAAGATATGCTGCGGATGCAGCGTTTCGTCCAGCACGAGCACGTCGGCGCGCTTGCCCTCGGTGACGCTGCCGAGCTCATCGAACAGGCCCACGGCTTGGGCCGGGTTGATGGTGGCGGCGCGCAGCGCGTCCTCCAGCGGCACGCCGAAGCCGACCGCGCGGCGGAAGCACTCGGCCAGGCACGTCGCGCTGCCCGCGATGGTGCCGTTCTCGAGTGTGGCCTTGCCGTCCGTCATATACACCGTCTGGCCGCCCAGCGAATAGACGCCGTTGGGCATGCCCGCCGCGCGCATGGAATCGCTGATCAGGCACACGCGCTCAGCTCCAAACCAGCGGAACACGCTGCGCACCACGGCCGGGTGCAGGTGGATGCCGTCCGAGATCATCTCCACGTGCGCCGCGTCGTCGCTGGCCGCGCCCACCACACCGGGGTCGCGGTGGCCGAACGGCGGCATCGCGTTGAACAGGTGCGTCACGTGCGACGCGCCCGCCGCGAACGCGGCC
Organism: uncultured Clostridia bacterium; assembly: GCA_947644575.1. GTDB lineage: Bacteria > Bacillota > Clostridia > Oscillospirales > Ruminococcaceae > Ruthenibacterium. The sequence continues at coordinate 6,276 of CANRZX010000141.1, read as the reverse complement.
TTGGCCTGCTCGTAATTCGCCGTCGTGTGCGCGATCGAGACGACGCATTTTTTGCTGGCGCGCTCGATGAACGGAACGCTCCCCTCGAGCTCCGGCGCGATGTCCACCAAACGTATCGCCCCGCCGGACAGCGCGTACAGGCGCTCGAACATTTCGATATCGGGGTCGACGATATACTTTTCCGCCTGCGCGCCCTTTTTCGCCTTGCTAAAGAACGGCCCCTCCATGTTGACGCCGCGCAGCACCGCGCCGCCCGTCTCCTTGCCGATATAAGGCTTCGCGACCTCGAAGATTTTTGTCAGGATCGGCTCGTCGAACGCCATCGTCGTGCCGCAGAAGCTGGTGACGCCTTCGCCGCCCATATAGCGGGACATCGTCTCAATATGCTCCGCGCCCGCGTCGCAGAAATCCGAGCCCTTCGAGCCGTGGGTGTGGATGTCGACAAAGCCCGGCGTGACATACCGGCCCGCCGCGTCCAGCTCCTCGCCGCCGCTCAACGTGCCGGGCGCGGCCACGCGGGCGATGCGCCCGTCCGCGAGCTCGACGTCCGCGGGGACAAACCGCGCTTCCTCGGTGAACACAAGACCATTTTTCAGAATCATAAACGCAGCACTTCCTTCTTTTTTATTTTTGATTTCTTAAAGGAACCACTGAATAAATCGTCAGGCACATCTCGGCGGCATATTTTCTGCCTGTTTTTGCCCCAAAATCTTGAAATATTGCAAAATTCTTAGCGGCCGTGCTGCTTTAGAATTTTGGCATCCCCCTTGCGGGGACACAAAGTATTTCGGCGATTTTTCACCTTCAACAGGCGACTACGCCCGCAGGCGCATCCAGAGCCAACCGCCGCAAAGCGGCAGCTCTTAGGCCGTAGGAAAAATCTACTCGCCGATATGACCTGCCGATTTAATCAGTATTTCCTTAAAACAGCGGGACGGCGTGCCGCTTTACGGCCGACGTTCCGATGCGCGGCGGCTCTTCCGCGCGGGCAAAACAGCGCCCTTTCCTTCTATTTAATTATACTTTTTTTCGCGCCGTGCGGTATATGATTGGATAAAAAAGAGACGTTTGTGCCAAGAATATATGAAATCAAGCAAAATTTTTCGGAATATCCCCCGGCGCCCCTCTGCAATAAAATCCGATACGCTTGAAAAGCGTCGCTTTTCAAAGCGCGGTATGGTGCGCCGCGCAAAAATCGCCCACGGCGATTTCCCGTCGATTCTCTTCTGTTATATTCATATTGCGCGCGGGCGGAATTTCCTGTATACTTTATAAAGGATACAGGAAGGCTTTCTCCCCCGCGAAAAAATTTTTTTGGGAAAATGAGGATGGAGGAAACGAGAATGGATGCGAAGAAACTCGGCTTCGGCCTGATGCGTCTGCCGCTTCTGGACGCGTCGGATACCACGAAGATCGACCACGAGACGGTGAACGGCATGGTGGACGCGTTTTTGGACGCTGGCTTTACTTATTTTGACACCGCCGCGCCGTATCACGGCAGCCACAGCGAGACAGCGTTCCGCGAATGTGTGGCCAAGCGCTATCCGCGCGAAGCGTATACCGTCACGGACAAGCTCAGCCTTTTCATGGTCAGCGAGGCGGACAAGCTCGAGGGCTTTTTTGCCGATCAGCTCACGCGCTGCGGCGTGGACTATTTCGATTATTACCTGCTGCACGCGATGAACCGTGAGCGCGTCGAGCTGGCCGAACGCATCGGCGCATTTGATTTTGTCGCCGAAAAAAAGGCACAGGGGAAGATCCGGCATATCGGTTTCTCCTTCCACGATTCGGCCGAGGTGCTGGACGAAATCCTGACAAAATACCCGTGGATGGAGATTGTCCAGCTCCAGCTCAACTACATCGACTGGGAGGACGCCGATATCCAGTCGCGCGCGTGCTATGAGGTCTGCGTCAAACACGGCAAGCCCGTGATTGTGATGGAGCCCGTCAAGGGCGGCCTGCTGGCGAGCGCCGCGCCCGAGGCCGAGGCGCTGCTGCGCGCCGAGCAGCCCGCGCTTTCCACGGCCTCCTGGGCGATCCGCTTCGCGGCGTCGCTGGAAAACGTGGTGATGGTGCTCTCTGGCATGAGCACGCCGGGGCAGATGGCCGACAACCTTTCCTATATGCGAGATTTCCGGCCGCTGACAGAGGCCGAGCGCGCCGCGCTGGCGGGGGCGGCGGAGATCATCAAGTCGAAGGAGACGATCGCCTGCACCGCCTGCCGCTACTGCGTCGAGGGCTGCCCGCAGAAGATCTCTATCCCGGAATACTTCAAAATGATGAATAACCTCAGCAAATTCGGCCCGGACAGCCTTGACAGCGTCAAGGGGAGCTACACGCTTGCCTTGAATTCCGGCAAGGGCAAGGCGTCCGACTGCGTCGGGTGCGGCCAGTGCGAGGGCCAGTGCCCGCAGCGCCTGCCCATCATCGAGCTGCTGCGCGGTGTGGCCGATACGCTGGAATAACGGCGTTTTCGCGCGGCGGAAAAAGTTGCGATTTTCCCTTGCGCGGGCTTGCAATCGGGGCGTGTATCCTCTATAATGAAAGCAGCGCGATTGTGAAAAAACTGTCAGTGCGTTGGGCGCGGCTCTTTGCCGCCCCGAGGGAACCGCAGGGCGGGCGGCCTTGTCAAACTGTCTAAAAAGTCGCGTCTGCGAAGAGCGTCGGCAAGTTGTGAGGAAAAATTTGCTCTCGTCCCCGGCATCCGCTTTGTTTTTAGACAGTTTGTTGTGCAAAAACGGCCGCCCCGAAAGAAAATCACAGAAGGAGCATCACACTATGACGTATTCCCATGAAGTAGAACGGATGTGTCCGCTCACGAAGGGCCCGCACCACGGCCCCGCGCCTATCCCCGAGGAGGGCCAGTGGGTCAAGGCGTACCAGATCGGCGACATCAGTGGCCTGACGCACGGCGTGGGCTGGTGCGCGCCGCAGCAGGGCACCTGCAAGCTGACGCTGAACGTCAAGCAGGGCGTCATCGAGGAGGCGCTGGTCGAGACGATCGGCTGCTCGGGCATGACGCATTCCGCCGCGATGGCGGGCGAGATCCTGCCGGGCAAGACGATCCTTGAGGCGCTGAACACCGACCTCGTGTGCGACGCCATCAACGTGGCCATGCGCGAGCTGTTTTTACAGATCGTCTACGGCCGCAGCCAGACGGCCTTTTCGGACGACGGCCTGCCCATCGGCGCGGGGCTGGAGGATCTGGGCAAGGGCCTGCGCAGCATGACGGGCACGATCTTTTCCACCAAGGCGAAGGGCGTGCGCTATTTGGAGCTGACCGAGGGCTATATCACGAAGGTGGCCGTCGACGAGAACGGCGAGGCCATCGGCTATCAGTTCGTGCGTCTGGGCAAAATGATGGAGGATATCCGTCACGGCAAGGACCCGAAGGAAGCCTACGAGAAGAACATCGGCACCTACGGCCGCTTCGCGGACGCGCCGAAGTATATCGACCCGCGCGAAGAGTAAGAGAGGAGGAGAAGAACTATGGCACAGTTTGAAAGTCAGGAGCGCCGTATGCCGAAAATTGAGGCGTGCCTCAAGGCGAACGGCTTGGAAAGCCTCGACGCCTGCCGCGAAATGCTCCTCTCCAAGGGCATTGACGTGGACGCGATCGTCAAGGGCGTGCAGCCCATCTGCTTTGAGAACGCCGTCTGGGCGTACACGCTGGGCACGGCCATCGCCGTGAAGCGCGGCCTGAAAAACGCGGCGGACTGCGCCGCCGCCATCGGCGAGGGGCTCGAGGCGTTCACCATCCCCGGCTCGGTCGCCGAGCAGCGCGCCGTCGGCCTCGGCCACGGCAACCTTGGCGCGATGCTGCTGCGCGACGAGACAAAGTGCTTCGCGTTCCTCGCGGGCCACGAGAGCTTTGCCGCCGCCGAGGGCGCGATCGGCATCGCCCGCACCGCCAACAAGGCCCGTAAGGAGCCGCTGCGCGTCATCCTGAACGGCCTGGGCAAGGACGCGGCCTATATCATCAGCCGCATCAACGGCTTCACCTATGTGGAGACGGATTACGATTTCAAGACCGGCGAGCTCAAAATCGTGCGCGAGAAGGCGTTCTCGGACGGTGAGCGCGCCGCCGTGAAGTGCTACGGTGCGAACGACGTGCTCGAGGGCGTGGCCATCATGAAGCACGAGGGCGTCGAGGTGTCCATCACGGGCAACTCCACGAACCCGACGCGCTTCCAGCACCTTGTCGCGGGCACCTACAAGAAGTGGGCGCTGGAGAACGGCAGGAAGTATTTCTCCGTGGCCTCCGGCGGCGGCACGGGCCGCACGCTGCACCCGGACAACGTGGCCGCCGGCCCCGCCTCCTACGGCCTGACGGACTCGATGGGCCGCATGCACGGCGACGCGCAGTTCGCCGGCTCGTCCAGCGTGCCCGCGCACGTCGAGATGATGGGCCTGATCGGTATGGGCAACAACCCGATGGTCGGCGCGACCGTCGCGTGCGCCGTGGCCGCGAGCCAGGCGTAATGCCCGCGTTCTGTAAAATTGCGGCTCCGCCCCCGCGGCCATCCGGCTGCGGGGGCGGCTTTCTTTCTGATTTTTTCAAAAACCGTCCGGAGTTTGCCGCGCTTTGAAAAGCGTTTCTTTTCGAGCGTGTCGGCGATAAGAAATTTCGGGATTTTCCTTTTGCTTAGATTTGTGTATAATAGATTCTGGAAGCGCTTAGAGCCAAAGCGTGTGGAATCAAACGCGTCGAAGCCAAACGGCGCGAAAAAGGAGCGGATCGCTGTGGAGTGGACAGACATCAAAACGACCGTGCCCGCGGCTTATGCCGAGACGGCGCAGGACATCGCCACGGGCATCTCGGGCGGCGGCATCTACATCGAAGATTACCGGGACTTGGAAGCGCAGGTTGCGGCCATCGCGCACGTCGATTTGATCGAGCAGGAGCTGCTCGACAAGAGCCGCGACGAGGTGACGGTCCATCTGTACATCGCGCCGGAGGAAAACTTCGCCGAGATCGCCGAGCTGATGCAGAGCCGCCTGCAGCGCGCGGAGGTCCCCTATCAGATGGCCTGCGAGGGCGTACGGCAGGAGGATTGGGAATCCGGCTGGAAGGCGTATTACCACGCGATGGACATCGGCGCGCGTTTGGCCGTCGTGCCCAGCTGGGAGACGTACGAGACGGACCGCGCCGTCATCACGCTCGACCCCGGCATGGCGTTCGGCACGGGCACGCACGAGACGACGGCGCTGTGCCTGGAGACGCTCGACGCCATCATCGCGGGCGGCGAGCGCGTGCTGGACATCGGCACGGGCAGCGGCATCCTCGCCATCGCGGCGCTGAAGCTGGGCGCGGCCAAGGCCGAGGGCGTCGACATCGACCCGATGTGCGTGCGCACGGCGGGCGAAAACGCGGCGCGCAACGGCGTCGAGGACGCGTTTACCGTGCTCGTCGGCGATCTCTCCGACAAGGCGAGCGGCATCTACGACGTAATCTGCGCCAACATTGTGGCCAGCGCCATCCGCGGCCTCGCGCCCTCGGTGCCCGCGCTGCTGGCGGAGGACGGCGTGTTCATCGCCAGCGGCATCATCGATACGCGCCGGGACGAGGTGATCGGCGCGGTGCGCGCGGCGGGCCTTGCCGTGCGCGAGGTCAAGGAGAAAAACGGCTGGGTCGCGCTGGTGTGCGGGCACCCGCGCGGGGAGGAAGAAGCAGCGCATGCCGAGCGTCTATGACAAGGCGGAGCTTTACGACCTGTTCGAGGAGGCGGGGCGCTGGCAGGTTTACCGAAAGCATTGGGAGGCTATCCTCGCCGGGGAGCCGGTAAAAACGCTCATGGACGTCAGCATCGGCTCGGGCGGCGTGACGCTGCCGCTGGCGGAGCTGGGCTACGGAGCGCCGCGCGTCCTGCCATTCCCTGCGGGCGGCGCGGCCGCCGAAAAAGCGGAGCTTCGGCAAAGCTATGGCGACAGCGACTTTCTGCGCGCCGTATCCCAAAAAGACCCGGCGCACGCGTGGCGGGTGATGGACGAACTGATGGAAACCCTTCACATCGTCGAGCCTCGTGTGTACAACAGCGTGATGCGCAAGCTGGGCGCATGACAAAAGCCTCCGGAAAAGCGGATTTTCTGCAATTCCGGAGACTTTTTTGTTCTGTTTTACCGTGGCTTTTTCTCTTATCAAGAACACTTTTCCGCTTGGAGTTCTATTTTCAAAATGTGTTATATTATGTGTTAGGCGGAGAAGCATAAAAAGATTATTAGTTGGGGGGGGGGGGGGGGGGGGGGGGGGGGGGGGGGGGGGGGGGGGTGGGGGGG